>NZ_DASYOK010000053.1:0-1863 GCF_036007805.1 Yoonia sp.
ATTATTGTCGACACCGCGAAACACTGGAAGTGCTTGCAGACCGAATCAGTCACGCCGAGCGCCAGATGGCAGACGGCGTTGGGGGTACTGCAGAATACCGCGGACTCCTCAAATTGCGCGACGTCGAGGCGAGAGCTGCGGCCAACTTGGCTGTGAAGCTTCGCTTGACCAATCAGAGTCGATACACCCCGAAAGCCGCCAAGACCGCTACCAAGAACGCGTCCAAGGGCGTGCGACCGTGGGAAGTGTAACAGAAACAACCAGCGACCGTTGCATCCGGTGGATCGAGGCCATGTGCGTCGTGCCCGAGGGCAAGCTTGTCGGTCAGCCTGTGGTGTTGCGCGATTGGCAAAAGGCCGAGATTGCGAAAATATATGACAACCCTGCTGGCACTAGGCGGGCTATCGTCAGCTTCGGGCGGAAAAACGGCAAAACCGCCTTGGCATCTTTTTTGCTCTTGCTGCACCTTTGTGGCCCTATGATGCGCCGCAACAGCCAACTATATTCAGCGGCTCAGTCACGGGAGCAAGCGGCGATCCTGTTTGGCCTTGCTGCCAAGATCGTACGCATGAGCCCTGACCTCTCGGCTGTGATCACGGTTCGAGATACGAAAAAGGAACTGGTCTGTACAGAACTGGGCACAGTGTACCGCGCGCTGTCTGCGGAAGCCTCGACAGCGTACGGGCTGTCGCCAGTGTTCGTGGTGCATGATGAATTGGGGCAGGTCAAAGGGCCACGGTCTGAGTTGTATGACGCATTGGAAACAGCATCGGCAGCGCATGACAACCCGCTGTCGATTATTATTTCAACACAGGCCGCCACTGATGGTGACTTGCTGTCATTGCTGATCGATGACGCGCGCACCAAAGCGGACAAGCGCGTCGTGCTTTCGATGTATAGCGCGCCTGAGGACGCCGATCCATTCAGCGAGCAAACGATCAAGCTGGCGAATCCAGCATACGGCGATTTTCAAAACTCCGATGAAGTGAAAGCGATGGCCGCCACCGCGAAACGGCTGCCAAGCGCAGAGGCAAGCTTTCGCAATCTGATCCTGAATCAACGGGTGGAAGCACGCAACCCGTTTGTGTCACGCAAGGTGTGGGATGCTAACGGCGCGAGTCGTGAACTTGATGGTTTAGTGTACGGCGGGCTTGACCTGTCTACCGTCAATGACTTGACTGCGTTGGTCTTAGTTGACAGCAACTACGCAGTGCATTGTGAGTTCTGGCTGCCTGAACATGGCATTGCCGAAAAGTCGCAAAAGGACCGTGTGCCTTATGACGTATGGGCAGAGCAGGGCCACTTGATACTGACGCCAGGCAAGTCCATTGAGTATGAATGGGTGGCGCACCGTCTGCGTGAATTGTTTGATGATCACGACATCAAGGCACTGGCATTTGACCGCTGGGGCATGAAGCACCTGCAACCGTGGTTGATCAAGGCAGGATTCAGCGAACATGAGGTGGACAAGTTCGCACCATTCGGGCAGGGTTTTCGTGACATGTCGCCAGCATTGCGTGAACTTGAGAGCGTGCTTTTGAACGAAAAAATGGCACACAACATGCACCCAGTGTTGCGAATGTGTGCCGCCAATGCAGTGGTTCAGCAAGACCCAGCAGGCAACAGGAAGCTGGCAAAGGACAAGTCAAGCGGTCGCATTGATGGCATGGTTGCGCTGGCAATGGCTGTTGGCGCAATGGCGAAGCTGTCAGATGAACCTGAAGTTGTTGACCTTGACGCTTTCTTAAATGACCCAATAATTGCGAGTTATTAAATGAGATCACTATTCAGACCGTGGACATGGTTCGGGCTTGGCTCAAGAAGTTTGAGCAGGCAGAAGGGTGTCCAGTTCATAGAGCCAAC
>NZ_DASYOK010000054.1:0-14276 GCF_036007805.1 Yoonia sp.
GCCAATTGGCGCGATGGGAACTGCCGGTTTGCAGGTCTTTACGCTGGTGCGGCGCTTGCGCGAAGAACTGGGCGTGAACACGACCTGTGGTGCATCAAACATCAGCTTCGGTCTGCCGAACCGTCACGGCATCAACAACGCTTTCCTGCCAATGGCAATGACTGCCGGCATGACTTCGGCCATTATGAACCCTGTGGCACTGCCCATTGGGCCCAAGAAAATCGCGGAAAAGAAAGCAGAGATTCTGGCTGCGGGGATTATCCTGCCGGAAGACATCGACGACGAGACTTTCGTGACGCTCTTCGGCCTTGGTTCAACCAAGCCACGTGCGGGCAAGGAAATGGAAGCGATCCGTGCTGCCAACTTCCTGACGGACAATGATCCTTCGGGGTCCGAGTGGATCAAGTTCAACCGCGTCGCCCCTAAAGAGGGCGAAGGACGTGCACGAACAGGGCGGCGCAAACGCGGCTGAGAACAGACTTTCACGAAAGTCTGTGACCAAATCATCTTTGAGGATTTGACGGCAATTTCTGTGTCAGAAATTGGCTAGCGCCCCACCCGCCCTGCAAGTCCACGCAGGGCGGTGTTGAGCACGGCCATATCCCCGCCAACACCCAGGAAAGTCACGCCTTTTTCGGCGTATTCGGCAAAACGGCTTTCATCAAAGGTGATGATCCCCGCAATCTTGCCTGCCGCCACAGTGCGCGCAATCAAATGGTCGATTGCTTTTTCCACCTCGGGATGATCCGGCTGGCCCGGATAGCCCATGTCCGCCGACAAATCCGCAGGCCCCACAAACACACCATCCACCCCGTCAGTCGCGGCAATGGCGTCAATATTCTCAACCGCCACAGCGCTTTCGGCTTGTACCATGAGGCACACCTGCGCGTTGGCAGTATGCGGATAGTCCGGCACTGCGCCCCAGCCTGTCGCGCGCGCCAGAACTGCGCCCATCCCGCGGCTGCCTTCCGGTGGATAGCGCATCGCACGGGCCATCTTTTGCGCGGTTTCGGCATCATCCACCATCGGCACCAGCACCGTCTGGCACCCCAGATCAAGCACCTGCTTGACCATCCACGGCTCGGCATTGGCGATCCGCACGACGGCGGGTGTGCCGCTGATGGCCAGCGCCTGCAATTGCGGCAGGATCTCGCTCACCGTGTTTGGGCCGTGTTCGCCATCAATCAGGCACCAGTCAAAGCCTGCGTTCCCTGCAAGCTCGGCCAGCACAGCTGTGCCAGACGTCAGCCAGATACCGTGCTGGACCTGACCGGATTGAAGGGAGACTTTCAGCCTATTGACGGGTGTTTGCATGGTCGGACCTCAATGATTAATCGCGCCGATGCGATCACATCGGCGCGATACAAGCAACTCGTTACGCTCGGGAGGAACCCTTATCTGTAATAGAGCGACTGACCATTGTGGAAAATCTGCACCTTCTCCGGCGCTGCGGCCATACGCACGGATTTCCCGCGCAGATCGGCATGGATACCGGGCAGCTTGCCAATGACGGCGTCATTGTCACCGACTTTGTCAAAATAGAGCAAGGTAACCTCACCCAGTGCTTCGGTGATGTTGACCTTGCCTTCAAAGGCATAGTCGTCACCCGAGGATTCAATCATGTCTTCAGGGCGGATACCCACATTTACCTGCAAACCCTTGTCCGATGCCTGCGTCGGCACGGCCGATTTCACCAGACCGCCACCAGCAAGTTTGACAACGGTTTTCGCGCCGGTTTCCACGATTTCACCGGCTAGCAGGTTCATGGCCGGCGAGCCGATAAACTGGGCCACGAACTCGATCTCGGGGCGTTCATAAAGCTCGAGCGGGGTGCCGACCTGGGCAATGCCCTTGTTGGCCAGCACCACAATGCGGGTGGCCAGTGTCATGGCCTCGACCTGATCGTGGGTCACGTAGATCATCGTGCTGTCGGGCATCGATTCCTTAAGCTGCGCGATCTCGATCCGTGTGGCCACGCGCAAAGCGGCGTCAAGGTTCGAAAGCGGCTCGTCAAAGAGATAGACCTTGGGGTCACGCACAATCGAGCGGCCAATCGCAACACGCTGGCGCTGACCACCCGAGAGCGCTTTCGGCAAACGATCCAGATAATCATCCAGCTGCAGGATCTTCGCGGCACGGTTCACGGCCTCGTCAATCTCGGCCTGTGATTTCTTGGCCAGCTTGAGCGCGAACGACATGTTATCGCGCACTGTCATATGCGGATAAAGCGCATACGACTGGAACACCATTGCGATACCGCGTTGCGCTGGCGGGACGTCATTGACGACCTGACCGTCAATCTGCAACTCCCCACCCGTGATCTTTTCCAGACCCGCAATCATCCGCAACAAAGTGGATTTGCCGCAACCGGACGGACCAACAAAGACGATCAGTTCACCTTTCTTGATATCCAGATTGATGTGCTTGAGCACATCAATTGTTCCGCCATAGGTCTTGGCAACGTCCGTCAGTATCAGATCAGCCATATCTCACTCCCCTTGAAATTATGTCTTGAGCGCGAGGCAGACCTGCCACGGCCCAAGGTGCAGTCTTCCGTCTGCAGATGTATGTGCGCTGCCCAACTCGGCACCGATCGGCGTCCAGTTCCCCTCGGGCAAATCGAAATCAGATGGCGTTTCACTGACGTTGAAAGCACAGAAGATTGTCTGCGCGCCTGCGGTCCGCGTGAAATAGACGACATCGCCTTTGGCCTGCATGCGGTCATGTTCGCCGATGCTGAGTGCGGGATGCGAATGCCGGAACGCGATCGCCTTGCGGTAGTGGTGCAACAAGGCGCCCGGTTCGTCCTCTTGCGCCTTGACCGACATATGTAAATGCTCGGAGGCAACAGGCAGCCATGGCCGCGCGTCCGAAAACCCGCCGTTCTGGTTGTCGGTGTCCCAAACCATCGGCGTGCGGCACCCGTCACGGCCTTTGAACTCGGGCCAGAATTCGATGCCGTAAGGGTCCTGCAGGTCCTCAAAGGCGACATCGGCCTCTGGCAGGCCAAGCTCTTCACCCTGATAGATACAGACCGACCCGCGCAGACACATGATCAGCGTCGCAAACATGCGCTGCGCTGCCGGCGGCAAATGCCAGCGCGTCGCATGGCGCACGACGTCGTGATTGGAAAACGCCCAGCAGGCCCAACCGTCAGCGGCCTTTTCATCCACCTGCCCCATCACATCTACGATGCGTGCGGCGGTCGGTTGATCGGCGGCCAGAAATTCAAAGGCATAGCACATCTGCATCAGGTCATCGCCAGCAGTATACTGGCCCATGATCTCAAGCCCGCGCTGCGCATCACCCACTTCGCCCACGGCGGCGGCGCCATAGGGTTCCATGACCGCACGCAACTTGCGCAGAAAATCAATGTTTTCGGGCTGGTTCTTGGAATAAAGATGATCTTGGTGGTTATAGGGGTTCACCGAAGGCGCAATGTTGGCGTTTCGCTTTTCGGGTGGCAATGGAGGATTATCGCGCAGCTGCGCATCATGGATGTAGAAATTGATGGTATCCAGACGGAAGCCATCACAGCCGCGGTTCAACCAGAAACGCGCGACATCCAGAAGCGCCTCTTGCACCTGCGGTTCATGGAAGTTCAGGTCCGGCTGGGACACAAGGAAGTTGTGCAAATAATACTGCTCGCGCCGTGCGTCCCACTGCCATGCCGAGCCGCCAAAGATCGACAGCCAGTTGTTCGGCGGCGTGCCATCCGGCTTGGGGTCAGCCCAGACATACCAGTTGGATTTGTCATTCATCTGGTCCTTGCGGCTCTCGGCGAACCAGGGGTGCTGGTCGCTCGTGTGGCTGAGGACCAGATCAATCATCACGCGGATGCCCAGACGGTGTGCGGTATCGACAACAGCATCGAAATCCGCAATCGAGCCGAACATCGGGTCAACGTCACAATAATCGCTGACGTCATAGCCGAAGTCCTTCATCGGCGACATAAAGAAAGGCGAAATCCAGATCGCATCAACACCCAGCGACGCGATGTAGGGCAAGCGCTGCACGATCCCCAAAAGATCGCCAATGCCGTCGCCGTTGCTGTCCTGATAGCTGCGCGGGTAAATCTGGTAGATCACCGCCCCCCGCCACCAATCGTGGTCCACAGCCATTTCGGTATTATTGGCCAGCGCCGTCGTCATAATGTGTCGTTCCTATTCCATGCCCTCCCGGTGTTGGTCCGGGATCTATCGGGGCGTAAGTGTGGCCCCGGGACTGGCCCGGGGCGCGTGATTTTATTTGACTGACCCTGCCAGAAGGCCACGGACAAGGTATTTTTGCATCGCAAAGAAGACTGCGAGTGGCACCGCGATCGACACAAAGGCCGAGGTCGCAAGGATTTCCCAGTCACCGCCACGGGTGCCCAGCAATTCCACGATCTGCTTGGTCATAACCGTCGTTTCGCCGGTCGCGTCAATTAGGAACACCAAGGCCACGAGAAGGTCGTTCCATGTCCAGAGGAACTGGAAGATCGCAAAGGAGGCCAGCGCCGGAAAACTGAGCGGCAGGATAATCTTGGTAAAGATCTGGAAATCCGTCGCGCCGTCCACCTTGGCATTCTCGATGATGTCACGGGGCAGACCGACCATGTAGTTGCGCAACAGATAGATCGCCAAAGGCAGGCCAAATCCCGTATGCGCAAGCCATGTTCCTAAGTAACCTTTGCCAAGACCAATCGCATTGTGCAGCGACAAAAGCGGAATAAGCGCCAATTGCAGCGGCACGACCAGAAGGCCCACGATGATCGCAATCAGCAGGGCGCGCCCCGGAAAATCCATCCATGCCAGCGCATAGGCTGCAAAGGCCGCAATCAGGATCGGGATAATCGTTGCAGGGATCACAACCGTGAGCGTGTTCATAAACGCCTTGGCCATGCCTTCCGAGTTATCCTCATCAAAGAGCACGAAGCTGTAGTTATCGAGCGTGAAATCCGGCGGCGTCGTGACATCAAGGAACACCCGCTGGGCGCGGCCACTGATCTGTTCATCATTGCCTTCCCAGACGTAGGCCCCGTCGGCCTGCAATGTGAGCGTCTCACCATCGCCCATATCGTTCACATCACCGGGCTGAAACGCGCCCAGATTACGGGTCGTTGTGCCCCATGACCGCAGCTCACCCTCGAAATCCCGACCGTCAAAGATGTTGCCTTCGACCATGAAACGGCCGTTGCCCAAATCCACACGGGCCTCATCAGGGTCCGCCACACGCAATTGGATCGTTTGCTCGGCGGGCAGGAATGACGACCACCAGCCCGAGGCTGTGATCTGGTCACCGGTACGGAACGACGACACCAAAAGCCCCAAAGTCGGGAACAACCAGAGCACCACGAGGGCCACGACCGAGATATTCAGCGCCCATACGACGGCGGGCTTACGTCCTGCAATCGCATCCATTACTGCATCTCCTTGCGTGCGTTATAGACGTTCCACACAAGGATCGGCGTCACCATCAGCATGATAATCATCGCCGAGGCCGAGCCCATGCCCCAATCGTTGGCGCGGAACAGTTTGTCGTACATGTAATTGGCCAAAACCTGTGTTTCCCACTGGCCGTTGGTCATGGCAAAAACGATGTCAAAGACCTTGAGCGTGGCAATCGTAATTGTTGTCCAGACCACCACGATGGTGGACATGATCTGCGGCACTTTGATCTTGAAGAAAATCTGGAACGGGTTCGCGCCGTCAATGACCGCGGCCTCGATTGTTTCCTCTGGAATACCGCGCAGGGCGGCAGAAAGGATCACCATCGCAAAACCCGTCTGGATCCAGATCAGCACGGCCATCAGGAAGAAGTTGTTCCAGAATGGCACCTGCAACCACTGCACAGGCGCATCGCCGCCAAAGGTCAGGTAAAGGTGGTTCAGGATACCGATCTGGGCCACATCTTCGGGGCGGGCCTCATAGACCAGTTTAAAGATTACGGCCGCACCGACAAAGGAAATTGCCATCGGCATAAACACGATGGATTTCGCGATATTGCCCCATTTGAGGCGGTCGGTCAGCTGTGCGGCCAGCAAACCAAAAGCGGTCGCGGCAGCAGGCACAACGACCAGCCAAAGCACGTTGTTGCGCATCGCCTCAATGAATTTGGGCTCTGCGAACATCTTGCTGTAATTTTCAAAACCGACAAAGGCGTATTCGTTGCCGGGCAAACGCTCTAGGAAGCTGAGGCGCAGTGTCGCGAAGACAGGATAGGCCAGATAAAGGCCCAGGGCCAGCAAGGCGGGCATCAGGAACACCCAAGGCCGGATCATATTGGCGCGGTTGATATTCCGGCCTGCGTTCGGGCCTTCGGCCTTGAAAAGCACCTTATCAAGAAACAGGTTCGCACCGTAGAAGTAGCCGACGCAGCCACCGACCCCGATGATGATTGTGATCAATCCTTGTAATGCCGGATTCATAGCGCCCTCCCCTTCGCTGTATCTCTCTTGCGGTCGCCTGTTGCGCCGCTGAAAGGTCCGGACAGTTGCCCGCCCGGACCCTATGTCGTGTCAGCTTGGGCTGATTACTTCAGCGCGTCCCAGCTCTGCTGGATCGCATCACCGACTTCCTGCGCGGATGCACCGCCCACATAGTCGACCATGCCTGTCCAGAATGTACCAGCACCAATGGCGCCCGGCATCAGGTCAGACCCGTCGAAACGGAATGTGGTGGAGTTCAGCAGGATTTCGCCCTGACCACGCAGTGTTGCATCTGCATATGTGTCGAGGTTCACGCCAGAGTGTGGTGTAAGGAAGCCTGTTTGCGCCATCATCACTTCGTGTGCGATTGGCTGCTGGAGAAACTCCATGAACGCCATTGTCGCATCAGATGCGTCGGTCACAGCCATCAATGTACCACCACCCAGAACTGGATTACCCAGATCTTTGCTCGCGAAAGATGGGAAGTAGAAGAAGTCTGCATCTTCACCAATCACAACGTCCTCAGGCATGAATGCCGGAATAAAGGACGCCTGCTTGTGCATGTAGCACTGTGGCGGGGACGAGAAGAGACCGGCAGGGCTATCGCGGAAGTCGGTTGATCCAACAGCAGCGGCACCACCAGCAACCATTGCGTCATTCTTTGCAAACATGCCGAATGTTTCAATGGCTTCAATCACTTTTGGATCGTTGAACGGCAGATCGTTTGTCACCCATGCATCATAATCCTCGGGGGATTGTGTGCGCAGCATGATGTCTTCAACCCAATCTGTCGCTGGCCAACCTGTTGCAGGACCCGAACCCAGACCGATGCACCAAGGTGTGCCACCATCCGCGATGATCTGCTCCGACAATGCGATCAGGCCTTCCATTGTGTCCGGAATCTCATAGCCCGCATCTTCAAAGTTCTCTGGCACATACCAGACAAGCGACTTGACGTTGACGTTGTAGAAGAAGCCGTAGAACTGGTCATCGCCATTGGCGTCTGCATATGTGCCCAGATCAACCCAGGACTGACCGGCGGCATAATTGTCAGCAACCCAGGCCGCCATATCCGGACCAAGTGGGTCCAACAAGCCCTGCGACGCCATGTTTGCGGCAAGACCCGGCTGCGGGAACACCGCAATATTCGGCGGGCTGCCCGCTTCTGCGTCAATCACGATCTGCTGCTCAAAGCCGTCAGACCCCGCATATGTCACATTTGCGCCTGTTGCTTCAGTAAAGTAGGCGATCATCGAACGGAAAATGTCGTCCTCGGGTGACAGCCAAGGCCCAAAGACAGTCACGTTCTGACCGGTCAGATCCGGCGCATTTGCTGCCCACTCGTTGTAGGCATCCCAGCTGAAGTCACCCTCACCCGGCGTAAATGCAAGATGGCCTGCCGCAGTTGCTGCACTCGCAGTCAAGGCGACCGCTGCCACGCTGGCATACAGTTTCGTAATCATAGAATTTCCTCCCAATCGCGCCAAGATCAACGCGTCCTTTTTTGCACTTTCGTGCGATCATTCCCTTCCGCGTTAAGGAATCAAAATTCCAAAGCGCTTTGGATTTGCTCACAGTCGGCCAAGTTTAAGCATCTGTCAATACAGCACTGTTAGCGCTAAAATTACCTTGGATTTCCAAGAAATCATGCTAGTCAACAGGCAACACGCGTGAATTACGCAGATCGCGCAAACGTCAACCACATGCTTGAAAGCCCTTTGGAATATCGCCTGACCCCATGAATTTAAAAGAACTTTCTCAAAATTTGGGGCTTAGCCAGACAACCGTGAGCCGGGCATTGAACGGCTACCCCGAGGTCAGCATGGCTACGCGACGCAGGGTTGAAGAAGCTGCCCGCACCTTCAACTATAGCCCATCCACCCGCGCCAAAGGGCTGGCAACCGGCAAGGCGCTGGCCATTGGCCATGTGATCCCGCTGTCAAGCAAGCACGAGATGGTGAACCCGGTGTTTGGCGACTTTATCGCAGGTGCCGGCGAGACCTATTCGCGCAACGGGTATGAAATGATCCTGTCGATTGTCCCCGACGAAGACGAGCGGCGGGTTTATCAGGGGCTCAAATCACGGCGCGCGGTTGATGGCGTGATTGTGCATGGTCCCGTCATGGATGATCCACGGATTCCCTTGCTGCATAAACTTGGTCTCCCCTTTGCCGTGCATGGCCGTGCTTCGGTCAACGAAACGCCCTATGCGTGGCTCGATATGAACAACCGCAATGCATTCAAACGTGCCACCGACTTTTTGTTTGATCTCGGGCATCAGCGCATCGGCTTGGTGAACGGCCTCGAATTCATGGATTTTGCCCATCGGAGGCGCAACGGCTATACCGTATCGCTGGTCGAACATGGTGTCGGCCTAGATCCGGCCTTGATGCGGTCGGGTGAAATGACCGAGGATTTCGGCTATGTCAGCGCACGCCAGATGCTGACGCTTGATGACGCGCCAACCGCAATCATTTGCTCTTCGATGATCAGCGCCCTTGGCGTGCGCCGCGCGATCGAGGAAAAGGGGCTGGTCATGGGCAAGGATGTCTCGGTGATCAGCCATGACGATGTGTTGTCGTATCTTAAGAACGGCGGCGAGACCCCGATCTTTACCGCCACAAGGTCCTCGGTGCGCGAAGCAGGCCGCCAGCTCGCACAGATGCTGCTCGACGCGATCGAGAACCCCGCACGCCCGCCACAAACCAAACTGCTAGAGGCGGAACTGGTGGTCGGATATTCCACCGGCCCCGCCCCGCGAAAGGACTAACATGGACTTCAAACGCGCAGATTTCCCCCAAGGTTTCGTCTTTGGGGCTGCAACCGCAGCTTACCAGATCGAGGGCCATAAATTCGGCGGTGCTGGCCCGACCCATTGGGATACTTTTGCTGCAGGCCCCGGCAATGTGGTGCGCGCCGAAGACGGTGCCTTGGCTTGCGACCACTATCACCGCTTTGCCGAAGACCTTGATCTGCTCAAGGACGCCGGCATGGACGCCTACCGTTTTTCCACCTCATGGGCGCGGGTCATGCCTGACGGGCGCAGGCCCAACCCCGCGGGTCTCGATTTCTATGACCGCTTGGTCGATGCCATGCTGGAACGTGGCCTGCAGCCGTTCCAGACGCTGTATCACTGGGAACTGCCCAGTGCCCTGGCCGATCAGGGCGGGTGGATGAACCGTGACACCTGCAAATACTTTGGCGATTTCACTGATGTCATCACCGACCGGATTGGCGACCGTATTCATGCGATCGCCACGATCAACGAGCCATGGTGCGTCTCTTATCTGTCGCATTTTCTGGGCCACCATGCGCCGGGCCTCAAGGACATCCGCGCCGCCGCGCGCGCGATGCACCACATCAATCTCGCCCATGGTGAGGCGATGACGCGGCTGCGCGGCAAGGGAATGAAAAATTGTGGGATCGTGCTCAACTTTGACCATACCGACCCCAAGGACGCCACACCGGAGGCCGCAAAGGCCGCCGCCACGATGGACGCAATCAATAACCGTTGGTTCATCGAAGCCGTCACCAAAGGCACCTACCCCGAAGAGGCGCTGGCGGGTCTCGCTCCGCATATGCCGGCGGGTTGGCAAGACGACATGGCACAGATCAGCCAACCGATCGATTTTCTTGGCGTCAACTACTACACCCGCCACAAAGTCACCCAAGATGCCAGCATGGTTTGGCCGCATGTTGCATCCGAGGAAGGCCCCGGTGACAAGACCCAGATGGGGTGGGAGATCTATCCTGACGGTCTGCAATCCTTCCTGACGCGGCTATCGCAGGACTATGTTGGCGATTTGCCCATCTTTGTGACGGAAAATGGCATGGCCTGGGATGATCATCTTGAAAATGGCGCCGTGTCCGATCCGGAACGTACGAAATTCATCAATGATCACGTCATGGCAACGAAACGCGCCATTGATGCCGGCGCGAATGTGCAGGGCTTCTTTTACTGGTCACTGCTGGACAATTACGAATGGGCCTTCGGCTATGAAAAGCGGTTCGGCATCATTCACGTGGATTTTGAGACCTTGAAGCGCACACCGAAAGCATCCTATCACGCGCTCAAATCCGCGATTGCGCGATAAGGAACACCATGGGACATCCCGCAGATACCTATTCACTGGTTGCCGATATCGGCGGCACCAACACGCGCGTGGCCTTGGCCGAAGGGCGCAAGATCATCGACAGCACGATCCGGCGCTATCGCAACAGTGAATTTCCCGGGCTTGAGAGCGTGCTGCGCCGCTACATCGAAGACGAAGGCGGGGTTGATCCGATTGCGGCTTGTGTCGCTGTGGCAGGCCCGGTGCGCGATGGGCGCGCCACGATGACGAACCTTGACTGGACAATCGACAAGGACACGCTGGCGCGCGCCACCAAGGCGGAAACCGTCGCAATCCTGAATGATTTGCAAGCGCAGGGCCATGCCTTGGGGCACATTGATCCGGCGAATATCCGCACGATTCTGCAAGGACCTGACAGCGGTCAGAATGCGGCAAAGCTTGTCGTCGGTATCGGCACCGGCTTTAACGCGGCACCGGTCTACGATCTTGAACACGGGCGCATTGTGACGCCATCCGAAAGCGGCCACGCGAACCTGCCGATCCGCAACGAGATGGAATTGCGTCTGTGCCAGTTTGTATCCACTGCACACGGGTTTCCTGCGGTTGAAGATGTCCTTTCTGGCCGCGGGCTTGAACGTGTGTATGCATTCCTCGGGCGTGAGGCCGATGATCCGAGGGAACGCAGCGCACAAGAGATCATGACCGCTTGTGCCGACGGCTCAGATACCCGCGCCGTTGAAGCGGCCCAGCTTTTCACGCGGATCCTTGGCACCGTTTGTGGCAACCTCTCGCTGATCCAGCTGCCATTTGGCGGGGTGTATCTGGTTGGGGGTGTGGCGCGGGCCTTTGCGCCGCATCTGACACTATTCGGCTTTGGTGACGCCTTCCGCGACAAAGGCCGCTTTGCAGGCTTCATGAGCAACTTTGCGGTCCATGTGATCGAAGACGACTACGCCGCCCTTACCGGATCAGCGGCGCATCTGGTCGCGCTCGGGCGGTAGACCGGATCACGAAACACCTCAGGCATGCTCTAGGGTTGGTAACCCCTGAAGCTGTTCCTGCACCGTATCGGTCAGAGCCTTGAGCGAGAACGGCTTGGGCAGGAATGCGGCGCCAAGCACCTCTGGCTGGCCATCATCAAAGGCGTCTTCAGGATAGCCGGACACGAAAACCACCCTTGTTTGCGGGCGTTGCAGAAGTGCCTTGCGCACCCAGGTCGGGCCATCCTGACCGGGCATAATCACGTCAGTCACGAAGATGTCGATGTGTAGTTCCTCGTTTTCCAAAAGCGCCAAAGCGGCCTCGGCGCAATCCGCTTCCAGAACGGTATAGCCACGCAAACGCAAGGCGCGGGCGGCGAAAGCGCGCACAGGGGCCTCGTCCTCGACCAACAGGACGACGCCGTCGGCACTGGTTTTGATGGGCTGGGTCACGACCGGTGCCGTAGGTGCGACAAATTCTTCTGTCGGGATGTAACTTGGAAACAGCAATGAAAACGTGGCCCCGACCCCGACCTCACTATCCACAAAGATATAGCCGCCAGACTGTTTCACGATTCCGTAGGCCGTGGATAACCCAAGCCCCGTTCCCTCACCCACCCGTTTGGTCGTCACAAATGGTTCAAAGATCTTTTCCAGCTTGTCACTCGGAATACCATGCCCTTCGTCAATCACTTTGACCAAGACATAGTCACCCGGCGGCACCGTCGCGCGGTCACGGTGCAACGCGCTCTTGAGGTGTGTATTTTTCGTCACGACACGGATTTCACCCGCACCCTGCATCGCATCGCGCGCATTCACCACAAGGTTCATCAATACCTGCTCGAGCTGGCGCTTGTCGGCCTTGATCCGCGCCAATTGATTGTCATGGTCCAGCTTGAGCGACACTTTCTCACCCACAAGACGATTCAATAAATGCGTCAGGTCTGACAGCGTATCGCGCAGATCAAGCGCCTCGGGCTGCAGGGTTTGCTTGCGCGAAAACGCAAGCAGTTGGCCAACAAGGCTTGCGGCACGGTTGGTATTCTGATGGATCTGGATCAGATCGCTATAGTCACTGTCATGTTCATCGTGATTGCAGAGCAAAAGTTCACAATGCCCCGATATCGCGGTCAGCAGATTGTTAAAGTCATGCGCCACGCCACCTGCAAGCTGGCCAATCGCTTGCATCTTCTGGCTTTGGACGAATTGTGCCTCAAGTGACTTTAATTCTGTAATATCATTCAACACAGCAATCACATGCAGGTCATCGGGGCAACCGGCCGTATTCAGCGTCACCTGGACAAAGGTATCTTGTTTGTCGCCGCGCCCATGCAGAAACTGTGACACATGTCCCGCCTGTCCAGCCAGTGCTTCGGCAAGCCAGTCGTTGATGGGGCGCCCCGGTCCGTCAAGCACATCCGCCAAGTGCCGGCCGCCTGTCGCGCCGATTTTCAATAATTTGCGTGCCTCGCGGTTCGCGGCCAAAAGCACACCATCAGGCGCAATTTTCAACAGCGGCACGGGCAGATTCTCGATCGCATCCCAGCCAGGTTCGAACATCGGAGGGGTCGCTGCCGCGGGCGCGCCAGGAAGAACATAGATATCACGCGTCTCATCGCTGCCTTCCGTGATGGCTAGCATCACGTCTATCCGGCCCTGCACTCCACGCAGGCCATTGGTATGGCCAGAGCGTAGCGGCAGCTCGTCAAACACGTCTTCAAGGGCCCGAAAAGACGGCCCCACTAACTTGCGGAAACCATCGTTCATCTGGATCATCTGACCACTTGGCCCCACCGTCAGCATCGGGAAACTTGTCGGTTGCCGCAGCACCCGCCTTGCCCGTCCCCCAGCACTGAGCTCATCCAGCCACCAGATCTGGCAAGCTTCGCCCATGACCAATACGCGCAAACGAAAATGTCCACCGCGGGTGACGATATCTTCTGTTTTTGCGCCCGTCGGCCCTGCCTGCGCAATAATCTGCGTCAGCACGCTGTAGGGGTTTGCCAACATTGAACCCAACACCTGCGCGAGGCCAGTCCCTTCGGTCGCGCCAAAGCGGTCGTTTGCCGCGGAATTTGCATAACGGATAAGCCCTGCGCCATCCGTGACAAAACCGATGCCCGTGTCATGCGCAATGATCGCATGCGCCATTGCGCGCAGCCGCTGCGCCGCGCGGCGATCAAGCTTGCGCGCAAGACCCACAAAACCGGCTGTCACGACCAAAATGCCACCGCAGATTGCGAAACCGAAATAAAGCGCGGGAACCGGCATAAAGAGGCCCACTGCAAAGCAAAGACACCCTGCAGCCAAAAGATGCATCATCGGTGGCAAACCGGCAGGTACTTTGGGCCGCTCTGCCGCAAACGACTGATCAAAAGGCAATGCACACACCTCACTACACGATAAACCGAGTTTAAACGCAGAACGCTTAAATTATGCTTAACGCAAGATAGCACAGGTTTTATTGCAATTCTAGGTTGTATCAATCTCGACGCAAAGTGCAGGTATAGAAACCATCTGCATTTGCATCGGGAAGGTCCTGATGCGCGTCCATGATATGCCACTCAGGATAGGTATCGCAGAAGTTTTTGACCCTGCGGCTGTTTTCATCTGCCAGTATCGAGCAAGTTGCATAAACCAACAGCCCTGCCTCCGCGACAAGCGGGGCTGACGCGGCGAGCACTTCATCCTGTGATTGCATCACCGCCGCCAGGTCTGCGGGCGTCAGGCGCCATTTCGCATCCGGCGCACGGCGCCATGTGCCGCTGCCTGTGCAGGGCGCGTCGCAAAACACGACGTCAAATTTACCCGCTT
>NZ_DASYOK010000055.1:0-5260 GCF_036007805.1 Yoonia sp.
TTTCGAAAAAACACTATTGATTGGGAGAAAATCAATGAACAAATTCTGGATCATTCTGGGCGCACTGCTTGTTGCAGGCGTATCCGCTTACGCAGGCGGCCTGGCCGATGCGATCACTGAAACTGTACCGATGGCAGATCCTGTTGCAGCAGAATCAAGCCTTCCAAGCTGGGTTATCCCCGCAGCGATCATCGCAGTTCTGATCGGTGTTGCTGTTGCCTCCAGTGACGATGATGAGGAAGAAGAAAGCAGCTTGTTGTAAGCTTGCGGTGTCGATGACGTAAGGCTGAGCAGGAATAAATGTGGCATCAAAGCCCCCTAAACAGCGTATCGTAATCGGAATTTGCACGCGGCAGCGCAATGCGCTGCTGCGTCGCCTTTTGGAGAGTATTTGGGAACAGCCAATCCCTCCAAACTACGATGTCGATGTTGTGATCGTCGATAACAACGACGAACCGGCGGTAACGCTGGAGATCTTACAACTTCCTGAAAAATTCAATGTCACGCTTGTCCATGAAAGTAAGGTCGGACTGGTCAATGCGCGTAACCGCATCTTGGACGCGGCCACGCTGGCCGGGGCCGACTGGCTGATCGGTGTCGATGATGATGAATGGGTTGCCCCCGACTGGCTGGCACAATTCATCATTGCTTTCGAAACTCTTGATGCTGCGATCATCGTTGCCGCAAAACAGATCATCTACGACGAAGCAACAAGCCCGTTTGTAGAACGCCGTCAGATTGAGGATTTACCCCCAGGTTCTGACACTCGCATTTTCTCAACTGCAAATTTTGCCATCAGCAAATGCGTTTTTGATCCTGACCACGGACCCGGATTGCGATTTGCGATGGGGTTCAATGAAAGCGGCGGCGAAGACTACGAGTTCATGTTACGCGCCAAAAATCTGTATGGCCTTAGAGCGAAGTATTGGCCCCATGCTGTCGCGACGGAAGAGGTGAATGGCAAAAGAACTACCTTCTCTCATCATTTCAAACGCAGGATCGCTGCTCAGGTCACCCGCTACCACGCCATGGCCTTGCACAGCAAAGCATCTCCCGATGAATCTTCTTCATTAACGCCACTCAATTTGTTGCTGCGTTCGAACAGAGCCATCGTCTATGGAACAGGTTGGTGTCTCGTTGGAATCGGTCTTCTGTTGCTTGGCCGCAGGAATGCACGCGAAGTGATTGGGAAAGGCATGTTTAGCTTGGCACGCGGATACGCAATCATACCGTATCTACTTGGCCGCCGCACTGTTCTTTACGGGGCAGATGTTAACGCAGACCGTTCTGCATCAACATAAGCGCAAATAATCGGAAAATTCATCCGCACATAACAGCGGAACAAGGCGACTCTTCCGGTACAAACTTCTTGTGAAAAGTGGTCGGGGCGGAGAGATTCGAACTCCCGACCCTCTGTTCCCAAAACAGATGCGCTACCAGGCTGCGCTACGCCCCGAACCATGGCGTGTCTTTAGCCCCCCGAAACTGATTTGAAAAGCCCTAATTTCCCTCGTTTTCCGCACAAGGCAAAATAGCGTCCGCCCCAAAGCTGGGGTGCTGCATCACGTCGCCTGCAGCGATGCCCAAACGCGTGGAAAGACCACCATTGATCTCCAAAACCATCTGCACACCCTCGCCCCCCGAGATCGATGTCGTGTCTCCGGGAATCGCGTTTTCATGGATGTGCAGGATTTCACCCGTCGGGCTGGCAAACAGCATATCGAGGGGAATCAGCGTGTTCTTCATCCAGAAGCTCACATTCTGGGGCTGCTCGTAGATAAAGAGCATCCCCGAGAGCAAAGGCATCTCTTCCACAAACATAAGCCCCTGTGCGCGTTCACGCGCATCATCAGCGACATCAATGGAAAAGGTCACCTGACCAAAATCACCCCTGATCGTGAGACGGTCATCGGCACATGTTGCCCAAAGTGGCACAGCCGCCACAATGAGCACCCCCACAAAACTGGCTAGCTTCACTTGGCAGCGGCCTCCCAGCCGATGACTTCAATGGCCATGCGGCCACGTTCGCCATCTACCATGCGCAGGCCAACTGCCTCGCCTGATTGCAGATCGGACAGACCAGAGCGGCGCAACACCTCGACATGCACAAAAACATCTTCGCTATTGCCAAACACGTTCGCAAAGCCAAAGCCTTTGCCCTTGTCAAACCACTTGACCCGCGCGGGCTCGATGGGCCGACTGGCAATATCTTCGGCCGTAAACTCGACCATATCGCGCAGCGGGAGTGCTTCTTCGCTGGCCGGCGGTGTGATTGAAAGCACTTCCGTTGCTTGCAATCCACGCTGGGTATCCTGCACCATAATCGCAATCTCGGAGCCGTCTACAACAGACCCCTGACCGAAATTGCGCAACACATTCGCATGCAGCAAAATATCAGGTCCGCCCTCTTCAGAGATCACAAACCCAAATCCCTTGGTGGGATCGAACCATTTCACCTGGCCCAGTACCTTACGCGGTGTACCGGTATCCTGCGTTTCCATCATGTCTTCCTTTTGAACAGCGGCAATCGCCTTGCCGCTATCCGTATTTGTCTATCGCCCCAACCAAGACGTCGAGTTAACCAGACCAGCCCATAAGCCTTCACATAAGACATTATGGTGACAGCCGGGTTATCTCCCAATCTTGGTCAACTTCACTGCGCGACCACCGAAACCGATCGTGCAAACGAAACGCGCCATCAGACCAAAACTCGATCTCCAGAGGCACAATCCGGAAACCGCCCCAAAAAGGTGGCCGTTCCGGGTCCGCACCTTTTTGTATCGTTACTTTTGCAACCTCGGCCATCAGCGACGCACGCGACGCCAAAGGACGAGACTGTTGTGATGCCCATGCTCCAATTCGGCTCTTGAGAGAACGCGACTTGTAATAGTCATCAGCGATTGGGCCATCCTCTTTCGAGACAAGCCCCCGCACCCGTATCTGCCTGGCGAGTGATTTCCAATGCAAAACGAACGCGGCCTTGCCAGATTGCGCGATTTCCTGCGCCTTCTGGCTTTCATAATTAGTGTAGAATACAAACGCGTCTACTTCGATCTCTTTCAAAAGCACCATGCGCACGTTCGGCATACCAGTGTGATCAACTGAGGACAGAGCTATCGCGTTCGGATCATTGGGTTCCGTTTCAGACGCCGCGTCAAGCCATTCCTGCGCAATAACAAACGGGTCTGCGCCCGCAAAAATGCCGTCACGGTCAGACATAGCTGATCCCCAAACAAAACCCCCGTCACCACGCTATGGGGAAATAGGAAAAGTGGCAAGCATTTTGCATCAGTGTTCAGATACTTGCTGGCCCGCGCGCAATCGCCTAAACGAACTGTAAGCCAGAGGCAAACAACAAAGGAATTCGCGCAATGACATCGGAACTGATGAAAGGCAAACGTGGCCTGATCATGGGCCTTGCCAACGACAAATCGATTGCCTGGGGCATTGCCAAAGCCTGTGCGGATGCCGGCGCGGAACTTGCGTTTTCATATCAGGGCGAAGCGCTGAAAAAGCGTGTCGATCCGCTTGCGGCTTCGGTTGGTTCGGACATCGTGTTGCCTTGTGACGTGGGTGATGAAGGCTCGATTGACGCGCTTTTTGCAGCATTGGAGGAGCGCTGGGGTAAGTTGGACTTCATCGTGCATGCCATTGGTTTTTCCGATAAAAACGAATTGCGCGGCCGTTATGTTGACACCACACGCGGCAACTTTCTGACATCCATGGATATCTCGGTCTATTCCTTCACCGCCGTTGTACAGCGTGCCGAAAAAATGATGACAGATGGCGGGTCCTGCCTGACGCTGACATATTATGGCGCAGAAAAAGTGATGCCACATTACAACGTGATGGGGGTCGCTAAGGCCGCACTTGAGGCTTCGGTCCGCTACCTGGCCGAGGATCTTGGGAAGGACAGGATTCGCGTCAATGCAATCAGCGCGGGAACGATCAAAACGCTTGCAGCTTCCGGCATTGGCGATTTCCGTCTGATCATGAAATGGAACGAGTATAACTCGCCTCTGCGCCGCACCGTGACACAAGAGGAAGTGGGCAATTCCGCACTCTATCTTCTCTCCGATCTGAGCAGTGCAGTGACGGGTGAAGTCCTGCACGTTGATGCGGGCTATCATGTTGTCGGCATGAAGGCCGTTGATGCTCCTGACATTACCAAAGAATAGGACCGCGCGTTATGACCGACCGTTTGCCACATGAAAAAGGTTTCCACATCAGCTGGGACCAGATCCACCGTGACAGCCGTGCCTTGGCGTGGCGGCTGGATGGACGGGGCCCGGATGATGGGGCTTGGCGCGCTGTTGTTGCCATCACACGCGGCGGCATGGCCCCCGCGATGATTGCCGCGCGCGAGCTGGATATTCGCACCGTCGATACCATCAGCGTCAAAAGCTATGACCATCAGGATCAATCCGAAGCCAGCGTTCTGAAAGCCCCCGATGCGGAACTGATGGGTGATGGCACCGGTATCCTGATCATTGATGATCTGGTGGATAGCGGCAAAACCCTTGAACTGGTGCGCAAAATGTACCCGCAGGCGCATTTCGCCACGGTCTATGCCAAGCCCAAAGGCCGCCCGCAGGTTGACACTTTCATTACCGAAGTCAGCCAGGACACATGGATTTTCTTTCCATGGGACATGGCCTTGCAATATGTCGAACCCTACCGCGGCAAGGATTGATCCCGCATTATTACTGGCCCGAAAATATCCCCGCCGGAGGCATCCGCCATCTCAACCGTGTGCCACCGCCCAGCCTTGGTGAACCATGCCTGACAGCCGCACGTCAAACACCTTTCCTCCTCCTGTCATGGAGGCGCGGCGCTGGCTTGCGGGTGTCACCCATCCCGCCGACCGCCCGCTTTTGAACGTCAGTCAAGCAGCCCCTGTTGATCCGCCCCCCGCGCCCTTGCGCGAAGCGATGGCGGACATTGTGCTGAACGATGCCGATGCGCATCTTTACGGGCCTGTTCTTGGCCTGCCCGCGCTGCGCGCGGAAGTCGCCGCACAGTGGAGCACCAGTTATGGCGGGACAGTCACCCCCGATCAGGTCGCGATCACATCAGGCTGCAATCAGGCCTTTGCCGCCGCGATCGCAACACTCTGCACCGAGGGCGATGAGGTCATTGTCCCTGTCCCCTACTACTTCAATCATCGCATGTGGCTGGATATGTCGGGCGTGACGACCGTGCCATTGCCCGCAGGCGACGGCATGATCCCGCAAGCGGGCGATGCGGCAAAGCTGATCAC
>NZ_DASYOK010000056.1:0-20245 GCF_036007805.1 Yoonia sp.
ACGCTTCGCGTGTGCCCGGGTCAAGCCGGCATAAAACGTCGCCCGCATTCACCGAAGTGCCAGCGCGCAACGGCTCCGAGATCACAAGGCCCGATGTTTCAGCAGCGACCGTGACCTTGCGTGCGGCCTCGGTGCGGCCGCGCAGGATCACAGCGCTGTCAATGGTTTGCGCCACGGAATGCATCGCAATGACACTGACTGCGGTTGCATCCGCAACAACGCTTTCTGGGGCCGTGGCATCGGCAGTGTCCATGACGGCTTCTTGAGGCGCGGTGGGCTGGGCTACGCCGAGAAGCACATCCCGCTCGAAGACGACCATGTAAAGGCCAGCAAGCACCAAAAGCGCTGTGATGATCGGTATGAGTTTCATTTTATCATCTCTCTTGCGATCGATGCACGCGATGGCACAATGATCGGTCTATTGTCTTTACGTCCGGTCGCGGCGGAAGGATCACTTTGCCATACTAAACTGCTCAGTTCAGATTATACTGCCAACCCTGTCCCGACAAGCACCGTTTTGCGCATCAATTGCGGCTTTCCCCCGCGCAAATCACGCTGGCCTCTTGTTCATCGCGCAGGCTTCACGATATGTACGCCCAAAGAGATTACAGAATTATGCCAAATTGGGGACCAAGGTGAGCGACACTGACAGTTTTATCAATGAAGTCACCGAAGAAGTCCGCCGCGAAAAGCTGTATGGGTATTTGCGCCGGTATGGCTGGATCGGTGTCGCGGCAGTCTTGTTGCTTGTCGGTGGTGCGGCCTGGAACGAATATCGCAACGCGCAAGAGCGTGCGACTGCACAGGCAACCGGTGATGCGATCATGGCAGCTCTCGAAGAGCCCGACCCTGCGGCGCGCGCAGCGGCAATGGCCGAGATCGAGGCCGCGGGTGCAGCCGTTGCGGTGACATTGCTTTTGCAGGCCTCCACACAGGAAGAAGCAGGTGACAATGTGGGCGCCTTGGCGACATTGAACCGTGTTGCCATCAACCCCGATGTGCCGGAAATGTACCGTGAACTGGCGGCTTTCAAGATGGCGATGTTGCCGGTCGATGACATCAATACCCGCCGTATCCAGCTCGATGCACTGGCCCAGCCGGGTGAGCCGTTCCGCCTTTTGGCGCTTGAGCAGCTTGCCTATCTGTCCCTGACAGAGGGTGACATTGACGCGGGTTTGGCGTTTCTGCGCCAGATTGAAGAAGACGCCGGTGTGACACGTGGCTTGCGCGAGCGTGTCCAGAGCCTCATGGTGGCACTGGGCGAACCCATGCCCGACCCTGTGAGCCAGTAAAGCGCAGATAGGATCTGACACGTGACCTTAAGAGTAACCATCACCGTAGCGATCAGCCTCGTTCTTTTGGCGGCATGCGGTGACGATGATGTCATCCTGCCCGGCGACCGTTTCGATATTCGTGGGCAGGCCGTTTTGGCCAATGAAAGCCGCCCTGTGGCGTTGCCTGCAGCACAGGTGAATGCCGACTGGACGCACCGCAACGGCAGCCCCAGCCATACCATCACGCATCCGGCACTCGGGGCGTCCCTGAGCCCGCTGTTTTCGGTGAATATCGGAGAAGGCGACAGCCGGCGCGCGCGGATCACATCGCACCCTGTTGTGGCAAACGGGATCATCTATACCGTTGACGCACGTGCCCTTGTGACAGCGACATCTGTTGATGGCGGAAATATCTGGACTCGTGACCTGACGCCTACGCGCGATAATGCGACGGATGCCTCTGGCGGGGGCATTTCTGTCGGCGGAGGACGTGTATACGTCACCACCGGATTCGGTGAAATCACGGCCCTTGATGCGGCCACAGGTGCTGAAATCTGGGTGCAGGACCTTGATGCACCGGCGAATGCCGCACCCACACTGCAGGGCGATCTGGTTTATGTCGTGGCCCGCGACAGCACCGCCTGGGCCCTTGATGTGACCAATGGCCGAATCCGCTGGCAACGTTCAGGTGCGCCATCCACCGCGAATTTCGCGGGCGGGGCATCGCCTGCGGTCAGTGGCGAATATGTTGTATTTCCGTTTCCGTCGGGTGAGGTGCTGGCAACCTATCCCCGTGGCGGGCTGACACGGTGGTCTTCGGTTGTCACCGGTGACCGGTTGGGCAGTGCCTCGGCCGTTATCAATGATATCTCGGGTGATCCGGTGATTGTGGGCAATCGCGTCTATATCGGCAACTTTGGGGGCCGCACCGCCGCCTTTGATCTGCGCGATGGCGCGCGCCTGTGGACCGCAACCGAAGGGTCTCTGAGCCCCGTCTGGGTTGTCGGTGATGCCGTGTTCCTGATCAACGATGTCAATGAGCTTGTCCGGCTGGATGCAAACTCCGGCAGCCCCGTCTGGCGTGTCCCGTTGCCGGTGCTTGAAGACGGTGCGAACCCGCGACGCGAAAGACGTATCTTCACGCATTACGGCCCTGTTCTGGCCGGTGGTCGGCTGATTGTCACCTCGTCTGACGGGCAGATCCGGCAGTTCGATCCCGCATCTGGTGCGTCCTTGGGGCAGATTGCTCTGCCCGGCGGCGCGGCCTCCGGGCCTGTTGTGGCGGGCCAGACGCTTTATGTCCTCAGCAAAGACGGTCAATTGCACGCTTTCCGTTAGGCGCGCGTTGGTGTAAGCGCGCAGGCGTAGACCGTCAGGAGCTGACAAAATGACCTTTACCCTCGCAATTGTGGGCCGTCCGAATGTGGGCAAATCCACCTTGTTCAACCGTCTGGTGGGCAAGAAACTGGCCTTGGTCGATGACCAGCCGGGGGTAACGCGTGATTTGCGCGAAGGTGAGGGGCGGATTGCCGATCTGCGCTTTACCGTGATTGACAGCGCGGGTCTGGAAGAAGCGACAGACGACAGCCTGCAAGGCAGGATGCGGCGTCTAACCGAACGTGCCGTGGAAATGGCCGATGTCTGCCTTTTCATGATCGACGCGCGCGCCGGTGTTCTGCCTGCTGATGAGGTGTTCGCCGATATTCTGCGCAAGAAAAACGCCAATGTGATCCTTGCTGCCAACAAGGGCGAAGGCAAGGCCGCCGACGCGACCATCCTTGAGGCCTATGCGCTGGGTCTGGGCGAACCGATCCGCATGTCCGCCGAACACGGCGAGGGCATGGGTGAGTTGATGGATGCGCTGCGCCCGATTGCCGAGGCGCATGAGGAAAAAGCCGCCGCAGACGCGCCCGAGATTGATGTTGATGTGGGCGAGGATGACGAAGACGCACCGCGTATTCCAACTCGCGCCAAGCCTTTGCAGATTGCCGTGGTGGGCCGCCCGAATGCGGGTAAATCGACGCTGATCAACAAGATCATTGGCGAAGAACGGCTGTTGACCGGACCTGAAGCGGGGATTACCCGCGATGCGATCTCGGTGCAGCAGGATTGGGCGGGGCCGGACGGTGTGCCTGTGCCGATGCGGATTTTTGATACCGCAGGGATGCGCAAAAAAGCCAAAGTGCAGGAAAAGCTGGAAAAGCTGTCCGTGTCCGACGGTCTGCGTGCTGTGAAATTTGCCGAAGTCGTCGTGGTTCTGCTGGATGTCGAAATCCCCTTCGAGCAGCAGGATTTGCGCATCGCCGATCTGGCCGAACGTGAAGGCCGGGCCGTTGTTGTGGCCATCAACAAATGGGACGTCGAGGACGAAAAGCAGACCAAGCTGAAAGAATTGCGCGAAAGCTTTGAGCGGCTTTTGCCGCAACTGCGCGGTGCGCCTTTGGTCACGGTGTCGGCCAAGACAGGCAAAGGGCTTGACCGTTTGCAGCAAGCCATCATGCGCGCCCATGAGGTCTGGAACCGTCGCATTTCAACCGCACAACTGAACCGTTGGCTGACGGGGATGCTGGAACAGCACCCGCCACCCGCACCGGGCGGCAAGCGGATCAAGATGCGCTATATGACCCAAGTCAAGACGCGCCCGCCTGCGTTTGTTGTGATGACGTCGCATCCTGATCTAATGCCGGAAAGCTATAAACGATATCTTGTCAACGGCTTACGCGTTGACTTTGATATGCCGGGCACGCCGATCCGGCTTTATTTGCGCGATCAGGGCGACAAGAACCCCTATAAGGACAAAAAGTCCTCGCAGCCGTCACGTTTGTCAAAGCACCTTAAGAAGGGGTCAAGCTGACCCGCATTCTGGCGATCAGCCCCAGAAGGATCACCACGCCGATGGCCGCGAGCGCCGATACGGTCCAGTTTGCGGCACCATTGGCCACGATGATCCCTGCCAGCGCCCAGATCACGGTCAGCGCGTAGGCGGGCGATTTGACGCGGGTCAGGACGGCTACGGTGACGACCAAGGCACCGGTGATGCCGATATAGGCCCAGCCCTGCGCTGTGGGGCCGATGCCATAGCCTGCGGCGGTGCTGCCCAGTGACACAAAGGACGCGGCCGTCAGCCAGCCTGCGTAGATCCCCACAGGTATCCGAAAGAACCAGCGGTGCTTGCGTGGTGCGCGCAAGAGGGCCGCGATGGCGGCGGCGGCCATAACGAAGATCAGGACGGTCGCCCAGATTGCACTGACGTTTGCCACAGCAAGCCATGGCGTGCCAACGGCAAGACTGATGATCAGTGGCGGACGGGCATAATTCCATTCGCGGCTGTCGGCCCGTTTGATGATTCCGTAGACCGCCGAGACCACGAGCCAGCCATAGATCAGCCCCCAGATTGCAAAGGCATAGCCTTCGGGCTGCACAGGCGGATCAATCTGCGGAAAAGGCAGTTGATCGGCGCGAAATCCGCTAAACGGGATGGTCAGCGCAGGAGACACCACAAAAGTGATGGTAAAGAGAAGGGTGAGAAGAGCGAGAATATTTTTCATGCCCCCGTTATCCTCTGTCTGCGTATAGAGTTCTACCAAAAAAGTCATGGCGGCGCCGACTTGCTTACAACCGGCCCTTGCGCCAGCATTCACTTATTCAATTTAGGAGATTGCCGTGAAACGTATTGCGATTTTTTGTGACGGGACATGGAACCGCCATGATGCTGTGAACCCCACGAATGTGGTGCGCATGGCGCAGGCGGTCAAACACACGGCAGATGACGGGCGCAAACAGCAGGTATTTTATGTGCTGGGCGTCGGGGCCGGGCGCGGGTCAAACGCTGTCGCGCGGTGGTTGGACCGCTTCGCCGGTGGCGCAATGGGTTGGGGCCTGATCGAGAATATTGAGGATGCCTATCGTGCTTTGGTGTTTTGCTATGAACCGGGGGACGAGATTTTCATCTTCGGTTTTTCGCGCGGGGCCTATACGGCGCGGTCATTGGCCGGACTACTGCGCTCTTGCGGGATCCCGCCGCGCGAAAATGTGGGCCGTATCGGCGAGGCGATCCGGCGCTATCGGTCGCGCTCCAAGGACACCAAGCCGGATGATCCGGCAAGCTTTGCCTGGCGCCGCGATTTTGCGCCTTACACGGCGACAAGCCAATTGGAATGGAACTGGCGGCAAAAGACAAACCCGGGCCTCTGTGTGAACCTGACGATCAAATATCTTGGGGTCTGGGATACGGTTGGTGCGCTGGGGGTTCCCGGGTATTGGGCTGCCGCACCACTTTTCAACAAAAGGCATCAGTTCCACGATGCGGATCTGTCGCGCACGGTTCTATCTGCCCGTCACGCCGTCGCGATCGACGAGCAGCGCCGGACATTTGCGCCGGCTCTTTGGTCAGACAAGCTGGACCGCATGAACCGGACGGCGCTGGGACTGGATGAGGAGACAAGTCTTGATCCCGCCACCCGCGCGGACTGGCCCTACCGGCAGGAATGGTTCCCAGGCGATCATGGATCAGTCGGGGGCGGGGGCGACCGGTTGGGGCTCTCGGCCTTCGCGTTTGATTGGGTCGCAGAAGGGGCACAAAAAGCGGAACTGTGCATGGACAATGCGAAACTGGCGCAGGTCCGGGAAGGGCGCAACATCCGCGAGGCGCTGGTCAATCAGTCCCGTTTGGGATTGTTGGCCCGCGTGATGCGGTTGCGCCCTTTCGATCGCGACGGGCCGACGCGTGTGGTGGATGTGAGCCAGACAGCTATCGACCGGATCGCCTGTGATCCGGCTTATCAGCCCAAGACGCTCGCAAAAGTTCTGCCAAAACTGCAAGAGACCCTCACAAAGGACGATCTCTTGCCGCCGCGCTAGACCATCTGGCCGTCTGCGTTGATCCGCGTCTTGCCGCGCAGATAGGGGTGCATGGCGGCAGGAAGATCCACCGAGCCATCAGCCTGCTGGCCGTTTTCCACGACAGCAATCAGCGTGCGCCCGACGGCAAGGCCCGATCCGTTCAGCGTATGGACGAACTGCGGCTTGCCACCGCCCTCGGGCTTGTAGCGGGCGTTCATCCGGCGCGCCTGATAATCGCCCGCGACAGAGACAGAGCTGATTTCGCGGTACGTATTCTGACCGGGCAGCCAGACCTCGATATCGTGGGTTTTGCGCATACCTGCACCCAGATCGCCGGTGCACAGCACAACGGTGCGGTAGGGCAGGTCCAGCTTTTCAAGGATCGCCTGCGCCTGTTTGGTCATGCGGTCGTGCTCGGCGGCGCTATCCTCGGGCTTTGTGATGCTGACCATCTCGACCTTTTCGAACTGGTGTTGGCGCAACATGCCCGATGTATCTCGACCCGCGCTGCCTGCCTCGGAGCGGAAACACTGGGTATGCGCCACATAGCGGCGGGGCAGGTAGCTTTCGTCGACTGTGAGGCCGTTCACGATGTTGGTCAGGGTTACTTCAGCGGTGGGGATCAGCCACCAGCCGTTGGTGGTCTGATAGCTGTCATCGCCGAACTTCGGCAATTGGCCTGTGCCATACATCATGTCCTCGCGCACCAGCACAGGGGTGATGGTTTCGGTCAGGCCGTGTTCTTCCACATGTACGTCCAGCATGAATTGCGCCAGCGCACGGTGGAGACGCGCCACAGCACCCGACAGCAGGACAAAACGGCTACCGGACAGTTTTGCGGCGGTTTCGAAATCCATGCCTGGACGGATGGCGGGGATATCAAAGTGTTCTAGTGGCGCGAAATCAAGGGCGCGGGGGGTGCCATGCCGGTGGATTTCGACGTTGTCGTTTTCGTCCGCACCATCGGGGATACTGTCGTCAGGCAGGTTCGGGATGCCCATCAAAAGATCGGTGAGGGCGGCATCCTCGGCTTTGGCCTCGTCATTCAACGCTGCGATCTGTGCTTTCTTTTCACCAACAAGCGCGCGCAGGCGTTCGAACTCGGCCTCGTCACCGCGGGCCTTGGCGGCGCCGACGTCTTTGGCGGCTTTATTGGCCTCGGCCTGCGCGGTTTCAGCCGCGAGTATTTTGGCGCGGCGCGCCTCATCCATCGCAAGGATCCGGGACGATACAGGTGCAAGTCCACGACGAGACAGGGCCGCATCAAAAGCAGCGGGGTTGTCACGGATGGTGCGGATATCATGCATAGCATCGGTCCTTCTCGGGTGTTTGCGTGACGGTGATATGCCTGATTGTGCCCGGCAAGTGAAGCATAGAAAGCACAATCAGCAGCTGCTTCACAGTCGGCTCAACTATTCATTCGGTTGATATTATGCTATGATAGCGAGGCGTGAAAGAGATGCTGGGTTTGCCACAAAAAAGCCTTTGAAATGCTTTGAAAAAACACTTCTCGGCGGGTTGCCCAAAGCGGATTTTTTTCGCATATGAGCGGTCACGAAACATGTAATTCGATAGGAAAACCGATGAATAGAACGACTCTCTCGATCGCAGCGCTTGGTGTCATGGCATCCCCGGCGTTCGCACAGGAACTGACCTATGGTGCGTTTAGCCTCGATTATACTGTGCTTTCGATAGAAGACAGTGGTGGCGATGAAATCACAAATTTCGGTCTGGAAGGTGATGGCGAGTACACTCTCGACCAATTTGTCTTGGGCGCAGGCATTTCAAACGACAGTTTTGACGATGGCTCCGGTTCAGATGTCACCATCCGCACTCTTGATCTGTATGCCGGATACGCAATCACGCCCGAAGTTCTGGTCGGCGCCGGTTTTACAAATACAGCAATCGATTTTGGCGGTGGCGACGACGACTTTAGCGGCTACAATCTGTTTGGACAGTATCAAACCGGCGCGTTTGGTGTGGCTATCAACTACAACCGTCCTGACCAAGACTTTGACGACTTTGAAATCACCACGCTCTTTGCGGAAGGTGAAGTTGCACCCGGCGTGACCGTCGGTGGTATCGTCGAGAGCATTTCTGATGTTGATGAGACGGCCTATTTCCTGTCTGCAGAATATGATGCGGGGCAGATTTTCGGCCGTGCTTACTACACAAGCGTCACTGACGTGGATTTTGGGCTTTATGGCCTGCGCGGTGCCTACCGCTTTGACGATGCAATCAGCATCACAGGTGGCGTCGAAGCTGCTTCCGGCGACGATTTCATCGGCGAGTACACAGCCCTTTCGGTCGGTGGCGCGTATGAGTTCGCACCGGGTGTTGCGGCAACGGCACGCTATACCAACATCGATGTCGATGGTGGAACTGGCGCAGATGCGTTTGCAGTTGGTCTGACTTACGAGATGGGCGCGCGCAAGCGTCTGGACCGCAACATGATGGATGACGCGATGAACGACCTGGAAACAGGCATCATTGGTGTGCAGCCAAATGCAGGTTTTGGTCTGCTGTTCGGCGGTTTCGGATTCCTCTAAGTCGAATTTAATCTTCTTGAAAAGGCCCGCAGTTTGCTGCGGGCCTTTTTGTTTGCTTGCAAGCTTCGAAACTTGCGGCTCTCAAGCAATTCGCACCGAAAGCGCCGCATTGTGATTGCTTTCGACGGACAGCCAACCCATATGGCACGAAAGCCTGTTCAATTCGGGCCAATCGCGGTTGCCAATCACAGGTGGCGGACATAATGTGCCGCGAGTTTCCAAGGCGCTAAAGCCGCACGACCAAAAGGGATGGATTTATGAGACCTGCCGACCTGATTATGCTCTTGTTGATCTTCGCGATCATGTATTTCCTGCTGATCCGGCCACAGCAGAAAAAGTTGAAAGAGCATGCTGCCATGCTGGAAAGCCTGCGTCGGGGTGATCAGATTATCACCCAAGGCGGTCTGGTCGGTAAGATCGTGAAAGTCAAAGAAGACGGCACCAACGAAGTCGAAGTCGAGATTGCAAAGGGCGTGAATGTCCGCGTGGTGAAATCCACAATCGCGACCGTCATGAACAAGACAGAACCGGCAAAATCCTAAGACTGGCCGGCGAGGCGCGCTTTTATGCTCAATATTTCGTTCCCCAAGCAGCTGATGATCTGGATCACAGTTGTCGTTGGTCTGATGTTTGCCTTGCCCAACGGCTTTTATGGTCGTGTCGAGACGCATAATGATGCAATGGCGGTCATAGACACCGGGATCACCAATGACGCGCTTGCCGCTGATGCCGCACAGTGGCCCAGTTTTCTGCCCTCCGGCCTTGTCAACCTCGGGCTTGATTTGCGCGGTGGGGCACACCTGTTGGTCGAAGTGCAGGTGCAGGATGTGCATGCCTCATTCCTAGAAGGCTTCTGGCCATCAGTGCGCGATGCCTTGGCCGTTGAGCGTGACACCGTCGGGTTCGTCACCCGCGAGGATAGCCCGCCCACAGAATTGCGTGTCCGTATTTCCGAGGCGGCAGGTGTAACCCGTGCCTTCGAGATTGCGCGGAGTTTGGCGACACCGGTTGCGTCCTTTACCGGTGCGGCGGCCACCAATATTGATGTCCGTTTGAATGGGACATTGCTGACCATCACGCTGAGCGATGCAGAAATGTCCGCGATGAATGAGCGGACGATCCTGCAAACCCTTGAGATCATTCGTCGCCGGATTGACGAGGTCGGCACCCGAGAGCCAACCATACAGCGGCAAGGCGCAGAGCGTATTCTGGTGCAGGTGCCCGGTGTCGGCTCGGCCAACGAGATCATCGAACTGCTGGGCACTACTGCACAGCTGACATTCAACCCCGTTGAAGGCACGACGGGCGATCCCGATGCATCTGCCGGGACCGGCAATATGATCGTGCCTGCCCAAGAGACAGCGGGCCTTTTCTATATTCTGGAGCGTCGTCCGGTTGTGACCGGCGAAGACCTGCAGAACGCACAGCTGGATTTCGACCAGAACGGCCGCCCCGCGGTGGCGTTCCGCTTCAATACCTCTGCGGCCCGTGAGTTCGGCGACTACACGTTGGAAAACATTGGTAGCCCCTTTGCGATCGTGCTGGATAATGAGGTGATTTCCGCCCCAACGATCCAGAGCCATATTCCGGGCGGTTCGGGCATCATCACCGGTAATTTCACGGTTGAAGAAGCCACTAATCTGGCGGTCCTGCTGCGTGCAGGTGCGTTGCCTGCGGAACTGACGTTCCTGGAAGAGCGGACGATCGGCCCCGAACTGGGTGCGGATAGTATCGCGGCGGGGCAGGTGGCCTGTATCGTCGCGGGTATCGCCATTCTGATTTATATGGTGCTTAGCTACGGATTGTTTGGTGTATTTGCCAATATCGCACTTATCATAAACGTCGGTTTGCTTTTTGGTTTGCTGAGCATTGTCGGTGCCACGCTGACATTGCCGGGCATCGCGGGCATCGTTCTGACCATCGGTATGGCGGTGGATGCCAATGTGATCGTGTTCGAGCGGATCCGAGAAGAGTTGAAAACCGCCAAAGGACCCGCGCGCGCAATCGAGTTGGGCTATGAAAAGGCACTGTCCTCGATCATCGACGCCAATATCACCACCTTCATGACCGCTGTGATCCTGTTCACCATGGGCTCTGGTCCGGTCAGCGGCTTTGCCGTGACCTTGGGCTTTGGGATTATCACATCTGTCTTCACTGCGATTTTTGTCACCAGGTCCATGATTGTGATCTGGTTCTCGCGCACCCGCCCCAAAACAATCGAGGTTTGATATGCGCCTGAGACTGGTTCGCGAAAACACAACGATCGATTTCTTCAGCCGCGCCCGCATCTGGCTGGGCATTTCCATGATCGCCATGGTCATTGCTTTTGCATCGTTTCTGATCCAGGGCTTGAACTACGGGATCGATTTTCAGGGCGGCACAAGCATCCGCACCCAATCCGAAACGCCTGTCGATGTGGCCCAATACCGTGCGGCGCTTGAGACGCTGGAGCTGGGTGATGTATCAATTGCCGAGGTGTTTGATCCGTCATTCGACGAAAACCAGCACGTGGCAATGGTGCGGATTCAGGCGCAGGAAGGCGATGAGCGGATTGCGTCCGAAACAATTGATCAAGTGCAGGCTGCGTTGCGGACGATTGATCCGAATATGACGTTCCCTTCGGTCGAATCCGTTGGGCCCAAGGTCTCGGGTGAGCTGATCCAGACCGCAATCATCGCGGTTGCTTTGGCGGTGATCGCGATCCTTCTGTATATCTGGTTGCGCTTTGAGTGGCAGTTTGCGGTCGGCGCTGTGCTGGCGCTGTGTCACGATGTGATCCTGACCATCGGAATTTTTTCGGAGCTTCAGATCAAATTCGATCTGGCGATTATCGCGGCTTTGCTGACCATCGTGGGCTATTCGATCAACGATACGGTGATCGTGTTCGACCGCGTGCGGGAAAACCTGCGCAAGTATAAGAAAAAAGACCTCAAGGAGGTGCTGAACCTGTCGATCAACGAAACGCTGAGCCGGACAATCATGACCTCGGTAACCACGATGCTTGCGCTTTTGGCGTTGTTCATCCTGGGCGGTGACGTGATCCGCGGGTTTGTCTTTGCGATGATGTGGGGCGTGTTGATCGGGACCTATTCGTCGATTTTTGTGGCATCGGCGATCCTGCTGGTGCTTGGCGTGAAGCGTGACTGGTCCAAGAAAGATCCAAGCGCGGGAACGAAATACGGCCACATCGACACCTGAATGGAGGTGAGACATGCGTCTGAACGAAATCAGCTATAATGATGCCGTGCCGATTGACGGCTATGGCACGGGGTTTTTCCGTGTTGGCGGTAAACGCTATGACGGTGCCGTTCTTGTGATGCCCTCGGGGGTAAACGGCTGGGGCGGGTTTGAAGATACCGCTGCTGTGCTGGATCACGTGGCCGATATTGACGTGCTGTTCGTTGGCACCGGTGCCGAAATCGCGCATCCGCCGGTGGCCTTCCGCACCGTGTTGGAGGATGCTGGAATTGGCGTGGAAACCATGGCATCCCCTGCGGCGTGCCGAACCTATAACGTCCTTTTGTCCGAGGGCCGGCGCGTTGCCGTGGCCCTTTTGCCTGTCTGAATGCTGCGGGTTCGCAATCTAGGCTGCGCCCGGGGCGGCGTGCCGGTGCTGACGGACGTCAGTTTCGAGGTGGCTGCGGGGCAGGCAATCATTCTGCGCGGTCCCAATGGCGTCGGTAAAACCACGCTGCTGCGCACGCTGGCAGGGTTGCAGCCGCCGATTGAGGGTGAAATCGACTTTCCTGAAGAGGAAGGGGCCTATGCCAGTCACGCGGACGGCATCAAGACTGCGCTGACAGTCACTGAAAACCTGAAATTCTGGGCAGATGTGCATGGTGCAGCCCTGCCTGCTACGATTTTGGAAACCTTTGATCTGTCCGATCTGCGCGACCGTTTGGGCGGCACCTTGTCCGCGGGGCAAAAGCGCCGTCTTGGTCTGGCGCGATTGGGTGTTATCGGCCGGAAGGTTTTGTTTCTGGATGAACCAACCGTGTCGCTTGACCGGTTTTCTGTGAAACTCTTTGCCGACTGGCTACAAGATACGCATCTTGCAGCGGGAGGTGTGGCGGTGATTGCCACGCATATTGATCTGGGGCTGGCGGCGCCCGAATTGGATCTGACCCCGTTCAAGTCAGCAGCGGATGCCAATGGCGGATCAGACGAGGCTTTCTTGTGATCGCGCTTCTCTTGCGGGACCTGCGGCTTGCGTTCCGTGCCGGGGGCGGTTTTGGTCTGGGCCTTGCTTTTTTCCTCATCGTTGTGGTGCTGGTTCCCTTCGGGGTTGGCCCAGAGACAGAGCTTTTGTCGCGTATCGCCCCCGGCATCCTTTGGGTTGCATCGCTCTTGGCGGCGCTTTTGTCGCTGGACCGGATTTTTGCACTGGATTTCGAGGATGGCTCGCTGGGCCTTTTGGCCACATCGCCGCTGCCGATGGAAGGGGCTGCGCTGATGAAGGCGCTGGCGCATTGGATCACGACAGGTCTGCCTTTGACGTTGGCGGCACCCGCTTTGGGGTTCCTGCTGAGCCTTGCGACCGAGGCCTACGCCTATCTGCTGATCTCGCTGTTGCTGGGCACGCCTGCGCTGTCGATGATCGGGACATTCGGGGCAGCGCTGACCGTGGGCATCCGGCGTGGCGGATTGTTGTTGTCGCTACTGGTGCTGCCGCTTTATGTGCCTACATTGATTTTCGGGGCCGAGGCCGTGCGCCGCGGGGCAGAGGGCCTCGACCCGACAGGTGCGTTGATGTTGATGGCGGGGATCACCGCAGGGTGTTTCGCGCTTTTGCCATTTGCTACTGCGGCTGTGTTACGCATCAATCTGCGGTGATCGGGGATTGTTGGGCAGGACCATGAAGGATAGATAACCGCCATGTCGATGTGGGAATATGCAAATCCGAGGCGTTTCATGGGGTGGACCCGTCCGGTCCTGCCGTGGAGCTTTGCCCTGGCAGGGGTGTGTCTGGTTGTGGGCCTCGTTTGGGGTTTCTTTTTTACGCCCGACGATTTTCGCCAAGGTTCAACCGTAAAAATCATCTATCTGCACGTGCCCTCCGCCTTGATGGCGATCAATGCGTGGATCATGATGGTGGTGGCCTCTTTGATATGGGTCATCCGCCGGCATCATGTGTCGGCGCTTGCTGCGCGTGCTGCGGCGCCCGTGGGCGTTGTTTTCACGCTGATTGCGCTTTTCACCGGCGGGATCTGGGGGCAGCCGATGTGGGGCACCTATTGGGCTTGGGAACCGCGTTTGACATCGTTCCTGATCCTGTTCCTGTTTTATCTGGGCTACATCGCCCTCTGGGAAGCGATTGAAGATCCTGACACCGCCGCCGATCTGACATCCGTCTTGTGCATGGTCGGATCGGTCTTCGCGATCCTGTCGCGCTATGCGGTGTGGTTCTGGAACCAAGGGCTGCATCAAGGAGCAACGCTGTCGCTGGATAAGGAAGAGAATATCTCGGATGTGTTCTGGTTCCCGCTCCTTGTCTGCATCGCCGGGTTTGTCCTGTTGTTCTTCGCGCTCGTCCTGATGCGCACCCGTACCGAAATTCGCGCGCGCCGGATCCGCGCCTTGCAAGCGAGGGCGCGCCGTGCCTGATTTAGGTGACTACCGGATTGAAGTTTTGTCGGCCTATGGGGTGAGCCTTGTTTTGCTGCTTGTGCTCGTGTGGCTTAGCTGGCGACGCTATGTAAAGGTGCGCGCGGCCTTGGAGGAGGTTGAGAAGAATGGCTAAGATCAAACCCCTGATGATCCTGCCGCCAGTGATTTTTGCAGCCTTTGCCGGCCTCGCGATCGCTGGTATGATGCGGGACAACCCTGATGAGCTGCCGTCGACCTTCGTGGGCAATCAGGCCCCCCCCGTGCCGCTTGAGGCCGTGCAGGGGACTGTGCAGCTGACGGATGCAGACCTGCGTACAGGTGAGATCACGATCGTGAATTTCTGGGCAAGCTGGTGTCCGCCATGCCGTGCCGAGCATCCGATCCTGCTTGATCTGGAGGCAGAGGGTTACCGCGTGGCTGGCATCAATTTCCGCGATCAGCAGCCGCAGGCCTCCGAGTATCTGGCGAATTATGATGATCCGTTTTTTGCCACCGGGTTTGATCTGCGGGGCCGTTCGGCGATCGACTGGGGCGTGACCGCGCCGCCCGAGACATTTATTGTGGATGGTGACGGAACCGTCTTGTTCCGCTTTGTCGGGCCCCTGGTCGGATCGGACTATGAGCAGCGGTTTTTGCCGGAACTGGCAAAGGCGATGGAATAGGGGGCTTGCGTGGGTTTCACCCACGCTACGTAGGGTGGGTGAAACCCACGCGTTTATAAAAAAGCCCGGTCTTTATGACCGGGCTTTTCCGTTTCTCTTAGGCGGCTGCCTTGGCCAGGTTCCGCAGCACATAGTGCAGCACACCACCGTTTTCGATGTATTCGATCTCAACGGCCGTATCGATGCGGCATTTGACAGTGATCTCTTTCACGCTGCCATCGGCCATTGTGATCTTGGCGGTCATGTCCTGCAGCGGCTTGACGGCATCCAGACCTTCGATGGTCACGGTTTCCTCACCGGTCAGGCCCAGGGATTTGCGGGTATCGCCGCCGGTGAACTCGAACGGTACAACGCCCATCCCAACAAGGTTGGAGCGGTGGATACGCTCGAAGCTTTCCGCGATCACGGCCTTCACGCCCAAGAGTGCGGTGCCTTTGGCTGCCCAGTCGCGCGAAGAACCTGCGCCATATTGTTCGCCCGCAAAGATGACGAGCGGGGTGCCTGCGTCCTGATAGGCCATGGCTGCGTCAAAGATGGATGTCTGCGCGCCATCGGGGCCTTTGGTGTAGCCGCCTTCGACACCGTCCAGCATCTCGTTCTTGATGCGGATATTGGCAAAAGTGCCGCGCATCATGACCTCGTGGTTACCGCGCCGCGATCCGTAGGAGTTGAATTCGCGCACAGGCACCTGACGATCCAGCAGGTATTGTCCTGCCGGGGTGGTGTCTTTGAACGAACCGGCGGGTGAGATGTGGTCGGTTGTGACCATATCGCCCAGAACCGCCAGAACCTTGGCATTTTCGACGTTTTTGATTGTGCCTGCGTCCTTGGACATGCCTTTGAAGTAGGGCGGGTTCTGGACATAGGTCGATGATGCGGGCCAGTCGTAAGTCTCACTGTCCACAGTTTCGACCGCCTGCCACTTTTCGTCGCCTTTGAAGACATCAGCGTATTTGCTGATGAACGCCTCGCGGGTGACGGTTTTCTCGACCAACTCGTTGATCTCGGCGTTGGTTGGCCAGATGTCACGCAGGAATACGTCATTGCCGTTCTGATCTTGGCCCAGTGGATCCTTGGTGATGTCGATGTTCATGTCACCAGCCAGCGCATAGGCCACGACCAGCGGTGGAGAGGCCAGATAGTTGGCGCGTACGTCGGGCGAAATGCGCCCTTCGAAGTTGCGGTTACCTGACAGGACCGAAGTCGCGATCAGATCACCGGCTGCGATGGCGTCGGACAGTTCTTTCTGGATCGGGCCAGAGTTGCCGATGCAGGTGGTGCAGCCGTAACCGACAAGGTTGAAGCCGATCTTGTCGAGGTCCTCTTGCAGGCCAGCGGCCTCAAGATACTCGCTGACCACTTGTGATCCTGGGGCCAGCGACGTCTTGACCCAAGGCTTGCGGGTCAGGCCCAAGGCGGCCGCTTTGCGGGCCACAAGTCCTGCACCGATCATCACATACGGGTTGGATGTGTTGGTGCAGGATGTGATCGAGGCGATCACAATAGAGCCGTCATGCAAGGTATAATCCTCACCCTCGACTTTTTGGCTTTTGTGATGCCCTTCGTTGCCCGGAATCTGGTGGGGGGCGACAGGGCCACCTTCGGATGTCATGTCGGCTTTGTCTGCGGCGGCGGCGGATTTCTCTGTGCGCTGCCCCTTGATGTAGTCGCCAAAGGCTTTTGCCGCACTTGTCAGTGCCACATAGTCCTGTGGCCGCTTTGGTCCTGAAATCGCAGGTACGATGGTGCCCATGTCGAGGTGCAGCGTGTCGGTGTAGACAGGTGCATAGTTTTCGTCGCGCCAGAAGCCGTTTTCCTTGGCGTAAGCTTCAACGAGCGCGATGCGGTCTTCGTCGCGGCCTGTGTTGCGCAGGTAGCGCAGCGTTTCACCGTCAATCGGGAAGAAACCGCAGGTCGCGCCATATTCAGGTGCCATGTTTGCGATTGTCGCACGGTCGGCCAGCGGCAGTACATCAAGGCCCGCTCCGTAGAATTCCACGAATTTGCCCACAACGCCAAGGTTGCGCAGCATTTCAACGACTTTCAGTACAAGGTCGGTGCCTGTGGTGCCCTCGACCATTTGCCCTGTCAGCTCGAACCCGACAACTTCGGGGATCAGCATCGAGACAGGCTGGCCCAGCATCGCGGCCTCGGCCTCGATCCCGCCAACACCCCAGCCCAAGACGGCCAGACCGTTGACCATGGTGGTGTGGCTGTCGGTGCCGACGAGCGTGTCTGGATAGGCCACTTCTTCACCGTTCTGGTCTTTGTCGGTCCAGACGGTTTGCGCCAGATATTCAAGGTTGACCTGATGGCAGATGCCTGTGCCCGGTGGCACAACGCGGAAGTTGTTGAAGGCACCCTGACCCCATTTCAGGAACTGGTAACGCTCCATGTTGCGTTCATATTCGCGGTCCACGTTCATCTGGAAGGCGCGGGGATTGCCGAATTCGTCAATCATGACCGAGTGGTCGATGACAAGATCAACAGGGTTCAGCGGGTTGATCTGCTGGGCGTCGCCACCGAGTGCCACAATCCCGTCACGCATTGCGGCAAGGTCAACCACAGCAGGTACGCCGGTGAAGTCCTGCATCAGCACGCGGGCAGGGCGGTAGGCGATTTCACGGGGGTTCTTGCCGCCGTTGTCGGCCCATGCGGAGAATGCTTTGATATCGTCGACAGAAACCGAAAACCCGCCGTCTTCAAAGCGGAGCAGGTTTTCAAGCACGACCTTCAGGGCTGCGGGCAGTTTGGAGAAATCCCCCAGACCTGCGGCTTCAGCGGCAGGGATCGAATAGTAAGCGACCGACTGGTCACCGACTTTGAGGGTTTTGCGTGTCTTGGCAGTATCTTTGCCGACTGTGATCGTCATGGCGTTCCCTTTCGTGGCGTATGCTTATGCAAGGCTGCTAATCGCGGTGATGCACCATGCAGATTCGTCTTGCAATGCGGCGCATTTGAGCGTTGTATACTGTTGCACACAATAAAGATCAACGCCGTTTGACACTGAAACATTGTGAACTTTACAATCGCAATTCGTTGATTGGCCATTTCACCCTAATCTGATTAAACCGGACACAGAAGAGCAATTACCCGGGGTCCCTGATGCGTTATTTCCTTGCTGCCTTGGCAGTCTTTGGCTTTTTGCACGCAACACAGGTTGCGGCACAAGACGGCCCGGTGGTGGTTGAGTTTTATACCTCGCAAGGGTGCTCGTCCTGTCCACCCGCAGACGAGATACTGCGTGATCTGGCCAAGCGGGATGATGTGATCGCTCTGGCACTTCACGTGGATTACTGGGATTACCTCGGTTGGAAGGATATCTTCGCAAACCCTGCTTTCACACAGCGCCAGCACGCCTATGCACGCGCGGCGAATGCATCGTCGGTTTACACCCCGCAGATGATTATTAACGGTGTTGAGCAGGTGGTCGGCTCGCGCCCGATGCAGGTGATGGATGCGCTTCAGGCACAAAAAGAGGCAGGGAACCTCTTTGATCTGAAACTGACGCGCCTTGAAGGCGCCGTTTTAATCACTGCTGAGCCTGGTCAGGGTGGGGATTATGCAGTGCAGCTTGTCCGTTATATGCCCGAGGAAACCGTGGATATCAGACACGGGGAAAATGCCGGACGCAACTTAACCTATACCAATATCGTGACATCTTGGGATGTTATTGCCGAATGGGACGGGCGGTCGCCACTGGCGTTTGAGGCCTATGTCGAAGGGGATAGCCCTATTGTTGTGATCTTGCAGCGTTCGACCGATGGCCCGATCGTGGGCGCGGCTGTGCTGCGCTAGGCATTACGACGGCTGTTTTTCCACCGCCTGTGCACCCAAAACCACTGGGCTGGATTGCGCGCTATCTGCGCCTCAAGACGTGCATTCATGGCCAAGAGCATACGATCGGGCGTGTCAGGTAGGATGGGCGCTTCGACCTCAACCTGAAATGAAAGCCCGTCGGCCTGCCTGATCCCGAAATAAGGGATCATGACAGCATCGAGTTTCAACGCGATCTCGGCGGCAGAGACCGAGGTGCGCGCAGGATGGCCCAGAAAGGGCAGAGAAGGCCCAGGTGCTGCGACATCAAAAAGCAAAGTTCCCAAGCCGCCACCGCGCAGATGCCGCACAAAGCCCATGGTGCCGCGTCTGCCTTGGGCAAAGACGGGGCCGCCCCAAGAGGTCATCGTCTTGGCATAGTGATCGTTGAAGTAGGCGTTTTGCATCGGGCGATAGAGGCCGCCGATGGTATGGCCCATTGCGGTCAGCACCTGACGCGGGGCTTCGTGATTACCGAAGTGGCCGGTCACAAAGAGGACCGGACGTTTGGATTTCACGGCATCCGCAAGTACATCAAGACCGTCCCCTTGAGGTTTGATATTGTGTAGTTTCTCTCCAAATTCCTGCCATGAATAATTCTCGATAATGGTGCGTCCGAAGTTGTCACAGCACTGCTCCGCAATCTGCCGCCGTTTGATGACGCCCATGTCGGGATAGACCAGCGTCAGGTTCTGTTCGGCCCGTTTGCGGTATCCTGCCAACGGTCCGATCGCACGGCGCAGCGCGCTGCCCATCATACGCACGCGCGTCTCGTATGGCAGGCGCATGAGCGTGCCGATCAGCCCGCGCAGGGCGCGGTCAGCCAGCCAATCGGTCCGTGTTCCGGTCGGGGTTTCTTCAGTCGTCACGCGGCATCCGGTGATTTGGCAAGCCCTGTGCCGATCATGCTGTCACGGGTGACGAGTTTTGCAAGGTCATCTGCCTGCCATCCGTCAGTGCCGGCGGGGCGGTGCGGGATGACGACATAGCGCATATCGGCCGTGCTGTCATGGACGCGGACCGTGATGGTGTCGGGCAATGTGACGCCGAACTCGGCCAGCACTTTGCGTGGTTCTTTGACGGTCCGGGACCGATAGGCGCGGGATTTGTACCAATCGGGTGGGAGGCCCAACAGATTGCGCGGATAGCAGGAACATAAGGTACAGACGACGATATTGTGGATGTGTTCCGTATTTTCCAGCGCGATCAGCCGCATCGGACCGATATCAAAACCCATATCGCGGGTCGCAGCGCTGGCATCTTCCAGCAAGGCCGCGCGGAAATCGGGGTCGGTCCATGCGCGTGCCACCACCGCTGCGCCATGGGCAGGGCTGCGCGCGTCCATGGCCTCGATCTGGGCGTTGATGGCCGCAGCCGTGGTCACGCCTTTTTCGATCAGCAACTCGCGCACGGCGATTTCCATTTGCTGCCAGTAGGTCAGCGGGTGGTCGTCGTCAGGCCGGTAGGGGTGACCCGAGGGCGACAGGTGGTCGTG
>NZ_DASYOK010000057.1:0-2200 GCF_036007805.1 Yoonia sp.
TGGCAAGTCCTACGACGAACTGGCGGATGACAGGGCGGCGGAACGCAAGCGCGAATTAGAGAAGCTGAAGGAAAGCGACTTCAAAGACTTTGAAGACGGGGCCGCGATGGCGGTCCCGACGCATGACGACTTCGATGCGGAGCATGTCGAAAGCGGGGACTTCCCCCTGCCGCTGGATGTTGCCGGGGTGGATCTTCAACGTCCACCAGGTTTCGTGGGCTATGTCGCGGACTGGATCGACAGCCAATGCCGCTATCCCCGGCGCAGGCTGGCCGTGGCATCGGCTCTAACCGCCGTGGGCAACATTGGCGGCATGAGCCACTACGACACCCGCGATGGCATCACGGCCAACATGATGGCGTTTTGCGTGGCGGCATCATCGACCGGCAAGGAAGCGGTCATGCAGGCTTTCAACGATTTGCACATTGCCGCCGGGGTGCAAACCGCAATGCACGGCACAATGAAATCTGAGCAAGAGATCGTGCGCAACATGATTGAAAATCAGGCCAGCTTTTACAGCATTGACGAAATCGGCATCTTTCTAGGCAAGGTTCGGAACGCCCAAAAGCGCGGCGGGGCCAGCTATCTGGAAGGCGTGTTCGGCATCATCATGTCAGCATATTCCAAAGCCAACAGTCGGTTTCTTCTGGGGGGCGACGTGTCCCGTGATCTGCGCAAAATGTTCGGGGCGATGCTGGCGAGGGCGCAGGAGCAGGGAGACGAAAAAGGCGAGGCGCGGGCGCAGCGGATGCTGGACATGGTGGACAGCGGATTAGAGCGGCCATTCATGAGCATCATCGGGTTTACAACGCCAAGCACTTTTGATGAGGTGATGGACGGCGAAAGCGCCACGTCGGGTTTCGTGGGCCGGTCAATCATCGTCTCGGAGCGGGATATCAACCCAAGGCCGCGCAAAGCGTTCCAAAAACCGGACTTGCCCATAATGATGAGTGGCAAGCTAGGGCTTCTCTACGGCGGCCCTGATGGCCGGGTGGAGTATGCCGGGGCCAGACGTGACGTGCATACAGACGACGCCGCAAACGAGGCGCTGGACGCCATCGCGGATTGGCTGATCGAGTACGCGGAACACATGGGCGAGCGCATGGGCGAGGCGTCAATAGCGATGATCCGGCGGGCCTATGAGTTGATCGCCAAGGTGAGTTTCATACTGGCAATCCCGGATGGCAGGCGGACGGTTGAGCATGTCCGATGGGCGTTTGCCTACGTCAAGGACGAAATCAACTTCAAGGTCGCGCTGGTCTTTGCCAACGACAATGCAAAGGCAAAACCGGAAGACGCCATAGCCGCGCGGCTGCTGAACTTTGTGGACGGGGACAACGGACTGACAAGCGCCATGCTGGCGAACAAGCTGAAAATCTCAGTCGCGGACGTGGATGCGGCCTGCAACCGGCTCAAAGACGCGGGCGAGGTGGAACTCAAATTTTCCCGGAAATATCGCGGCAAAGATGTATTCAAATGGTATAGGACCGGATAGCGGTATCATGATATGATCCAATAATAAGATGCAAAACCCCGTAAGACATTGTTATTGCGGGGTTTTTCGTCATCATGTTATCTTTTCCATCTTACCCTTAAAGAGACAAATAGAAACACCTAGAGAGACAGTCAAAATTACACAATAGACACATTATACCTGACAGTTGTTTTGACCTCTAAAAACAGTACCTTACTATAATATATAAGATATATATGATAATAAATTATATAGTGTTTTCAAGGGCGTTAGCGGTAACAGCATCTTACACGTCAAAATATGATCGAAACCCCTTGCACCGTGCAAAATCATTGCGTAAGGTTAGGCGTGAGGCGGCGCACGGTGCGTTGCCTTGGTCAAAGGAAAAAACATGATCGACACAAACACACTCGCAACCATTATCACGGCGCTGGCAGGTCAGCAGCAAGCCGCACCGGCAACCGCAGGCGCAACAGTCGCGGCCAGCATGATCGGAAAATACGCTATCATTCGCAGCCGCAACGAGGGTATCAACGCGGGCTTGATTGTCGCAGCGGATCACACTGGCGTCATCATCGAAAACGCACGTCGCATCTGGTATCACAAGCCAGCCGACAAATCCGAGAGCTGGTATGAGGGCGTTGCAAATTCCGGCCTTTCATCGGACAGCAAAGTGAGCGGCGCTGTCGCGCAAAAGGCGATCATTGAGGATTACAGCGTCACGAT
>NZ_DASYOK010000058.1:0-62001 GCF_036007805.1 Yoonia sp.
GTCGCATCGGTCTTTTGGTGTTCTGCGCCGAACAGGGCTTTGCCGGGGCCTTCAGTGAACGCGTTCTGGACAGCATCGAGGACGACTTGTCGGCCACCAGCTTGTTTCTGATCGGCACCCGTGGCCTATCGATTGCTGCGGCGCGGGATCTCGCTCCGGACTGGTCCGCACCCATGTCTTCGCACACGCCAGCCATTCCGAAATTGGCCGACAAGATTACCAAAGCGATCTACCGCGCCCTCGGCGAGGGTCGTTTTGGGCGTATGGATATGATCCATGCCGGATGGGCGTCCGGGCGACCTCAAGTCCTCCGGCAGGTTCTGTTGCCGGTCGACCTGTCGGCCCTGCCGCCGCCCGGGGCGACACGTCCGCTGACCCAGCTTCCAACGGACGCCCTGATCAATAGTCTCAGCGGTGACTATCTCCATGCCCTGGTGTGCAAGGCGGCGCTTCATGCCTTTGCCGCAGAGAACGAGGCGCGGATGGAGGCCATGTCCGCCGCGGGCAGCCAGATCACGCGCGAGCTGGGCGAATTCGAGGCGACTCTGCGTCAGGTACGACAGGAAGCGATCACAGCCGAAATCATCGAACTGGGGACCGGCACAGCGTCCGCGCGCGGCGCAAGGTGAGCGCTACGGGGCTATCGCAGGCTCCTATTGATCTGCGTCAGCACAAGATGGCGCGGTTTGGGTCATGTTGGTCGTGACCAAAGGTGTGGCACCCGCCCGCTTTGGGTCTACCGGCGCCATGACATCGACCAATCCGGCTCATGCAAACGGCGCCAGCAAGGATCCCGCAATGGCATACGCCCCGACACAACTCGGACAAGACCCGCAATTTGAACCGTTTCTGTACGCGCCCTTGGGTGAAGATCGACGCGGCAGCAGCGTCACCGTTCTGTCGATGCTCGCCCGGCTCGGCGTCGATCCTTGGGGCGAGGCATCAGATCTCGCCAAGTTGCCCGAGGGCGCGGCGCGGCAAAGGTTGGAGGCGCTGATGACACGTTTCCATGACGTACCGACCCCTGTTCCGGATCTGAGCAGGATCGTCTCGGGTCTTCTTGCCCTGCTGCCGAGGCGGCCGACAACGGCAAGTTCACCACAGGACGGCGCTTCGGCCAAGCTTGTGCTGCCGCCGCAGGGATCCGCATTCTACTGGATCATCGCAGCAGGCCTGTTTCTTGGCTGGCTCGCGATGTTGGCACAAGGCCAGTGAGATGCGCCCCTGCGCGAAACAGCCATGACCCAGCACAACCCCCAATCCTTAAAGGAGCCCTGAATGACTGCAGATAACACCCTTTGGGACTTGGAAGAACGCTTCTGGACACAAGGCGCCGACAGTGCACGTCACGCCACGGCAAAAGGCGCCGTTTTCGTTTTGCCCTTTCCAGCAGGTATTATTCAGGGCGATGCGCTCTGGAGAGAAAAAGACGTCGCCCAACGATGGCGTTCGGTGGTGATGAGCGAGCGTTACCTCTCACACCAGAAAGACATTGCGGTGTTGGCCTATCGCGTCTCTGCCGAACGTAGAGGCGAGCCGATCTATCAGGCGCTGTGCACCTCGACCTACCTGAACGACGACGGCAAGTGGCAGAGACTGGCGCACCAGCAGACGCCGCTGGGTTGATCGCAAGAGTTACCAGGCGCGGGATCTTATGGGCGGCAATGTTCAGGCGAAGCATCGAGGGCACGGTTCGCGTTCTGATCCATAAGCCTCTGTGATGCGCACAGCCTAACCTCAGTCAGTCCGCCATCTGCGATTCTGGATCATGATGAGGGTGGCCGCCAGTTCTTTTTCATTACTGGACGGTGAAAGGATCCATCATGCCCGCTACCAAAACGACATCTGCCGAACGCAGCCCCCGTTTCCACTTCCCCTCTGCCTATACCATTCTTTTCGCGCTGATCATCATCATCGCTGGACTGACATGGGTGATCCCAGCCGGCCAGTACGAGCGCGCGGCGTCCGAGGCGCTTGGCAAGGACGTTCCGGTCGCCGGAACCTACGCGCCCACCGACGCCAATCCGCAAGGTTTGTTCGACGTCATCCTCGCGCCCATCGCGGGCTTCTACGATCCGGGCAGCTACAGCGCCAATGCCATCGACGTCGCGCTCTTCGTCCTGATGATCGGCGGGTTCATCGGTGTTGTGACGGCCACGGGGGCCATCGATGCGGGCATCAAGCGGGCGATGGCACGGCTCGAAGGGCGGGAAAAGTGGATGATACCGATCCTGATGGCACTCTTTGCGGCGGGCGGCTCGACCTATGGCATGGCCGAAGAGACGTTGGCCTTTTACGTCATCCTGACGCCGGTGATGATCGCGGCCGGCTATGACGCGCTGACGGCTGTTGCGGTGATCCTGCTGGGTGCGGGGGTCGGTGTGCTCGGCTCGACGGTAAACGCCTTTTCGACCGTGATCGCGTCGGACGCCGCCGGCGTGCCCTTCACCGAAGGGCTGATGCTGCGGCTGGTCCTGCTTGCGCTGACCTTTGCAGTGACAGTGGCCTATGTCATGCGCTACGCCGCACGGGTCAAAGCCGATCCGTCACGGTCTCTGGTCTTTGACAGAAAGGTCGAGAACGAAACGCATTTCCTGAGCGCGTCCGAGGCCGAGACAGGCGATTTCACAGGTCTGCACAAGATCGTCCTGATGCTTTTCGGCGCGACCTTTGCGGTGATGATCTGGGGCGTGTCCTTGGGCGGGTGGTGGATGGCCGAAATGAGCGGGCTGTTTTTGTTCGCTGGTATCGCCATAGGGATCATAGGACGGTTAGGAGAGAAGGGACTGGTCGACGCCTTCGTCGGCGGTGCGCGCGACCTGCTTGGCGTGGCGCTGATCATCGGGCTTGCGCGCGGCATTGTCGTGATCATGGACGCGGGGCACATCACCGACACGATCCTGCACTGGGCCGAAGGCACCGTCGCGGGCCTCAATGAGGTCGTCTTCATCAACGTGATGTACTGGATTCAGGTCGTCCTGTCGTTCTTCGTGCCTTCGACCTCGGGCCTTGCCGTCCTGTCCATGCCGATCCTTGCCCCCGTCGGCGACTTTGCCGGGGTATCGCGCAGCCTCGTGGTGACCGCGTTCCAGTCGGCAGAAGGCGTGGTCAATCTGGTCACCCCCACCTCTGCCGTTGTCATGGGCGGGCTCGCCATAGGGCGGGTGCCCTATGAACGCTGGCTGCGCTTTGTCTGGCCAGTTCTCCTGGGTCTCACGATCATTGTCATGGCCACCCTCAGCCTTGGCGTAGTTTTGCAAGGAACACCGACATGACCATCACATACGGCGTCCATTCCGAGGCGGGCAAGCTGCGCCGCGTTCTGGTTCACAAACCCGGGGCTGCTATGGCACGGCTGACGCCTGCCAACTGTGCCGAGCTGCTGTTCGATGACGTGATGTGGGTCAAGCAAGCGCGGATTGACCACATGACCTTTACCGATGCCATGCGCAATCGCGGGGTCGAGGTGGTGTTCCTGCGCCAGTTGTTGATGGAAACGCTCAAAGACCCGGAGGCGCGGCGCTGGTTGCTTGCGGCCCGGATCAGTGACAACACGGTGGGCGTGGGGCTGGCCAATGACCTTATGGCCCACCTGATGGAGATCGACGCCGATCTGCTGTCGACGATCCTGATCGGCGGCATGAGCAAGGCCGAATTACCGATTACGGACCGCGGTGTGCTGGCCCCCATGCTGGAGCCCGCTGATTTCATCCTGCCGCCCCTGCCAAACCACATCTTCACCCGCGACACGACGGCATGGGTCTATGGCGGTGTCACGCTGAACCCGATGCACTGGCCCGCAAGGCGGCTTGAGACGCTGAACCTTGCCGCGATTTACCGCTTTCATCCTGATTTCAAAGACGCGGGCTTTCCCGTCTGGTGGGGCGACCCGATGCAGGATCACGGACCTGCGACGATCGAAGGCGGGGACGTCATGCCCATTGGAAACGGCACTGTGCTGATCGGCATGGGTGAACGCACCACCCCACAGGCGGTCGGACAGGTCGCGCGCGGCCTGTTCGCAGGGGGTGGCGCGACCCGTGTCATCGCCTGCCAGTTTCCCCGTGCGCGCGGCTCCATGCACCTTGATACGGTCTTCACCTTCTGCGACCGCGATCTGGTCACGGTCTTTGCCGAGGTGACCGATGCTATCCGTTGCTACAGCCTGCGCCCCGGCAAGGGCGAGGACGTCGTCGTGGAGGCCGAAACAAAACCGTTTCTGGAGGTGGTAGCCGACGCCCTTAGCCTCAAGAAACTGCGCACCGTGCCCACGGGCGGCGATGCCTACGAATCCGCCCGTGAACAATGGGACGATGCCAACAACCTGCTGTGCTTGGAACCCGGTGTCGTCGTTGGATACGAACGCAACGTCTACTCCAACACCCTTTTGCGCAAGGCGGGTGTCGAGGTCATCACAATCCCCGGATCAGAACTTGGACGCGGGCGTGGTGGATCACACTGCATGACCTGCCCCCTGGTTCGCGACCCCATTTAAGGAATATCCCATGCCACAGAACCTGCGCGGACGCAGTTTTATCAAACTGCTTGATTTTACACCGGAAGAAATCCGGCACCTGTTGCAACTCGCTGCCAGCCTCAAGTTGGCGAAAGCAGGCGGATATGAACAGCAAATGCTTCAAGGCAAGAACATCGCCCTGATCTTTGAAAAGGACAGCACACGCACCCGCAGCGGGTTCGAGGTCGCAGCCTACGATCAAGGCGCGCATGTCACTTATCTGGGGCCATCGGGAAGCCATATCGGCCACAAGGAAACCATGAAGGACACCGCCCGCGTGTTGGGCCGGTTCTACGATGGTATCGAATACCGTGGCTTTGGCCAAAAGGATGCCGAGGTGTTGGCCGAATTTTCAGGCGTGCCCGTGTTCAACGGGCTGACGGATGATTTCCACCCGACACAAATCCTCGCCGATCTGATGACCATGCGCGAGTTCACCCACAAACACCTGTCTGATATCGCCTTTTGCTTCATGGGGGATGCCGGCAACAACATGGGCTCAAGCCTGATGGTTGGTGCCGCCCTGATCGGCATGGATATCCGCCTGTGTGGTCCCCAAAGCTGCTGGCCCGACGATGACCTTGTCGCTCAATGTCGCACCATCACCGAGACCACGGGTGCCCGCATCACCTTGACCGAGAAGCACGCCGAAGGCCTTGAAGGGGCGGATTTCGTCTATACGGATGTCTGGGTCTCGATGGGTGAACCTGATGAGGTCTGGGAAGAGCGGATCGCCCTTTTGTCACCCTATCGCGTCACCACGCAAGTGATGGAAAAGACCAAGAACCCTTACGCCAAATTCCTGCACTGTTTGCCCGCTTTCCACAACCGCGACACCGAAGTAGGCGAGGCGACGTTCCAGAAATTCGGGATCGACTGCATGGAGGTGACAGAAGAGGTATTCGAAAGCGCAGCCTCGGTCGTGTTCGATCAGGCCGAGAACCGGATGCACACGATCAAGGCGGTTCTTGTCGCCACGATGGGGGCCTGAAATGCGGGTGGTGGTGGCCCTTGGCGGCAATGCGCTTTTGCAGCGAGGCGAGCCGATGACGGCCGAGGCGCAACACACGAACGTGCGGATCGCGGCAACTGCTCTGGCGGACCTGGCCCGCGATCATCAGATCGTGGTGGCGCATGGCAACGGGCCACAGGTCGGCCTGCTCGCCTTGCAGGGTGCGGCGTACGATCCGGCAAAGCCCTGGCCGCTGGATGTGCTGGGCGCCGAAACCGAGGGCATGATCGGATATCTGATCGAGCAGGAGCTCATGAACGCGCTGCCCGAGGGCGCGCAATGCGCCACCCTGCTGAGCCGGGTAGAAGTGAACCCAAAGGACCCTGCCTTTGAGACCCCAAGCAAGCCCATTGGACCCGTGTACACCGAGGCCGAGGCAGAGCAGGCGGCGAAAGATCATGGCTGGGCCATGGTGACCGAGGCGTCGGGCGGCCAGCGCCGTGTCGTTGCCTCGCCCCTACCCATCAGGATCGTGGGGCTGGACGCCATCAAGGTCCTTCTGGGCGCGGGGCACACTGTCATCTGCGCCGGGGGCGGTGGCATTCCCGTCATGCGGAACGCGAATGGAGAGATGATGGGCGCGGAAGCGGTTATCGACAAGGACCGAACGTCAGCCCTTCTCGCCCTTGGCCTCGGCGCAGACGCGCTTCTGCTTCTGACTGACGTGCCAGCCGTCTACCGGGATTTTGGCGCTCCAAATCAGAGCGCTATAAGCACAACAACACCGTCTGAACTTGGGAAACTTGACCTTCCACCCGGATCGATGGGTCCCAAAGTCGCCGCTGCGGTGGCCTTTGCCACCGCCAGTGGCAAACTCGCTGGAATAGGACAGCTGACGGATGCCCGTGCCATTTTGGAGGGTCGTGCCGGAACGCGCGTGCTTACAGACCATCCCAATGCTGGGCAACGCGCGACAGATGAGACCTCAGCACAACAACCGGCCAAATTTGCCATTCGAGGCACGCGGTGAAACTCACCCCCTTTTCAACAACCCTCAAAAACGGCGTATCCGCTCTCGTAAGAGAAGTGACACCGACAGATCGCCATCTGTTGGAGATTGGTTTCGCGCATTTGTCCGGTCGTGCAAGATATTTCCGGTTTCTGGGGACGCGCAAAAACCTCACCGAGAAAGAACTGGACAGTTTCACAGCCACAAACAGCCCAGACCACGTCGCGGTCGGCGCTTTGCTCAGGGGTGGACCAACACCAGAACCGATTGGTATCGCGCGATTTATACGTCTGCCGGGTCAAAAGCATGTCGCTGAGATCGCCATCACCATTGCCGATCAATATCAGCATCAAAGGTTGGGCAGTGTTCTCCTTGGCGTTCTGGCGAAGTTCGCGAAGCGCAGCGGAATTACCGAGTTCATTGCTCTGGTCCACAGCGAGAATACAGCAATGCTGGGGCTTCTGCATAAATTCGGCGGCGTCCAAACAGTACTTAGCGGTGAAGAAATTGAGGTTACATTTCCCGTTTCTGCCATTTCTGCGCAAATTCCCAAGTCAACGGCAGACAAATGCGAAACACGGTTGCAGCCGCCCGGGCAATCATCAACCGGACGTCAGCTAGACTCCGCCGGTTTGTGAACTTCCATCCGGAACTACCGAAAATAGCGGTTCCAGACCAACCTACATCAGTGTGGGAGAACGAGGGCTGCGCGATAGTCCCTGAGGTTCACCGAACTTAGGTGAACGTGTAACCAGTCCGAGTGAGCCTGAGACACGTGGGGCAATCTGTCCCCTCGTCCCCATGTCCCGCGTGTTTCACGTTTCCGGACCGTCCACGAAAGGACAATCCAATGACACCCGATACCAATAAATCGACGAAAGTTGCCGACAAGATGAAAACCGTGAAGGCTGCGTGGGACAAGGCGCCCTCCGGCCCGAAGAAGGACGCGGCGCTAAAGCATTACCAAGCTGCGGAAAAGGCCCACACGGCCAAGAACGACGCCGACACGAACAAGGAACTGGACGCCGCGACCCACGCTCTGGCGTAACGTGACGGTACGTCTGCCCGGCAATTGCAGCGGGGCAGACGCACACGGGGCATCAATTCAGGATTTCCCGCTCGAATTTTTTGCAGTCATTTCATAAAGACCTGAATTTCAACGTCACGGGTGGCCAGTCATTACTGTGCCACCCGTCATTCTATTGGGCGGCTCTCATGGGCAGTCGGGGTCACCAAGCACCATTTTACCGCAGCCACGCATTGCACAGCGGCGTAATTTTCTCGAATGGGTTCGGCTATGCAACAACATTTTTTTCCATAGGCTGATCAGGGTTAGTGCGGCTTTTGGGACAACAGGCGAAAAAGACTCAATCGCCGATTTCGGAACATGGCACTGCGTCATCTTCTGGAAAGGCTCGCTCCAAAAGGACAAGTCCCATGAACAAGATGACTGGAATTCTCTCTGCCGCAACCATTATTGCCCTGACCGGCTGCACCTACAACGCTGGTACGCCAAGCAAACCTGCGACGGGTGCAGTTATCGGCGGTGTAACAGGGGCGGCGATCGGCAATGCGATTGGGGATGACACACGATCCACCATCATTGGCGGAGTGATCGGCGCTGCCGTGGGCGGTGCCATCGGCACCGATATGGCCCGACAGGAGCGCGAATTGAACCAGCAGCTCGCTGGCACTGGCGCAGTCATCACCAACACCGGCAGTCAGCTACGTGTCATCCTGCCTGAAGGCGTGACCTTCCCGACAGGGTCCTCCACGGTCGCGTCCAGTTTCCTGCCCGCCCTGAGCGAGGTCGCTCGCTCGCTGAACATGCATCCGAATTCGACTGTCCGTGTTGTAGGTCATACCGACACCGTGGGCTCTGCTGACTATAACCAACAGCTGAGCCGAGATCGGGCATTGGCCGTTGCGCGTATCCTGATCATGGAGGGCGTGTCCTCTTCGCGGATTACCTATTCCGGACGGGGCTTTGACGAGCCGATCACGACGAACGCCACTGCTTCAGGCCGGGCACAGAACCGCCGCGTCGAAATCGTGATCACGCCGACGCGCTGACCGGCATCAGCGCGAAAGCGTCGCACAGCCAGCAGTATAAATCGTGGTCGCAACGGATGAGGCGACCACCTACCTTCGGAAAGGAAAGCGCAATGGACAAGGATCGGATGATCGGCTCTGCCAAGGTGGTCAAGGGCAAGGCCAAAGTAGCCGTCGGCAAAGCGGTTGGCGACGCAAAGCTCGAGGCAAAAGGCCAGGCCGACAAGGTCGAGGGCAAGGTCCAGAATGCTGTTGGCCACATCAAGGATACCATCCGTGACGTCTAGAACCCCCGTGTTTCGCGCCCTCGCCCATTCGCAGGCAATGGCCCGGGCAGCGTGGTCTCCTGACGGCCACGGTTGCGGCATGCGAGAGAGTGCTACCTGCCCGCGAGGACATGTCCGATGAGCCGCAATTCTCTTCTCGTCTTGATCGGGGTCCTCGCCGTTTGCGCGGTGGTGGCAGGCTATCTCTACTATCAGGAACGCCAAAGCGGGATTGATATCGAGATCAACGAGCATGGCGTGACTATCGACGGAAACTGAATTGGCCCGCCAAGCGCCAACAATCTGAAATCCGGGATCGTCCTTTAACGCGGGGCGGCCCGTCAAAGGAGCATTCACCATGTCAATCGGCACGATCCTCGTCATTATTCTTATCGTCTTCCTGCTCGGCGGATTCAGCGGGCGCTTCGGTGGCTATGGCTACGGCTTCGGTCATGCCGGGACCGGTGTTCTTGGCACGATCCTGATCATCGTGGTCATCCTGATGCTGCTAGGTCGCATCTGACGGCAGGCCAACGCGGCACAACCTCAACGGAGTAGTGGCTCTTTATGATCCATGTAAGACGCATCAAACTGCGCGAACCTGGCCAGTTGATCATAGTCATCGAACGCGACGAACCCGTCCCGAAACGTGACCATTCCTGCTTCGCGCAGCTGCCTCAGCACCCGGTTGACGTGGACGGCGCTTAGCCCGAGAGCATCGGCCAGAAGGTACTGCGTCAGCGGACAGGCATAGCCGTCCTTGCTCCCCAGTCCGACCAAGGCAAGCCTGGCACCAAGCTCCAGCAGGAAATGCGCCATGCGTGCGGCCGCATCGCGGCGTCCCAAATCGACTAGATGTTCGACCACCATCGCCTCGTCGCGGGACGCGGCCCACAGAACCGCGGTGGCCAGCCGGGGCGTTTGCGCAAATGCATCCAGAAGGTCGGCGACATGAACTTCCGTCACCTCGATATCCGTCACAGGCTCGATGCTGTGATCCGATACGTTCAATAGAACGCTGCGAAGCCCCAGGAAATCGCCGGGGATCTGGAAATCAACGATCTGCCGCTGACCATCCTCAAGAAGCTTGTAAGAACAGGCCCAGCCAGAGGCGAGGATATAGGCAGACTGATCCGATTGCCCCTGTTGCACAAGATCACGCCCCGCCATGAAGGCGCGGCGGCGCTTGTGCAAGGATGCAAGCACCGACAATTCGGGGTCCGACAGGGCGACGAATGCGCCAAGCTTGCGGACGAGCGGTGTGTTTTCGATCATTTGTCCCTCATCGGTATTCAGCGAAGTCATAGCAAAAGAAATCGCACCTGGGACTGATGTCCATCAGCACAGCATAGCAGATTCCTTGCAAGTCTGCTCCGTAAGTAGCAGGCGCGTCCCCCGCGTCGCACTTGTCGGAGAGGTGAATACCCCATGACGGACGACCAAATGCATTCAGGAATGGCCGCGCTAACCATCTGCGAAGCCCTGCTTCTTGCGTTGAATGACGCGCAAATTTTACCTGAGAAAGAAATCATGGGTGTTCTCACGGATGCAGCTGCAACCCATGAGAACGCTGTCGCATCCGAGGCTGATACCGTAAAGCACCGTGCCGCTGCAGCACTGATCCGGCGGATCATCGCCGGAGGGAATTCAGTCCGCAGACCCTGACTATGCGCATGCCCTCATTCTGTTGCCCTCCGTGTCAGAAGCACGGCCCTGCACGATAGGAGAAAGACATGAAACTTAATGCAAATTCGGCCACTTCATCTTCGCCCAAATCGCAAAAAGTGACAGAAGATTTCAACAAGCAGACCACGAAAGATCCCGCACAAGACGTCCCCCAAGCAGTAGACGACAGCAGGAAAAAGATCGACCGTCCCGGCTTTGATCTGGGCGGATCTTCTGGCGATACACATGCCGGGACAGGCTTGGGCCTTGGCAATGATTCATCCGACACGCCGGGTGACAGACGGCTTCCGGGGCGCCGGCTTGACAACAAACTGACAATCCCCCGCTGGGGTGGGCCCGAGCCAGATGGCAGGACCAAACCTGACAGGAAATCGACGGACAGCAAAACCTAGGTCCCGATGGACGCTCTCCAAATTGGCACGCTGCTGACCGTCTTCTCGATCATCGTGCAAGGGCGCACCATCACGCCTCTGGCCACGCGGCTTCGGTGAGGAAGCGGACCCACACCAGATCTCCGCTGTCATGCAGGGGCCGGTTGAGTGGCCTTCGTTGCGTCTCCAAACTTCAAACCAGAGCCTTCCACCATGAACGCATCATGGAGGCGCATGATGCTCTCGCGATCCGAAAGGGGCGCGCCGCGACTGCATCTTTCCATGACATCCAGCAATCGTGCGACAAGATCGTCATCGCTGATCCCGTACCGGGCAATCGCCGCGAACGCCGAACAGGCCAATTCCTCAAAGGTGACCGGTTCGAAGATGACCCGCAGTTTCATGTGTTCATCCATGATACGGCCCGAAGGAAACTGCCGACCTGCCAAAAGCCCTAGCACCTCGCCCAGACGATCCAGGCAATAAAGCGCGGTTGTCGGGTCGTTGACGCCCGGCGACAAGGCACGTTGCGCAATTTCCACAATCCGCCTGAGCGAGAACTCGATATCGTGATCGGGCGTGCGCTCGGCGCCAATCGAGAAGGCATTGGACAGGTCGTCGGCAACCGCATCGGAGACCCGGCCATAGGGCGATGCAATGACAAGTGACCCGGTCTTGGGAACAAAATTACCAATCCAGCGCTCTACCCGGACAACAAGATCGTTGTCGCTGGCGATCTGCCAAAGCCTGTCCAGATCAATCGACTGTATGTAGCCGCTGTCCGTCGCGACTACAGATCGGCTGTCATTTTCATAACCCTGCGGCAGAGCCTCCGCCATCAGTTTCCCGGGAAAAGGCGCTGACTTATGGTCGTGGGCCGGGAATACGCGCTCGACAGTCTTGCAGGCCTCGACCGAAAGACTGGCCAGTATGTTCTCGATGCGGATTGACGTCGCGATGTGGTGGATGAAGTAGATAAGCGTCGCGAGGCTTGCGACGGCTAGGATCATACCAAAGGACACGGCGATCACCGGCACAAAGTAGGAGGCGCCGCTTCCCCGAACGGAGGCAAGGACCAACAGGCAATAGACGAAGGTAGACAGGAATGTGCCCAGCACGATCTGGTTGCCGCGGTCGCGCATAAAATTGCGCAGCATTCGGGGGCCAAACTGTGAAGATGCAAGTTGCAGGGTCAACATTGTCATCGAAAATGTGACGCCGGCAACCGTGATCATGGATCCAGCGATAGCTGACAGGATCGCGCGAGCGCTCTCCGGGCCGAAGGCATAGGCCCATTCGTCGACCCATGCGAGCCATGCAGCCTCCAAGGAGCCCAGCAGAATCAGCAAAATGGCCGTTACCATGGCACAAATTGCCATGAGCGACGGCATAAACCAGAAACTGCTGTGCAGTCGGTCCCATATCCTTGGAATGAACTTGAAATAGCTGCGCATCATCTCCCGCACCCCAGCCAAGATCCTCTCATGGGCCCATTTGACCTTCTCGTGGGCACGACATGCCAGCTCAAAACGCGGTGATTAGACGCTCCGTGAGGGCTCAAGGGTATCCCAGCTATTTGTCTTTTTCATCGGATTTGGTGACCCGGGTTTTGCCAGCGGGGCGTTCGTTGGCCCGCTTCAGTTCATCCTGCGTGCCGATGTCACGCGGCAAACGCCCACCTGAGCGCCCTGCCTGAGATATGGTGCCTTTGGCACCAAGGCCGTGGTCGGCGCCGTCGGACTTTGGGGTTTTATCGCGGGTCATGGTTTAACCTCCAGTTGTTTGGGTACGGGAATGTCTGCACTTACCGAAAACCGAAAAAGCCGAGAATGAACACGACAATGACCACGAGGCCGACGATGTATATGATCCGATTCATTATATCCCTATCCGTTCTGAGAATGGCCAATAGCGACCTGCATCGCCAAGCTTGGCACATCGGAGTTCCTGCCAGATTGACATGCGTCAGTCCGCCAGCAATTTCTTGCGCTCTCCAAACTCCTGCGTGTCGATTTCACCCTTTGCGTAGCGCTCCTTGAGCAACATCAGCGCCCGATCATGTGCAGGCCCGCCACTGCCAGCCACGCCGAACAATCGCAGGACGTAGATGGCACCAACAACGATCCCGACCAGGATCAGGATCATGAAGATCGGACCAAGGACCATTCCGAACCCTCCCCATTGATCACCACCCCACATCATATCATGCCCGTGATAGGAGGGTGCATCACGGTTGGGCATCTCACCGACTTGCGCCAAGGCCATGTTCGCCGTCAGTGCGGCTGTCGTAGCCAAGGTCGCCGAACGTGCTGCAATCCTGTGTCTCATATGACATCTCCATGAATATAGAGCCAAAAGACGCTCTGCCTTCATCAAATCGGAAATGACCGGAACGCACACTGATCTGCATCACCCTGTGTGCTGCAATCAGGGATAACATGGCGGCGATGCAAAGAACTCCGAAGCGTGGGGCTTGTGCCCGATACGGCTGCCCGGACACGCGCCTCGGTAGGGGCGAGACCATGCGGCCCAAAATCTCTGAGGAAAGGATGGCGCAATGAGCTATACGATCAACCGCACCTTCAAGGGGGTATCCTTCAAAGACATTGATGCCCGAACACGCACAGCGCTGGCCGACAATGGCTTTGGCGTTCTGACCGAGATCGACGTGCAAGCGACGATGAAGAAGAAGCTCGATGTCGAGATGCGGCCCTACCGGATCCTCGGTGCCTGCAACCCGAAGATGGCCTATGAAGCCATTGGGATCGAGCCGCGCGTCGGTGCCATGTTGCCCTGCAATGTGATCCTGCGCGAGGTAGATGGCGGGGTCGAGGTCAGCGCGATCGACCCGGTGGCCTCGATGCAGGCGATCGAAAACGCTGAACTGACGGCCGTGGCGGGCCAGGTGCGCAATCTGCTAGCCAAGGCCGTCGCTGCGATCTGAACTGCTTATGAACGGCGTCACATAGCCCTGCCCCCTCAAACAAAGGGAGGGTGCGGGCGAGTCGTGACACCGCATCACGCTGCTATTGCCGGCTCAATCCAACTCGAGGAGCGTTTCATGTCTCTTACCCGTAAAGAAACTGACCACCCAAACACGGGCGATGACCATCCTTCGGGGTCACGGGGCGAGCCGCGGGCCGGGTCTACGGACATTGACCCTGTCTGCGGCATGACCGTGACCTTGACGCCCGACACAAGGACCGAGAAGCTTGATGGTAATGTTATCCATTTCTGCTCAGAGAAATGTCGAACGAAATTCAAGGCCGATCCGTCATCATATGCTTCTGGTGACCGTGGAGGTCTGCACAAGGCAGCCCAAGGCAACGCGCAATACACCTGCCCGATGCACCCCGAGATCATCCGCGATGCGCCGGGCGCCCGCCCGATCTGTGGCATGGCGCTGGAACCGATGGAGCCAACGGACGGGCCAAACCACGAGCTGGTGGACTTCACCCGCCGCATGTGGATCTCGGTGGCGGCGGCTGTCCCGCTGATCGTGCTGACTATGGGGCCGATGGTGGGGTTGCCCGTGCGCGACTGGCTCGGACATCAGGTGGCTGGCTATCTTGAGTTCGCGCTGGCGACGCCAGTCGTCCTTTGGGCCGCACTGCCGTTTTTCCAACGTGGATGGGCGTCAATCATCAACCGGTCGTCGAACATGTGGACGCTGATCTCGCTCGGCGTGGCGGCGGCCTATATTTACTCGCTGTTCGCGGTTTTCCTGCCGGGCCTGTTCCCCGAACAATACCGGACGGGCGATGCCGTCGGCACCTATTTCGAGGCATCGGTCGTCATCGTGGCGCTGGTCTTTTTCGGCCAGGTGCTTGAACTGCAGGCGCGCGAACGCACAGGCGACGCCATCCGCGCGCTTCTTGATCTCGCGCCAAAGACCGCGCGGCGCATCGCGGCGGACGGCACCGAAAGCGACGTTCCGTTGGACTCTATCGTGGAGGGCGACCGGTTGCGTGTGCGGCCCGGCGATGCGGTCCCGGTCGATGGCGTGGTGATCGAGGGTCGGTCCAGCTTGGATGAAAGTATGCTGACCGGCGAGGCGATGCCGGTGGAAAAAGGTCCGGGCGATGCTGTAACGGGCGCCACGATCAACAAGAACGGCAGTCTTGTGATCGAGGCGGGCAAGGTCGGCGCCGATACCGTGCTGGCGCAGATTGTGGAAATGGTGTCGAATGCAAAGCGGTCACGTGCGCCGATTCAGGGGCTTGCAGACCGGGTATCAGCAGTTTTCGTGCCGACCGTGGTCGGTGTATCGATCCTTGCCTTCATCTCATGGATGATCTTCGGCCCCGAACCCGTGCTGGTCTTTGCCATGGCCGCTGCCGTGTCGGTGCTGATCGTCGCCTGCCCCTGCGCGCTTGGGCTGGCAACGCCGATCTCGATCACCACGGCGGCGGGGCGCGGGGCGCAGGCTGGCGTGCTGATCAAGGATGCCGAAGCACTGGAACGGATGGCGGGCGTCGATACGTTGATCGTCGACAAAACCGGCACGCTGACCATGGGCAAGCCGAAACTGACCGATCTTGTGGTGCTAGGGGATGTGGCAGAAGCCGAGCTGCTGTCATTGGCTGCGGCGCTGGAGCGCGGCTCGGAACACCCGCTTGCCGAAGCCATCGTAGAGAGCGCCGAAGCCGCAGATGCCAAGCGGCAGGAGGTAACGGATTTTGAGGCTTTCACCGGCAAAGGTGTACAGGGAACCATCGACGGACGCGCCGTTGCGCTTGGCAACACGGCGATGATGCAGAAGATGGGACTGGATACTGGCACGGCGGAGGAAAAGGCCGATGCGCTTCGCACCGAGGGCAAGACGGCGATGTTCATCGCGGTCGACGGGGCCATCGTTGGGATCGTGGCCGTGGCCGATCCGATCAAAGACAGCACCGCGCAGGCGATCAAGGAACTTCATGCTCTGGGCCTGCGCGTCATCATGGCGACCGGTGATAATGAACGCACGGCGCAGGCCGTGGCAGGCGAACTGGGCATCGATGAGGTGCGCGCAGGTGTCCTGCCGGAAGACAAAAAGACGCTGATCGACCAGTTGCGCCGCGAAGGTCACAAGATCGCAATGGCGGGCGACGGGGTGAACGACGCCCCTGCCCTGGCTGCGGCAGATGTCGGCATCGCCATGGGCACCGGGGCCGATGTGGCGATGGAAAGCGCAGGCATCACCCTGCTCGGCGGCGATCTGATGGGCATCGTGCGGGCACGCAAACTGGCCCGCGCCACCTTGCGCAACATCAAGCAGAACCTGTTCTTCGCCTTCGCCTATAATGCGCTTGGCGTGCCGATTGCTGCAGGTGTGTTGTACCCTGTCACCGGCCTGTTGCTCTCCCCGATGATTGCGGCGGCAGCGATGAGTCTGTCCTCCGTCTCGGTCATCACCAACGCGCTGAGGTTGCGGCGGGTTGGGCTCTAGCGGCTAAGGGAACAGACGGCAGAACAGTCGATCAAGCAGATTTCGCTTTCGCGGCCGCCGGTTCGTTCGCGCGCAAGACCATGCGCCAGAGCGGCTTGAGCGCTTCCAGCGCCAGCAAAACCCCGATCCCGGCCACAGGTGGCACGGCCAGCCATACGCCTTCCAGTACACCAAAACGAAACAGGTCACGCGCCGGTGCCCAGAAGAGTGTCACAGCGAGAAGCGCCGCGACAATCGGTAACACAACCGCCAGCGCCTTGTTCGGCGGCAGCAGCGCCGACAGGATAGAGTTGGAGTTCGATCGGTCGATCAGGATCAAGGCGACAACGCCCAGAACCAGCGTGGCAAAGGCAAGTCCGCGCACCTGATCGGGGTCAAGGCCATAGCCGGGCGCAAACCACGCGGGAGAGCCCGCCATACCAAGAACCATGCCGCCCTGCGACAGGCGCGACAGACGGTCTTCAAACCGCGCGTCGGACATGATCCGTTACCCTCTTCAATCGGTCGCTAGCTGCTGCCGTCTACGCGGAAACCGTGACCATCTCTGGCCCGAACCGTGGCACGTCACGTCCCTTCCTCACCCGCACGGGCCGGATTTTTTTTGTTGCACGAGGGCGGCAACCTGCGCTTCAATTGTTTGTGCAGTGCCGTGCCGACAAGGGCGCGGGTGATCTGCGGCTCAAGAAAAACTGTGTGTCCGGGGCGGAGGGTGCGAGGTGACCGAGCATATCTGGTATATCGAAGCGCTGCTTCTCGGCCAGTACAATCGCGGCTACGCGCCGGCGGACGATCCGGCGCTTTCGGAGCGGGAAAACAGGAACATCCGACTGAAAATCCTCTATCGAATGCGGCAGGGCGAACCGGTCGCGCCGGAGGAACTGCCCGAAACCTATGTGTACAACAAAGGCCATCCGGGGACGCGACTCGACATTCCGTTCTGGTGGTCCGCGTTCCTGCAGGTGCGCGAGGATATGGCGGAGGTGATGCGCCGCTTCGACCTGGGCCGGACGCTGCTGCACCCGATCACGGTGGAACTCGCCGGGGGCAAGGGCGAAGACAGGCGCTATCTCACCCTGGCAACAAGCAACATCCGGTCGACGATCGACCCCGACCACTCCGAAGGGATCCACTACGGGCAGAAGCGCCGCTCGGCCCTGATGTGCGAAGGCAAGGTTCATCCGAGGGTCCGGGCGTTCCGCACCGCCGTTGAGGGACCTGCCATCTGGACCGATCCGGGGGTTGCGGACACGCTTTTCGTGAACGACGCCCTGGCGCAGGCGCTTCTGGCCGAACCCTACGGGCGCGATCTGCGTCTCAAGCAAGTCCGGCTGGTTGATGAAAGGCGCGGCCTGCCGCACCCTGCGGGGCCCTAAAGCCGATCCGCTGCCCCGCCACAACCTACCAGGATGGATTGCGGCGGAAGTCAGACCTTGCCGCCCCTAGCCCGCTCATGGTTGCGCGCCGCTCGGAAGAGGCTCAACGCCGTGTCCCACGCGCACAGGTGCGAGACGGGTTGCGCCCCCGTCGGCAGCGGGTCGGGGACCTTCCAATCCATGAGCAGATGCGCCGCGCAGGACTGGAACGGATAGATCTGCTCGGCCAGAATCGTCCCCGTCCCCGCTCGGGGGCTTTCGGGATCTTCGCCGGCGCCGGCCTCTGCCATAAGTTCGATGCTGCCGAGCTCGTTCAGGCCCGACAGGATCGTGCGGTGCATCCATGACAGCGCAGCGCGCGCCTCGTCATCGAGCGCGGCGAAAGGCGGCGGCGTGTCGATCAGGATGCCGCGATCGCGCGCGACGGCGTAGGGCAGGAAGAACCAGAGGCGCTCGCCCGACCGCCACGCCCCGCTCCGCAAGTCGTCAGCGCCTGTGTCGTAGGCCGCCGCAAGGCCCGGGTCGGGGTGAAGGCGCGCGAGGGCCTGGCTGACGTCCTCGCGCGGGTTCACGCGTGGCTTCGGCCGCGCCAGCGCTGCCTTCCAGGCCGCGTGATCCCGCGCGATCCAACCCAGATTTTCGGGGTTCCTGGCGAGGAGTTCCGCGATCTTCTCGGGCGGCAAGACATAGGGCGAGGCGATGCTGACGAGGATGCGCTTGCCGTCATGGTCGAGGTCACCGGGATCGGCCACGCCCTTTTCGTCCAGCAGTTGCAGGATCTGGTGATGCACGCGGACCCGTATCCGGTCGGCATCCGAAAGGGAAGGAAAGATGCGGCGCGTGGCGTGGCGAGGGATCGGGCTATCCATCCCGGGCGGATGCGCCACGCGCCTGCAATCAGCCGCGAAGGCGCGCGCCTCGTCCCACCAAGGGGGATTTTCGGGCCGCCCCCCGCCGCGGCGGCCGTTTCTCCAGAACATGCCCATACTGTCGGAACCTTTTGCAACACGTCTGCACAGCACAAAAAACATACGAAATTCGTCATCGGTGCGGCCTCACGATGGCGAATTCAAGACACGCTACCCGCTATCGGTAACAGGGTACCATGGCGAGGACAGGCTTGCGCCTCCCCACGGGTCGCATTCCCTGAACCAGCCCGCAATGAACGCGCCGCCACACGATATCACGCGATCGAAACGTGAACATGTACTGCACACAACGCCCGACAACCCATTGAAATCCCATCCAGATCGCCACCTTCCATCATCGGGGCAATAGATAATCGCGCGGCCTGAGTGGCTGAGGTGTTGGGCATTCAGCGTTCTCCTACGGCCCGCGATCCGGTTTCCGCGTCCATATTGTAAACATAATGCAGGTGAACTGGGGCAGTCCAACCCCGAGAGAGTAAAGACGTGCGAACGGCAGAGATTGGGTGGTCCTGTGATTGAGACCGCCTACCCTACCGCTAAAATCCCTCGCAAGGGAATGCTGGGGAGAACTCCAACAAGTCGTTCAATCCCGTGTGCTCTACACGCGTACAAGAACCCCCGACTTATTGCTGCAAGATCGGTTTCGCCCCGATCCCCCATGGGTCCAGAACAAAAAGGCAGCCTCAGTGGATGCGTTGTCAAGCATCCTTAGGCGTTTCCGAAATCGAACTGGGCTGGCGTATCGTTGGTCCGAAAACCGCAAAAGCGCGGCATAGTTGTTGGCGAGGGTCGCTAGGCCTGCCATCTCGGTGGCGGCAAAGGTCTTGGTCCTTGTCATGCGAGGGGCTTGAGCTCATGGAGCGTTTAGTAAGCCGACGCATGCTCGTTGGAACAGGATTTGCAACCTTCGTTGTTGGCGGTGTAGCAGCGCAGCCTGTCTTTCGCCTAGATCCAACACCGGTGTTTCTCGACAACGATGCTGCGGTTATTGACGGCCTGCGCCGCGCTTCGTGGCGCGACTTGCGCAGGGCCGACGAGAGCGCCCGCCACGATGGCGACAGCCGTGCTGGCCTCGGCGGCTTGCGGCAGCTCCGGCAAATGGGCGGCCATGGCGGTACAGTCGAACAAGGTCACCGCGAATACGAAGGCGAGCAACCAGAGCGCCAGGCGCGACGGCGGTGGTCCGTCCTTCACTGGTATGCTCGACACTGCAACCGTCTTGGTGCCCTTCGGCAGCCAGCCGTTCAGCGGCGGGGCCACTGCAAAATGGATCCATGCCCAGCCAAGGCACGCCTCGCGCCAGTCCCACGTCGCCAGCAGCACCCCGCGCCAACCAATCCGGTCGATCCGCGACCCGGACCATGGGCCGCGCATCGCCGAGACCACCAACGCCATGGAGAACGCACCGAAAACCCCGACCGGCGACATGCCGAGGTCTTCGGCCATAGGCACTGCCGGAACTGCCGGGATGGCGTAGCTGGAAGCCCAACTGACAGTGAGGGACGAGCCGAGCGCGGCGACTACAGGTGCGCGCCGCGCCGGAGACAGTCTGGGGATCAAGGTGGGGGCTTCGATCAAGGAGAGGCGGCGAAACAAGGCGTCTCGCCGCTGGTGTTCATGCCATCTGCGTCCAGAGCTGGAATAGCAGCCCAGACGCAAAGGCCCCGGTCAGTGACAGGCCGATGTACAGCGCAAAGACCTGCGGTTTCGCCAGCGCCCAGACCGCCATGGCTGCCGGGATCGAAGTCACCCCACCCGCAACAAGGAAGGCCATGCCGGCCCCTGGCGCCATGCCCTGCTCGATCAGCCCGCCCACCAGCGGCAGCGCCGCGTAGCCGTTCAGATAGGCGGGCACGCCCACAAGCGTCGCGGTCATGATGGGCAGCAGCCCTTCGCCGCCAAGCGCCGCAGTCACCGTCTCCGCAGGAATCCAGGCCAGCATCAGGCTTTCGAGGATGAAGGCCAGCGTTAGCCACTTTGCGAGGAACAGCGTCGTGCTCAGCGCCGTCTTGCCAAACTTCGCGCGGCGGTCAGGCTCGGTCCAGAAGCGCCATGCCACCGGCTTGGGTGCGCGGATCTTGGCCCCACCGCAACCGCCATTGCCGATGCCGTCGCGCAGCGGATCAGCGAAGGCGCCACCCTTCATCATCAGATGCACCACCGTCCCGCCAAAGACTCCCAGCCCGAGTGCGGCCAGCGTCTTGGACACCGCGAACTCGAGGTCCAGAACCCCCGCCGTCAACACGAACATAGAGGGGTCCATAATCGGCGATGCGAGCCAGAATGCCATGACGGCAGACAGCGGTACGCCCATCGCAAGCAGCGCCGCGATCAGAGGGATCACCCCGCAGGAGCAGAAAGGCGAAATGCCTCCCGCCAGCGCGCCCAGCCCGATCATCAAGAGCGGTGCTCCGGTGAAGGCCTTGGCGATAAGGTTGTCGGCGCCAGTCGCATTAGCCCAGGCGGCGATCGCGATTGACAGGATCAGGAAGGGCGCCGTGTTCAGGAGTGCGGCGCCCGCGAAGAGCGCAGAGTCCGCGGCCTGGGGAGTGTCGAACAGCGCCAGCGCCGCAAGGATCAGCACTGAGGCCAGCCAGACCCGCTGGTCTTGCCACACATGGCGCAGCGTGGACCGGAGGCCCGGTGCCGGAAGGGTTGAATCAGTCATCACCAAATCTCCAGAATTACAGTTGTTTCAAGGCGAAAAAAAGACGGCGCAAACATCATGCTGCATCCTCCGAGGGTCGAACCGTGACGCCAGAACAGCATTCGGACGTCAGAAAACCCACTACGCGATTCATCGCCGGAAAGTCGACGCGGTTGAACACCTCGCGGCCCTGCTTGTCCTGCAGCACCAGACCAGCATCGACGAGCACCGAAAGATGATGCGCCAGCGTCGAAGGTGCGAGGCCCAGATGCTCACCGATGTCGCCCACCCGCAGCCCGTCATCGCCAGCCTTCACCAAAAGGCGAAAGATCGACAGGCGGGCATCGTGGCCGAGGGCGGCAAGGGCGCGAGCATTGGGGCTTGTTGTCGTCATGACACAAAAATAACTATATTACTAGTTTTGTAAAGTATATTTTTCGGCGGACCTGAAAATGCATGTCGCAGGGATGCCCCGCGCTGTTGAATGTCACCGAGAACTGACCCGGTATTGTCACCGAGATTTGACCAGCTCAGTCGTTATGCTTTGTTCGTCATGATGTGGTCAATGCCGGTGTCTCCTTTCGTTTCTGTTTTGCAATCTCGAAGCTGGCTTTGAAGCGATAGCTGTCGTTGCCAGTCTCCAGGATGTGGCAGCGGTGGGTAAGCCGCCCGAGGTGCTGAACGGCAGGTATCCAAGTTCATCAAGGAACACGAGGTCAGTCTTGACCAGCGTCTCAGCGATTTTTCCAACCTTGCCTATGGATTTTCCCTGCTCCAACGCATTGACCAACTCGACTGTTGAGAAGAAGCGCACGCGTTTGCGGTGATGTTCGATGGCCTGAACGCCGAAGGCGGTCGCAACATGCGATTTCCCAGTGCCGGGCCCGCGGATCAAGACCACGTTCTCAGCTGCGTCCATGAACTCACATCGGTGCAGTTGGCACACGAGGGCTTCGTTGATCTCGCTGGCAACGAAGTCAAAACCAGAGAGATCCTTGTAAGCCGGGAAGCGCGCCGCCTTCATGTGGTAAGCTATTGAACGCACCTCTCGTTCAGCCATTTCCGCCTTGAGCAATTTTGAGAGCATCGGGACGGCTGCATCGAATGCAGGTGCCCCCTGTTCGATCAGATCGCCGACAGCTTCCGCCATGCCCGCACAAAGGCTGCCACGCGTTCATCTGATCCATCAAAACCAAGTTGCACCAGATCCGAATGCATCTGCTTGGCCGTGCGTCGCTCCTTGCGCGACTTTCACTGATCGGTCAGAAGCCAGCCCGACAGTTTCTCGGCAAATGGATCCAGCTTGCTTGGCTGCGTGGGCGTTCGGAAATTGGGCTCAAAGATGTCAGCCCGCAGGTACTTCCTGATGGTGTTGCGAGACAGCCCAGTCCGCCGTGAAATCTCGCGAATGGGCATCTTGTCCCTCAAAGTCCATCGTCGGATTACGCGCAAAAATCACATGTCGATCACTTCAATAACCCCCGCCAAATCCCGTCAGGGGCACGGTTGCACATGGGTGGGTTCTCAGTGACATTCAACAGCCGAGGCCCTTGGTCAACGCCCGCGTGGTTCGCAACATTCTGATGGTGGACCGGCTCTTTGCCGCCCTCATCTCAGGCATTCGCTCTGACCTTCCCGGCCAAGTCGTCGCTCAAGTGACCCAAGACATCTATGACAGCCGGTCAGGCCGATATCTCCTGCTACTGCAAGGTGCCCAGCTTATCGGCGAATAGGACAATGGCGGCGGCGGCTGACAACGCCGGATCCTGCTTGTATGGACGCGGATCATCTTGTCCAATGGTGATTGCATCGTCTTGGAGCGGCACCCCGGAGCGGATAGCACAGGTTATTCAGGGCTCGAGGACGGTATCGGCAACCATTGGGGAGGTGTATTGAGGGCGGCCGTCCTCTCGACCCTGCGATACATCGGCGCCGAGCCGGTGGCAGACGATGACGACCCTGTCGCCCGTGCAATCCGCGACGGCGCCCGGGACACAATCGGCGCTGCTGGCCGCAAGATTGTCGGCCGTCAGATAGATGTGCCACCCACCCTGACGATCCGTTCAGGATTTCCGGTGCGCGTGATCGGGACCTGCGACCTGATCCTCGATCTGCAATGAGGCCTCTGATGACGAAATTGAAACTGGGTGCGTTGTCAGACGATGAACCGGTGAAGGTGACAGTAGAACTGCCAGCGCCCGTAGATCGCGAACTGATTGCCTATGCAAAGACGCTAGAGCGAGAAACCGGCCAAACCATCCAGGACCCCGCAAAATTGATTGCACAGATGGTCGATGGCTTCATGGCAACGGGTCGCGGTTTTGCAAAGCTGAGGCGTCCATATTCAGGACCTTGCCGAATACCTGGACAAAAGGAGGGCCATCGCTGTGTCTGAAGCCAACCCTCTTGGAGGACGCTACAACTGCTGAGTTCCACAATTTATGTACCGCTTGGCGACCCACAGAGTGGTCTGAAAACCTGCAGAAAACGAAAGACAGACCTGCTGCGTTTCTGTCGAAATTACACGTTCCGCATCATTCTTCAAAACCAGCAACTGGACTGCGCGACGTGCTTGAAAGCCTGAGCTGGTTGATCACGAGGTTGTAATAAATTCACTAATCGACAGTATCTCCCATTGTTGTCCGTCCCATGAGACGCCCCGATTTTTGCGTCAATCACACCATCATCACCCACAACGACATAACTTAATGAATTCATAACGATAAATTAAACGACCTGTCTAATCCATCATAGAGGCAACGGAAAGTGGCGCTGCCGCAGTGGCTGCGTTGTTGGGCATTCTACGCTTTCCCCGGGCGTGCCCTCTACCGGAGCGGACCCGTTGTGCATAGATTAATCATACAGCGACTGGCCTACCGTCGCGACTTGTGCGACGAAAGGCATACGGCGGCGTATGGGCAATGTCAGATGCATACCAGCGTTCAGACCTTTCTATCTCGGTAGAGCAGCACCGTCTCGAGACGCGGCAAGGATCGCGCGGCCAATGCCCATAAGATAGTCCCAATCGTTGATCTCGGCGCTGGCGACCTTGTGCTTCATGTCGATGGTCAGGAACGAATGACCGTGGACAAAGGACCAAAGCATATACGCGCGGCGCTGAACATCTGGATCGCCGGGAGGCAAGCCAAGGCAAGCGGCAACAGCCTGCACGACCACGCCAAAGCAGCCTTCACCCTTGGCCAACAGGTCAGGGGCGTTCTCGTGCCCTTCCGTCAGACCAAAGACCAGCCGGAATACCCCCGGTTCTGTCTTGGCGAAAGCGACATAGGCCAGCCCGACTGCCGCAACGGCTTCGAGCGAACCATATGGATGATGTGCGGCACCCTCTTCCATGGCAGCGCGCAAACGATCCATGGCTTCACTGACGACGCCGCGCAAAATCTCGTGCCGATCCTTGAAGTGCTTGTAGGGCGCGGCGGAACTGACACCTGCGCGGCGTGCGGCCTCTGCGACGGAAAAACCATCTGGGCCGTGCGTCTCGACCAGTTCCCGCACAGCCGCGATCAGTTGGGCGCGCAGGTCACCGTGATGATAGGCGGCTTTGGGCGTCACGGCTGCCGTGGCCAGTGGTGCGGACGGATCGTTCGACATAATGATTGGGCCTTCCGGTAAAGTGAATGACGTTCACTTTTTGCGTGACGGAAGTTGGCACCTCTCACCTGTTTTTACAAGTGCAGGCTCCACACGAATGCCACTTGCCAAAGTGAGTGCTTATAACATATGTAAGAGCATCTAACTTTATCGGAGCATTCCATCGATGACGCAAGCTGCAACATCAGGTTTTCGAAAGGCACTTAATCGGGTTCTGACCGTGACGGTGACGCTTCTGGTCTGCGGCGCTGCCACCGCAGCCGTTATCGGAGGTTTTTCCCTGATCACAGCGGAGGGCGATACCGCCCTCGGTATCGCGGCCCCACGGACTTCGGTCGGTGTCATATCGGTTGAACTGACCTCGGGCTATACCGTCACCCGCCGGTTCACCGGCCAGGTGGAGGCTGCGGCGCGGACCGATCTGGGGTTCGAACTTGGCGGACGCATCACTGAAGTACTGGTAGAAGAAGGTGATGTCATCGCCGCGGGTACTGTCATGGCGCGGCTGGACACCAGCGCCCTGATCCCGGAACGTGCAGCGCTGGAGGCGGAACTTGCAGCCTTCGCTGCTGATGCCGAGCTGGCCCGCTTGACACTGGCGCGAAGCGACGCGCTAACCGAACGAGGCTTTCGGTCGGTCGCAGCGCAAGACAATGCGCGGCTGACGCTGGCGCGCGCCGAGGCAGGGATGGCGGCCGTCCGCGCACGTATTGCGGGCGTTGACGTGCGGTTGGAAAAATCCGTGCTGACGGCACCCTATCCCGCCCGCATCGGCGCGCGGATGGCCGATCCCGGACAGACGGTTGCCGCGGGCCAGACCGTTTTGGTCCTGTTTGACACAGAGCCCGCCCGCGCCCGGGTTGGTCTACCACCGGAATTGGCCGCTGGGCTGGCGCTGGGGGACACTGTCACCCTCGCGTTAGGCGGCGCGGAACTGGCAGCCACACTCCGTCAGATCCGACCAGATCTTGACCCTAACACGCGCAGCCGGTCGGTCGTGGTGACTTTGCCCGAGGGTGCCGCACCCGTGCTGGGTGACACGGTCGCGCTGCTGCTCACACAGCCGGTTGATGACCCGGGGTTTTGGGCCCCGCTCAGCGCTCTGCGCGAAGGGGTGCGCGGATCGTGGTCGGTGATGGCGGTTGAGGCCACGGCCGCGGGCGACCGCACCCTGCCGGCAGCGGTCGAGGTCATCCACAGCGACGGCAATCGTGTGTTCCTGCGCGGCGACCTGCCCCCCGGCGCGCGAATTGTGGCCGAAGCGCCCGACCGCGTCGCACCCGGCCAGCTTGTGCTGGAACAGGTGCAGTGACGCAAATGGATACGCTGTTCTTCCGTCAACCACGCCTCGTGATACTGGCGCTACTGGTGATCCTGTCGGCGGGGATGTCGGCGCTAGTCTCAATCGGGCGGCAGGAAGACCCTACGATCACCAATATCTTCGCGACGATCACCACGGTATTCCCCGGCGCGGACCCCGCGCGCGTCGAGGCGCTGGTGACCGCCAAGATCGAGACTGAACTTCGTACAATCCCGGAGATTGCCGAGGTGTCATCGACATCCGCAACCGGCATCTCGGTCATCTCCGTCGAACTGATCGAGACGGTACCCCCCGAGACCATCGAGCAGCTTTGGGCGCAGGTGCGCGATGCGGTGACCGATGCGCAGCGGGAGTTTCCTGCGGGCGTGCAACCGCCCGATTTCGACAGTGATGGCGCGGGCGGCTACGCGGCAATCTTTGCCCTGACCATGCCCGAGGGCTTTAGCCCGACCCGTGCCGCCCGCGAGGCCGAGGCGCTGGCCGACCGGCTGCGCCGCGTGCCGGGCACCAGTCTGGTCGACCTGCACGGATTGCCCGAGGAAGAGGTGCTGGTCACGCTTGACCCGGACCGCACCGCCGCGCTTGGTCTGACCGCCGACGAGGTTTCCGCGGCCATCCGCGCCGCCGACGCCAAGGTGCAGGCGGGCCGGTTGCGCGGCGAGGAGACCGACCTGGTTCTGGGCATCGCAGGCGAGATCACCTCGCTTGACCGGCTGCGCGCGGTGGTGTTGCGCGAGGATACGGATGGCCGCGTGACGCTCTTGGGCGATATGGCCCAGATCACCCGCGGCCCGCGTTTGCCACTGGCCGAGGCCGCGTTGTATCAGGGGCAACCCGCGATCCTTGTCTCGGCCAAGCTGGGCGAAGGTTTGCAGGTCGATCGCTGGATGACTGGCATCCGCGCAGCCACCCTCGCGCAGGCCGAGGCCCTGCCCTGGAGCCTGTCGATCGAGACCGTGTTCGACCAGAGCCGCTACACCACCGCGCGGCTGACCGAAGTGGGGCTGAACATGTCCCTGGGGGTCGCGCTGGTCGTGGCGGTTCTGTTCATCACCCTCGGCTGGCGATCGGCGCTGATCGTGGCAATGGTGCTGCCGGTTGTCACCCTCGCCTCCGTCGCCACACTGAACGCGCTGGCCGTGCCGATCCACCAGATGAGCGTGACCGGCCTGATCGTGGCGCTTGGCCTCTTGGTTGACGCGGCCATCGTGATGACGGACGAGGTAGGCAAGCGACTTTGCGCGGGTCTCACGCGCCTCAATGCGGTTGCGGGGGCGGTGCGGCGGCTGACGATGCCGCTTGCAGCCGCGACCGTTACCACGATCCTGTCCTTCCTGCCGCTTCTGCTGCTCCCGGGCCCGGCGGGGGATTTCGTCGGCTCCATCGCGATTTCCGTGATCGTGATGCTGTCTTGGTCCTTTATTGTGGCGGTCACGATCACCCCTGCCATCGCCGGGCACTGGCTGCGCATGGGCGATGGCCAGCCCAAACGTGACGGCCTGCTGATGCGCGGCTTTCGCGCGGTGCTGGCGTGGTCGATGGCCAACCCCTTGCGCACCGTGGCGCTGTCGCTGGTCCTGCCGGTGATCGGCTTTCTGTCGCTTCCGACCCTGACGCCGCAGTTCTTTCCGGGCGTGGACCGTGACCAGTTCCATATCGAAGTGGAGCTGCCCCCCGGCACCGGCATTGCAGAGACCATGCGCGTGGTGCGCGAAATCGACGCGAGGCTGACTTCCGAGGCGGATATCCTCAACGTCGCTTGGGTTGTGGGCCGTTCGGCGCCTGCCTTCTATTACAACATGGTAGGCGGCCGCGATCAGGCACCGGCTTTCGCACAGGCGTTGATCCGCACAGCATCGCCTGCCGCGACCGAGCAACTGCTGATCAACTTGCAAGCCCATCTGCCGCCCGCATTCCTGCAAGCGCGCTTTGTCATCCGCAGCCTGACCCAGGGCCCGCCCGTCAATGCGCCGGTGGAGCTGCGCCTTGTGGGTCAGGACATCGACGCGTTGCGCCGCGCGGGCGACGATTTGCGCGGGCGGCTGGCGCAGGTGTCCACGGTGGCCATGGTGCGCACCGGGATCGCGGGCGGCTCGCCCAAGCTGACGCTGGAAGTCGACGAGGCGCGGGCGCGTCTTTTGGGCCTAGATCTGGGCCAGGTCGCCCGGCAGATGGAGGCAGGTCTGGAAGGCGTCACCGGCGGGTCGCTGCTGGAAGGGACCGAGGAACTGCCGGTGCGCGTGCGCCTGGGCGCGGGGCTGCGCGGCGATCCGATCGCCATCGGCGACATGCCGATCCTGCCACCGCGTTCGGCGCAGGTCGCGGGTGCAGGCAAGTTCCCCGCAGTGCCGCTGTCCACGCTGGGCGCGCTGCGGCTGGAGCCATCGGAAAGCACGATCACCCGGCGCAATGGCGAGCGGGTGAATACCGTGCAGGCCTTCCTGATGCCCGGCATTCTGCCCGCTGTGGCGCTCGCCGAGGCCATGGCGGTTCTTGAGGCAGATGGCTACGCTCCGCCGCAAGGCATCCGGCTCGAGACCGGGGGCGACTCTGATGCGCGCAACAGCACGGTCGATGCGTTGATCGCCCCCTTGGGCCTGATCATCACCCTGTCGATTGCCGTCGTGGTGATGACTTTCAATTCCTTCCGCCTGACGCTGATTGCCTTCACGGTTGCGGGATTGTCGGCGGGGCTCTCGATGCTGGCGCTGGCGATCTTTGACTATCCGTTCGGGATCAATGCGATCATCGGTGTTATCGGGTCCGTCGGGGTGTCGATCAACGCCGCCCTGATCGTGCTGTCAGGCTTGCGGGAAGACCCGCGCGCCAGCGCAGGCGACCGCGCAGCGATGGTCGATGTGGTAGCAGGATCGGCGCGGCATATCACTTCGACCACAATCACCACCTTTGGCGGCTTCCTGCCGCTGATCCTCGGCGGCGGTGGCTTCTGGCCGCCTTTTGCGATGTCGGTTGCGGGCGGTGTCGCACTGTCGGTGACGCTGGCCTTCGCTTTCACGCCGCAGATGTTCGCAATGACCCTGCCCTCGCAAGTGCGCAAAGCAGGCCGCGATACCACCCACCAATCCAATGAACCCTCGCTCCGCCTTGCAGGTGCATGACACCACCGCCACAGACCTCAACCCACCCGGAAAGCGCGCCCCATGACGAATACTCCAAACTACCAAAGCGCCCTGATGCGCCGTTTCGGCCCCGCCGCCCTGATCACGGGGGCCAGCGACGGCATCGGTCGCGCCTTTGCCGTCCAACTGGCGGAACACGGCTTCGATCTGATCCTCGTCGCACGGCGTGGGGATGTCTTGCAGGACATGGCATTGGACCTGGGCACCCGTTTCCGCGTGGAGGTGCGCGTGCTGGCGATGGACCTGTCCGATCCTGCGGCCGTGCCGGACCTTCTATCGCTCACGAAAAACACGCCCGTGGGCCTTGTCGTGGCCGCTGCAGGCTTTGGCTCCATCGGGCCTTTCCTTAATCAGGACGTGGCCTCTGAGACCAACATGGTTGACCTGAACTGCCGGTCTGTTGTCGCACTGTCCTACGGTTTCGGTCACCGCATGGCCGCGCGAAGGCGCGGTGGGATCGTGCTCTTCAGCTCGCTCGTGGGGTTCAATGGCGCCCCCCTGTCGGCTACCTATGCGGCAACGAAAGGCTTCGTGCAGAGTTTCGCGGAAGGCATCGCGGCCGAGATGCGTACCCATGGCGTGAACGTCCTGTCGGTCGCGCCCGGCCCCGTCGGCACCGGCTTTGCCGCCCGTGCGGGGATGCATATGGGTAAGGCCGCAACACCTGAATTGGTCGCGCGCAGCGCGCTTGCAGCTCTGGGGCGCCGGACCACGGTCAGGCCCGGATTCCTGGCCAAGTTCCTCGGCTGGTCGCTCACCATGCTGCCCCGCTGGGGCCGCGTGTTGGTGATGGGCGGCATCATGAAGGGCATGATCGGCAAGGACACCTCTGGCGAAACGGCACAGGACCCCAGAAGGTTTTGACATTTCTGACTGATTTTATCAGAAGTACGGTATGCTTGTATGACACGCTTCATCTTACAGGCCGCTGATCTTTTTCGTAAAGAAGGGTTAAAAAGCTCAAGGACATGACAGAAGCGATCGAAGGCTACCTTTTCTACGAAATTGCCGCCTTGCTTGTGCTGGCGGCAGGAGCGGGTTTTGTCGGGCTGATGCTCCGCCAACCGTTGATCGTCAGCTTTATTGCCGTGGGTATTCTGGCTGGCCCATCCATGCTGGGCATTGCGCAATCGGACGCACAAATTGATCTGTTGGCTGAACTTGGCATCGCGCTCTTGCTGTTTCTGGTCGGGCTGAAACTGGACTTCAACCTTGTGCGCACATTAGGGCCTGTCGCCTTGGTCACCGGGCTTGGGCAGGTGCTCTTCACCACCGTTTTCGGCTTCTTGATTGGGCTTGGCCTAGGGCTGGATGCGCGCACAGCAATCTATGTCGCCATCGCTCTGACGTTTTCATCGACGATCATCATCGTCAAACTGTTGTCTGACAAGAGAGAGATTGACGCGCTGCACGGGCGGATCGCGCTTGGCTTCCTGATCGTGCAGGATGTGGTGGTGGTGATAGCGATGATCGCACTGTCGGCCATCGGTGTCGGCGGTGGCTCAGAGGGCGACGGGGCGTTGAGGGACGTCCTGCAGGTGCTGGGCTACGGGGTGGCGATGCTCGCTTTTGTTGTGGCCTTCATTCGTTACATCGCCAATCCACTGGTCGAGCGGCTATCGCGCGCGCCCGAACTTTTGGTGTCATTCGCGATCGGCTGGGCGGCGCTTTTGGCCGCTGTGGGCCACTATCTGGGGTTCGGCAAGGAACTGGGTGGGTTGCTGGCAGGCGTTTCTCTGGCATCTACCCCGTTTCGCGAAGCGATTGCCGCGCGTCTGGCGTCCTTGCGTGACTTCCTGTTGTTGTTCTTCTTCATAGCCCTGGGTGCGTCTCTTGATCTGTCCGTGCTGGGCGCAAGTGTCGGACCTGCAATCGTGCTGTCTCTCTTTGTTCTGATCGGCAATCCTTTGATCGTGCTCGCGATCATGGGCGCGATGGGATATCGCAAGCGGACAGGTTTCCTCGCCGGCTTGACCGTTGCACAGATTAGCGAGTTTTCCCTGATTTTCATGGCGATGGGCGTGACGATCGGTCATGTGAATGAGCAAGCGCTTGGGCTTGTCACACTGGTCGGCCTCGTCACAATCGCCGCTTCAACATATATGATCACCTTTTCGCATCAGCTCTATGCCGTATTCGAGCCAGTGTTGGGCATTTTTGAACGTCGCAACACCGAGGCGGAGCCGGCGACCGATGCACATGCCAAACAGCCGCATGATGTCATCTTGTTTGGTCTTGGCCGCTATGGGCTTGGCATTGCTGCAGCATTGCAAGAACGCGGTCTGCGCATTCTGGGCGTCGATTTCAGCCCCGAAGCAGTGCGTTACGCGCGTACGCAGGGGTATGACGTGATTTTCGGGGATGTCTCTGACCCCGAGTTTTTGGCCCATCTGCCACTGCGACATGTGCGCTGGTTGGTGTTGGCTGTGCCCGAACATGATACAGGGCTGACACACGATGATCCGCGCAACGCGCTTCTATCGGCGGCGCGCGACCTCGGCTTTGAAGGCAAGGTCGCAGTTGCCGCACATCATGACACTGCTGCAGCGGCGCTGACGGCTGCACAGGCTGACCTTGTGTTGATGCCGTACAGGGATGCCGCTTTTGCGGCGGCACGGATGATAACGGAAGATACGCAACCCACGTATAGCATAGCCAACGATCCTGACGGGCAGAAAGAACTGCCAGTATGACGAATGCCTTTGCCCCGCCCCGAAAAATCCTTGCGGTGATTGATGAGAGTGCTGCACAGACGGCGCTATTGATTGCCGCTTGTAAGGCGGCTGATACGGGGTACACCTTAGACCGTCATTCATGACCAAAGCCGAGAAATTGCCGCGGATCTTGTCGTGATGGGAACGATCGCAAGACCGGGTTTGTGGGGTGTGTTCATTGGCAACACGGCCGAAAACATCATCAATACACTTGAATGTCCTGTCCTAGCGGTAAGCCGGATGGCTTTATCAGCCCGTTGGACACACGGTTTGCAAGGACGCCTAAATCCTAGAAACCGCCGAATGCCATGCCAAGCGCGATGATCAACGCACAGGCAAAACTCGGGACGACAACCGCGACAACGAAGATATCGCCGTAAGCCTGCCTATGCGTCATTCCACAAATACCAAGCAGGGTCACCACCGCACCATTGTGTGGCAGCGTATCCAGTCCACCTGTCGCAACAGCAATAACACGATGCAACAGCGCGGGATCTACCCCCTGCAGCGCCGCCTGCCCCAACATTGACGGCCCCAGCACATCGAGCGCGATCGACATACCGCCCGACGCAGATCCCGTTATCCCGGCGAGTGCCGCCGAGGACAGGGCCGCCGAGATCAAGACATTATCGCCCGCCAGCCCATCGAGGTTCTGCCGAACGATGTCAAACCCCGGCAAGGCGGCGATGACAGCACCGAACCCCACAAGGCTAGCTGTGTTGAACAATGGGAGCAGCGCAGATTCAGCACCCGCATTCAAGGTCTGCACCAGTTTCGGCGGACGGCTGAGGATAAGGGCCAATACCAACGCGACAGTAAGCGCTGTGATCACCGACCAAAGCCCCCGCACCTTGGATAAATCTGTTGCCCCAAAAGCTGGATCAGCCAGATATCCTGTGTCCAGCGACGGTAGAATAACGCTGCCCATGACCAGCGTGACGACACCCACTGACAGAATCGGTGCGACCGCTCTCCAAAGAGGCATTGATCCAGCAGATATGGACGTATCAAGCACCCCTGCAACCCCTTCAGTTGCCAGTTTGTGCACCCTCCATTTTAGCCAGGCCAGCCCCAAGACCAGCATGACCAGACTGGCGATCAGCCCCAATACCGGCGCTGCAAAGGCTGTCGTGCCAAACGTCGCCATGGGGATTGCGTTCTGGATTGACGGAGTGCCGGGCAATGCCGTCATGGTGAATGTGAATGCCCCCAAGGCGATCGTGGCCGGGATCAAGCGCAGTGACAGACCGGACTGCACGAAAAGGGCGCGCGCGAGCGGCCAGGCCACAAAGGCCACAACAAACAACGACACACCGCCATAAGTGAGCAAGGCGCAGGCCAAAACAACTGCCAGCACCGCATTTTGTGGCCCAAGAACCGAACCGATGGCACTGGCCAAACGCGCTGCAGCACCCGATGTCTCCATGACCTTCCCAAAGAGCGCGCCCAACAGAAATAGCGGAAAGAAGGCAACGACAAAGCCGCCCGCTGCCTGCATGAAAACTTGCGTGTATCCCGCGAGCACCGGTTGGCCTGATGCAAGTGCAGCCAACATTGCAAGCACCGGCGCAAGCACGAGGACGGACATGCCACGCCATGCGCCCACAATCAGCATAGCCAGCGCCAAAAGAATTAGAATGACACTCATGCGACAGCCCTTTCTGCAGTGCAGCATAGCCAAAGAAATGGCGGTCGTGAAGACATGGAAAGTCCTGTGGCGCGTTCTGTTTTATGAAGGCTTGGCCCTCAAATCAGATATTTCCCCAAAGACACAATCGCCGTGCTGTCCAACTGCTGCTCGGTCACACGATAGTCGATCACAGTTTTCGCTCTATGCGCGTTGGGCTTGAAGTTGCGCCGGGCATCGCCGAACGTATCCACATGTGGACCGAGCTGTCGGCCGGCACTTGCCGTTCGCCAAACAAGAACAGACCTAGGTGCGCTCTCCAATGGATGGCGGCTAAACGATCTTGCTCCCTCCGTCGATGTATTTCAGGTGAAGCCTTCTGCCTGTACGTGACCAGAGGTCATGCAGAAATGCGAAGGCGCAACTGTTTTTCCATCTCAACAATCGCAAAGAACGCGGCGCCAACGCCGATCAGGACCATACCATCAGCGAACGAGACGGCCCGCGTGTCGAACAGGTTTTGCATGAAAGGGGCGAAGGTGAAAAGCAATTGTCCAACGACGACGATCATAAGGCAGATCCAAACCGCCCGTGTGCCGCGCACCGCCTCCCAGGTTAGCGACGTCGTGTGGATGTTCCTGATATAGAAAAGATGGAAGATCTCAAGAATGATCAGCATATTCACGGTAAGCGTGCGCGCGAGTTCAATGCTGTAGCCGCGCTCCATTGCGTAGTTGAAAATCCCGTAAATTGCCGCGAGGAACAGAAGAGTGACAAAGACGATATGCCAGATCAGAACACGATCCAGTATCGGCGCATCGACGGGAAGTGGAGGCTTGCGCATGATTGCTTCTTCCGACCGTTCAAACGCAAGCGCCACGCCAAGCGACCCTGCGGTAATAAGATTGACCCAGAGGATATGCAGCGGAGTCAAGGGGATAACCAAACCCAGAACCAATGCAAGCATGATAATACCGGCTTCGCCTGCGTTGGTTGGCAGGGTCCAACTGATCACCTTGCGAATATTGTCGTAGACTGTACGCCCCTCGCGAACGGCTGCCGCGATCGAGACGAAATTGTCATCTGTCAAGACCAGATCGGCCACCTCCTTGGCCGCGTCCGAGCCGGTGATACCCATGGCAACCCCGGCATCGGCGCGCTTGAGCGCCGGTGTGTCGTTGACCCCGTCGCCGGTCATTGCAACGATATGGCCGCGCGCCTGCAACGCCGTGACAAGACGCAGCTTGTGTTCCGGCGTCGTGCGGGCAAACACGTTGGTACTTTCGACTTCCTGCATCAGCATCGCGTCGTCCATGTCGTCGATGTCCCGCCCCGTCAGCACGCAGTCCGGGTTGGCCAATCCGATCTCAGCGGCAATTGCCCCGGCAGTCGCGGCATGATCGCCCGTGATCATCTTGACGGCAATTCCAGCGCCTTGGCAGTCGGCCACTGCGGCGATGGCCTCAGCGCGCGGCGGGTCGATCAGTCCGACCAGCCCCAACAGGACCAGCCCCTCGGTGAGGTCCGCATGCTCCAGACGCGCAGACGCCTTCGGAACGGACTTCGTCGCAAGTGCGATCACCCGCTGGCCAAGTGCGGCGATGCGCACCGTCTCGGCCTCCCAATAGGCCCGGTCCAGCGGTATCTCGCCGGTATCCTCCGCCTGGTTGATGCACAAATCCAACAGCGCTTCCGGCGCGCCTTTGACGTGGATCCAAGCATAGTCCGCACTTCGGTCCAAGGTCGCTTGCGTCGCCATGTAGCGGTGGGCCGCATCGAATGGCAGCACTGCGTCTCGTGTCCATTCGGCGCGCAGGATGTCATGAGGTGTCCCTGACTTGTCAGCGAGCACCAGCAGCGCCGCCTCCATCGGATCGCCACTGGCTATTGGAACGCCTTCCGGTCCATCGGCAAGCGCGGCATCGTTACAGAGTGCCGCCGTCGTGACCAACGGGTGCAACGCTTTGATGTTCCCTTCATCTTCGGCCAAGATCCGGCCGTTGGGCAAGTACCCCTCTCCCTCAACCAAGAAGCGCCGACCATTGGCAGAAATCGACGCCACCATCATTTCGTTCCGGGTCAGAGTACCGGTCTTGTCGGTACAGATGACGGTCAGCGCGCCCAGTGTCTCAATGGCTGGTAAACGGCGCACGATCGCGTGGCGCGCCGACATCTTGCGCACACCAATTGCCAAGGTGATCGTCAGGACTGCCGGTAACCCTTCCGGGATCGCGGCCACTGACAGACTGACAACGATCATGAAAAGCGTCTCGAACGGCATGTTCTGTACAAAAAAGCCGTAGATTAACAAGAGTGCCGCGCCGCTCAGAATAAGCGCAGTGATCCAACGGGCAAATGCGTCCATCTTCTTCAAAAGTGGAGTGGTCAGTTCTTCGACGCCAGCGAGAAGATCACTGATCCGACCAATTTCGGCTTGGGGTCCCGTCGCGGTGACAACAGCGCGCCCTTGCCCCGAGACAACCAATGTCCCGCTGTAGATCATTGACGCCCTGTCGCCGAGGTCGGCATCAAGGGCAACCGGCGCGACCGACTTCTCGACTGGCACGGACTCGCCCGAAAGAATCGCTTCTTGCACCTTCAACACGGCCGCTTCGATCAGACGGGCATCCGCCGGAACCCTATCGCCAGCTTCGAGCAAGATGATATCACCCGGAACGAGATCCGCGGCATTGACCTTGCAGCGGCGATTGTCGCGCAGAACCGAGGCCATCGGTGCCAGCATACGGTGAAGCGCCGCGATCGCCGCTTCAGCGCGACCCTCTTGGACGAAGCCAATTCCTGCATTCACGAGGACAACCGCAAGGATGACGAGCGTATCCTTGGTATACCCCAAAACACCGGTGATCACGGCGGCGGCGATGAGGACATAAATTAACAGGTTATGGAACTGGGCGAGAAACCGCTTTAGTGGCCCCGACTGCCGCTCACTTGGCAGTTCATTGTGGCCATAGCGCGCTATGCGCGCCTTGGCTTCGGTGTCAGTGAGCCCCCCCGCCTGTGCATCCACCCCTTCCATTACATCCGCAACTGCCTTGGCATGCCAGCCATTGTCTACAGCGGTCATGCTTGCGGGTCTGATAGATACCATCGGTTGCTCCTTTGGTTGCCAAACTATCCACACACAACGCATTGTTTGTTGATTTAGCGCAAAATGAATCGAAGTGACGCAAGCTGTTTGCGGGTTCAAAACAATTGTCGCGTTCCAACACAGCTATAGAACCCAAGCCACCCCAGGGTCAGGACCCTCACGCTTGCTCGGACTGCGCGTTTTTTCTTGGCAGTCGTTCGCACTGCATCCCTTGCCGCCACACGATGCGCACCCCAATTGACTGCCCCGATTTTCAGGGGTGCTGCGGGGTAATGAAGCCATGGCAAGTTTTTGGAGATGAGAAATTCGGCTTGTTAAGGAAGGCTCCGCTAAGCTGGCGAAATATGTGATACAGACCGATCAGCGGGACTTTTGTTCTGACGATCCGAGCGTTCCGACTCCGGTTCCGAACAGATGCTGATCCAGGGCCCGGAACCTAGGTGCGTGGCAATATGGTCGTGCTGCGCAAGATATTGATCGCACATTGCGTGCCGTCAATGAGTGGGACAGGACAACTGGCTCCAATCTTCGCCGCAAGGCCCGCTAATGGCCCACCACCCATGACGATGCTGGTGGCCCCGCGCTGCTGCATTTCTATGCATAGTTGGCTTAGTTCCAGCGCGTGACGGCTTTGCACTGTCCCGGGATCGCCAAAACAATCTGTCGCAAGCGCTTCAACGCCAATCAGCTGGCCCCCGACACCTGCCTCTTTCGCTTTGTCCGTCAACCCCGGGACAAGGCTTCGGCCAAAAGTCACGATACCGAATGGCCCTCCGAGTGCGCCAACGATTGCAAAGGCGGCCGTGGCGATCCCGATGACGGGAATATCCGGCCGCAGAGCGCGTACCCCCTCCGCACCAGTGTTCCCGAACGATGCCAGAACAATCCCGTCACAGGGGGCATCATAGGCTTTGACAGTCTCGACTACAGCGCGGCTGGCCAGTTCGGCGTCCTGCGGCGTGACAATCAGTTCAGGGCCGAATGACGGGCAAACCGTCGTGAAATGGTCGCCCGGTCGGGTTGCGTAATTTGCGGCTTCTCTGATCCGGTCGGTCACGCCTTTGGACGTGTTTGGATTGACAATAAGCAAGCGCATCACAGGATAACCGATGGCAGCCAGAGAGAGAGTGCTGGAAACACGTTGACCAGCAGCAAGGCGATCAGCATGGCCCCGATGAACATCAGCATCGACGGAATGATCTTGGCGATCGAAATCTTGGCGATGGCACAGGTGATCAAGACAACCGAAGCAACAGGCGGGGTCTGCTGCCCGATGCCAAGGTTGATCGTCAGGATCAAACCGAAATGCACGCGGTCAATGCCGAGTTGATCTGCGAGTGGCAGGAAAATGGGCACCAACATCAAGATCGCAGGTGTGCCGTGAATAATTGTGCCCGCCAACAGAAAGAAGATGTTGATGACAAGCAGAACAACCCAATAGTTGTCGGAAAGGCCAAGGATGGCCTCTGCGATGTCCTGCGGAATACGCTGGTTGGTCAGATACCAGCCCAAGAGCGTGGAGGTCGCGACGATAAACATCAGCATCGCGGAGCGTTTGCCGGCAATGCGCAGCGTATCGACCACAGTGCCCATGCGCACCGTCCGGTAAACACCCATCGCCAGAACGATCGACCAGAAGGCAGCAATGGCACCGGCTTCTGTCGCTGTGAAAACACCGCCAAGGATACCAGCCAGCACAAGTATTGGCAGGGTCAGCGGAAGGGCGGCATCCTTACCTGTTTCAAGCACGCGCGCGAAAGAAAACGCACCTTCGGTCGGGTAACCGCGTTTTACGGAAATTGCGTAGGCCGTGCCCATCAAGAGCGCGCAGACCAGAAGGCCGGGTACAATACCTGCGGCAAACAGTTCGGCAATCGACGCATTGGCAACATAGGCATAGAGGATCAGGTTCAGGCTGGGTGGCACGATGATCGCCATCGTGGCCGAAGTCGATGTGACAGCTGCCGCAAATGCGACCGGGTAACCGCGCTTTTTCATCTGCGGGATCATGACTGATCCGATCGCGGCCGCGTCCGATGTCGCGGTGCCCGAAATCTCGGAAAAGAACAGCGATGTCAGAATGTTCACATGCGCCAGACCACCCCGGATATGCCCGACGAGCGACGAGGCAAAGGCGATCAGTTTTTCCGCGATCTTGCCTTGGTTCATGATCTCGCCTGCGATCATGAACAAAAGAGCGGCCACAAGCAGATAGTTGTTCGCACCGCCAAAGGGGATCAGGCCGATGATCTGCGGCATCACTGCGGGATCAAGGATGATCATTGTTGCAGCCGTGACACCCAATACAAAGGCGATCGGCAGGCCCGCTATCAGCAGCGTGACAAGCAGAATGAGGATCATCCATCCGGGATCAAGGAACATCAGGCGTCACTTTCAGGCAAAAGGTCCAAAGGATCGATACGGCCAGACACAATGCCGACAAGCCTTACCGCACAAAACAGCGCAATCAGTGCGCCACCAAAGGGCATTGCCCCACGGAAAAGGGCCATGGGAGCGTCAATAGAAATCAAGGAGCGCGCGCCAAAGCTGGCTGCGGCAATCCCGCCATACCAGGCCAAAAGCAGCCCGAAGAACCCCATCAGGATCAGGTTCAAAGCGGTGACGACGCGCATCATCTTTGGTGGCATGACACGCAAGACCGCATCAAACCCCAAATGTTCATTGGTCCGCGTCAGGTAAGCCGCGCCAATGAATGTCAGCATTGCCAGGAGATGGGCTGGCAATTCCTCACCCCAAGACACGCTGTCGTTCAGAACGAACCGGGCGAAGACCGCCCAGTTCAATAAAAGGAGCAGCAGACCCGCAAGACCGATAACAACCACATCCAGCACGGCGCCCAGCCAGCGGTCCAATTGTGAGAATAAGGCGTCAAAACGGTCCATGCGCGCTCTCCCGACCCTGTTTACTCGATGCCGAGTGCAGTTTTGGTTGCGGCAATCATATCCGCACCGATGACGTCAACGAAGGTTGGACTGTCATAGAGAGGTAGCGCAGCACTTTGGAACGCGGCAAAGTCAATTTCGTTGATCGCGATCCGGTCGGAGAGGGCCGCAATAGTCTCAGCATCGGTCGTCTCGCCCCATGCAAAAGACCAAGGAGCCACCTCTTGAGCCACAGAAATCACTGTGGCGCGCAGATCGTCGTCCAGAGAAGCGAGGAAGGGTTCGCCGATCATCAGGAACGTAGGCAGATAGACGTGGTTTGAGAGCGACATATAGTCCTGCACTTCAAAAAGCTTGGCCGTATCGACAACGTTTGCGGGGTTTTCCTGCCCGTCGATCGTGCCCTGATCCAGAGCGGAATAGACCTCTCCAAATGACAGTGGTGTCGCGTTGGCACCCAATGTATTGAACATCTCGACACGCTGGCGGTTGGTAGGCGTGCGGATTTTGAGGCCGGCAAGATCCTCAGGCGTTACGATCGGGCGCACATCGTTCGTGATCTGGCGAAAGCCGTTGTCCCACATCGCGGCCAATACCATACCGGTGCCATTGAACCCGTCAGCCAGCATTTCACCCGCAGGGCTGTCGATGAAGGTTTGCACCGCTGCGCGGTCCTCGAACAGATAGGGCAGATCGAAAATGGACGTGCGCGTGTTGATTTGCGCAACGGCAGAAGCCGACAAAGAGGCCTGATGCGTGCCAAAGCCAAGCCCTTGAAGAACGTCTTCCTCTTTGCCCAATGTGTTGGACATAAAAATCTGGACGTCAATTTCGCCAGGTGCGGCGGCCTCAAGCCGCTGCTCGTATTCCAGCAGGAAGACATGCGCGAAAGAGCCTTCGGGCAATGATGAGTTGATCTGCATAACAGCTTCTGCGCTGGCAGCGGCAGGGAAAAACGCGGCGCTTGCCACGGCGATTATTTGGGTACGTGAGAAAGTCATGCTTTTTCCTTTGTGACGGGTTGGGATCGAAGAGAATCGGGAATTGCGTCTGGAAAAATATTTTCTTTATAAATCTGATGTGAAAACAATTTTTCTAATACTTGGATTGAGTTTTTATGCGCTGCCTCATTTTTCGGCAGCAATATCGTTATTTTATTTGGAAATAGTCAGAATCTGCACAGCAGGCGCTGCAACACCGCAGCCTTTTCAGCGATGTGCCTTAAAGCTCGTCAAACCGTCTGTGGCCGTCTTCGATTGCGGCCATACGGCTCCGACCGGAGGCCCCCGAAAGCGCAATGGTGCGCGCAGCGACCAGATTGCAAATGGCCATTGTGCCCACATGGTTCATCAACGGACCGTTGGCTGAAGTGACGCATGTCAATTGCCAGCGCGCATCGGCTGTTTCCGCAGTTGGTCGATCCTCAATCACCGCAAGGGCGGCGCCAACATGATTGGCGGCCTCGACAACGGCCGTCAGGATTTGTGGTCTGCGGCGCAAAGCGACGAGCACGACAACATCCTTGGACGACAAGGATGCGAGGCTTTCCGCCAGTGTTTCGCCCGCTCTTGGTAAAACGCTTACATTTCCCAAGACCTGCAACGTCTGCCAGCCGAGATATTGCGCGAAGGGCTGCCCCGCACGAAACCCTATAAACCAGACCCGTGGCGCGGCAATAAGCGCCTCGGCAAGGTTGTCGATCAGTGCATCATCCAAGGCACCATAGGTCAGCTCAAGATTCTGCTGCGTTGTCTCGAAATGCGCAGCAACCGCTCCACCGCGCTGTGGCGTTTCCGAAGAAAATCGCAACAAAGCTGTACCAGCGCGTTGTTCATCCCTGACGGCGCGGCGCGCTTCGTCAAACGAACCGTACCCGATCCGCCGCACAAATCGCGACACGGTGGCATTGGACACATTCGCAAGCTCGGCAATTTCAGTCGCGGTATAACCCGCCATCTCGCCCGGGAAATCCAGAACAAGCTCTGCAAGCTTGTGCTCACTCGGGTTAAGGTCCGGCAAAGCATCGCGCACGCGCAACAGAAATGGCTTGGTCACGTCTTTGGTCATTCGCTCAAAATGATTGGTGTTGAGATCGAGGTAAACAGATTTATGCAATCGGTCAGGAATTAGTGCCCTCTATCAGGTGAGGCTTGGAATTCACAACGCAGCAATGCTGAACTGCCCCAGATACCACGACAAGAAACCCACACACGCGTTTTGAACATGAAAGGCCACAAGCCGACCGCCAAAGAAACGGCTGAGACCATGACACACAGCATAACGAGGATCGAAAACACAGCCGTCAAACCAAATGAAGCGCGATATCACTAGTCGGGCAGCCGGAACTCAAAACTCCCAAAACCTAGGAATTTTAACTGGCGAACAAATCATCAGGTGCAATTCCGCGTTTTTCCGCGCTTGCGCGGACCGCATCTTGTAAAGTCGCACTGCGACGTAACAGGCGGCGGAACCTTGCTTCGTCAAGTTCCAGCAAAGTCGACGGGGTGATAACGCGCACTTCGGTCCGACGTGCTTTGCGCATCAGGATGGCCATCTGCCCGACCATTTCACCACGGCCAAGACGCCAGGTCTGGCCCGCTGTTTCGACCTCTGCTGCGCCAGAAGCGATGAAAAATACACTTTTGGCGATGCTGTCCTTGCCGATAATGATATCCCCTGCATTCACATAGCGTGTCTTGAGCACACGCGTCAGTCGCTTCAAGTCCGGCTCATCCAAAGCCGCAAAAAGTGGAAACTGACGCACCAGTTCGGAGCGTTGAAGCGCAATATCAAGCTGAGGGCGTTCCTCGGCCGCTGCGCGGCGCAAGTCGAGGTCTTCGACAAGCTTGGTGTAAACTTCAGCGCCGATCAATCCATCCTCGCGCATGGTCGCGTATTCGCGTTCTTCCAGCCGCAGTGCTGTCCGGCGGATAAAGCGCCGCTCAAGTTCTTCGGCATAGCCGGGATACTGCAACCTAAGACCGTCCAGGGCAGTTTCGACCGCGTCGATCCGGCGCGACAATGACTCACGTAATAGGTCTGCCACGCGCCGTCCGTGAATGCGCCGGATGCGCCCATCTATGAAGGCGCCCAGATCCCGCAGGATCAGCCTTTGCGACAAAAGTAATTCGAACCGGTCGGCCGTGATCCGTGCCAGTGGGAATGACAGGTGCAACCGGCTATGCAACAGCCCCGCCGCACGGAATGCGCGCCCATAGGTGACACTGCGCTTTGCGGCGCGATTGTATCCACTGCGCCCGTCAGAACGCGCGCCTTCGATCAGGCGGTCCGCATCCGAGAGCACTTGTTCCGCCATGCGGGCCGAGATTGTGCGCTCGCGCAATCGGGCAAGGATTGTGTCACGTTCGTAACCCGCAAGCGCGATAAGACCCAGCGTGATCCGGTCGCGATCCAGAATGTCTGCGCTGTCCTCTGCCGTCTTCACGGCTTCTTCAAGTCGTTCTCCAAAACCCTTTGCTTCGGACCTGACGATATCATGGCTGAGCTCATAATTCTCTGTCGTGCGCGCGAGGTCCTCGCGCACCGTCTGCAACGCAACGGCGACCACCTGCCGAGAGAGCGCCTCGTCGATCGGTGACAGCCGGTCGAGCCCCAACCGCGCGATAACCCAGCGCAGCGTCGTGCCCTGAACGATCAGTGTGAAAAGAGTGAAACCGGTCGCAAGGATGCCCACCACACGCTGTATCCCGTCCGGCACACGGAAGCTTTCGGTGACCGCAAGCGCGAGAGCCAAAGTGACCGCGCCCCGCAAGCCACCCCAGAGGATTGCAACACGGTAAGGCCGTTCGACCGCGGGTGAGAGCTTTAACGCGGACAGTAATGGCAAAAGACCAAAAAGGATCGCAACACGCGCTGCAATAGCGGCAATGATCACCACACCGACCAACAAGAAGTCTGAGACGCGCACCTCTTCCAGAAGTCGCGGGATCAGCAATGCTGCAAGGATAAAGATGAGCGCACCAGCCCAATGCGCCAGAATATCCCATAACTCGCGCAATTTTGCCCAAGCTTGCGGTTGCAGACGACTGGGACCGGTCAAGTTGAGCGTCAGCCCCGCGGCGACTACAGCAATCACGCCAGAAGCCCCGATGCTTTGCTCTGCGCCAATATAGGCAAGGTAAGGCAGTGCAACCGAGATCGAGATCTGCGCAAGCGCGTGTCGCCGGAACATGGCCATGAACCACAAAGCGATCCGCGCAGCCAACCACCCCGTGAACGCTCCTCCGGCAATCAAAAGCGGAAAGCGGGCAAGCGCGTCTGCAAGGCTTGGGTCAGGCACACCCAGCATCACGAACCCCATAAACAAACCAAATAACGCGATAGCCGCGGCGTCGTTCAGCAAACTTTCGCCCTCAATGATCCGGGCAAGCCGACGCGGCGCCGAGATCGACCGGAAGATCGAAACCACCGCCGAAGGGTCCGTTGTCGATACGATTGCGCCGATCAACAGGCAGGCCGCCAGCGGCAGGGCGCTGGCCCACGACAGGGCGTAGCCAACGGTGAGTGTCGCGACAACGACGGCCACGACAGCAAGCACCAGAATAGGCACCCAGTCTTCAAGCATCCGGCGCAGGTTCATCCCGAGCGTTGCCTGAAACAGCAGTGTCGGCAGGAAGATGTAAAGAAAGACATTGGACCGGATCGGCAGACCGAGGATCGCCTCGGCCACCGGGTTGAGCGCGTCGGTTATTTCTGTCCGCAAGAAAAATATCGCACCGACACCAATCAGAATGCCGATAGCCGCCAGGATCACACTATAGGGCAGGCGCAGCTTGGCCGCCAACGGCTCTGCCACCCCTATCACAAGGAACAATGAGGCGATGACAGTCGTGATCAGAACAATGTCCATGCTATTGAAATAACATACTGATCGTTAACCGCATCGCAAAAAAAACACGCTTTAACCACACAAGACAGATATCGTGATCACGCAGGGATAAAAACGCGAAGCGCTCAACCGCATTACCTAAGGAGCCGCGCTATCAACCATGGGACGGACCCCTAAGGGACCAAGCGCTTCCCGCTGCACCAGCGGCATCGCTGGCCGGGCTGCCCACCGGCTGTGAATGCGTTGCAGAAACGACATAGGCCAGATCAGATCGGTGGCGCAGCGCGCTCGGTGATCAGTTGACGCGCAGTGACCCTTTCGCGGTGGATCATATACAATCCCGCACTGATGATGATGGCGATGCCCGTAAGCGTAAGCGCATTGGGGAAATCATTGAAAACCAGATAACCCAGCAATGTTGCCACCGGCAGTTCCAGATACTGCAGTGGCGCCAGTGTGGCCGAAGGCGCCAGCGAGAGCGCATAGGTCATCATCATATGGCTCAGCGTGGCGAAAAATCCGACCCCCAGGAGCCAGAGCCATACCACGCCTTCGGGCCAAACCGGATCAAGAAAAGCTATCCCCCTGCCCTCGGCCAATATCAAAACCGGCAGGCACAGGAAGCTGGCAACAAGACCTGTGTGAAATTGCAAGATCACGGGATGCATTCTGCGCGACAGCCCGCGCGTCACGAGTATATAGAACGCGAAACCCACAGCCGTGCCCAGCGGAAAGAGTGCCACTGCGCCAAAGGTTGCAAAACTGGGTTGGATCACAAACAAGACACCCACAAAGCCCACAATGGCGGCAACAACGCGCCGCGAACCTACATCTTCGTACAGGTAGAACTTCCCCACCAACAGCACGATGAACGGGGCCACAAACACGATCGCCAGAGCGTCAGCAAGCGGCATAACGCGTATTGCGGCAATAAAGCAAAAAGTTGAGGCTAACAAAAGTATCGCGCGAAACAAGAGCGGAAACCATTGCCGCCGCTCCACCCGCAACGACAGACCCATCATCCAGACAAAAGGCGCCATCAGCACGCATTGAACGACAAAGCGCGCGGCCGTGATCTGCCCCACTGGCACGCTGGCCGATGCCAGCTTGGCCGCAACATCCAGTAACGGGGCGGTCACGCAAAATCCTAGCATCAAGACGACACCGGTGAGGATGCGGTCCGTAGAGTGATTGAGAGAGGAAGACTGGGTCATAGGGCCCAAGTAAGGGTCTCAGCAAAGATGCGTCTGTTCCTTTTACGACGCTTGGTCGTGCTCTATGACCCATTTGAGCGGTGACGTCACGCGCAGCGCACGTTTCGAACGGCCCCTCTTCAACACTGCCGCAGTATCCTTGAACGTCAGCCATCGCGGGGGCGTTCAAAGCCTTCGCAAACTTGTTTTGAGAAGGCGATGTGGTCGCCAAACCCCGAAAACCTTTCGAACACTCCAAAACGGAGCGATTTCAGGGGGCATATAGTACGTTTGAGAAACGAGGGGCCGGACACGCGTCCGACCCCTCCATCTTGGTTAGTTTGCCGAGAATGGCAAGGAGGAGTGGTGCAAGACGATTTTCGGTTCCCCGTTCTCCATCTGCGCATAGCCGAAGGTATATTCGACCTTTACTTCTGACCCATCAGCCGTTGTGAAGAAGTAGTTGCCCATCGACATGGCTTTTTTGCCGCTGATGATAGTGCCTTCGTTTTCCCAACGGACATTGGAGTAAGGCGCAATTGCAAAGCCGCTGTCCTCGGCAATGTCACCGCCGACAAAGTAGGACAGCGCCTCGTCGAATGTGCCGCGGAACTGATCCTCTGCGGCAAGCGTCGGCTTGAACAGCACTTCACCTTCCTCATAGGCGTAGAAAGTATTGATATGGTTCGCTGCTTCAGTTCGGTAATCACCTCCGTCGGTATAGACGCGGCCAATATTCACAATGCCCTCGCCCCACGCAGTTTGAACGGCGGTGATCTGCTCGGGCGTTAAACCTGAATGGCCGTCGGCAAGAGCGACACTGTGGGTGGCTGCGAAAGCAAGAGCGGCCGCGGCGGCGATAGTTTTTGGTCCAGTCATATCAGAGTTCCTTTTCACAGGTTTGGGTTTGTCCGTGATTGTCAGATAGGAAATCAGTATCCATATAACCAATTGAATGTTTTTCTACTTTCAATAGCCCAAGAGAATGGATCGGAGGCCAAGACGATGCGCCCAACGCTAAGACAAATCGAATATTTCGTGGCCGTTGCTGAATACGGTGCCTTCGGTGCCGCGGCGGATGCCCTTGCCGTTAGTCAGCCAAGTCTGTCCAAGCAACTCAGCACCATGGAACAGGAATTAGGTATCCGCCTGTTCGAGCGCACGTCGCGGCGCGTGTCGCTCACACCAACCGGCCGTGCAGTATTGGCGCGGGGAAGATCAATCTTACGTGATGTGCGCGACTTCAAAGCCATCGCGCGAGGGACCACGAGCCTGTTTGCGGCCAAGCTGTCGATCGGGGTACTGCCCTCGATAGGAGCGTATTTCATGCCGATAGCGAACCGGCGGCTACATAATCTTTATCCCGATCTTCGCCTCGTCATACAGGAAGGGGCGACGCGGCCACTTCTTCAACTGCTCAAGGACGGTACTATAGATGCTGTTATTGGAACCCCAACAAATGAACCCGAATTTGACAGCGCCCCCCTCTTTGAAGAAGCCCTCTGGGTTTGTGCCGCAAGCGACGATCCAATCTCCTTGGGTAGCGGTCCGGTCACATTATCGGACCTCGCAAATAGTCCACTGCTATCCTTGAGCGCAGAATTCCGGCTGAACGACATAGTCGAACAGCTCGCAAGGAAGGCAGGCACCTATCTGAGCCGTGATTACGAAGGCGGCAGCCTCGACGCGGTGCGACAGATGGCAGTGATGGGCGCGGGTGTCGCGATCTTGCCCTCCCTCTACGCCCTTGCAGAAGCGGTGCGGGATCCCGAGTTCAAGGTGCGCAGGCTGGATCACCCGGATGCAGTTCACCCCGTTGCTTTGCACTGGCGGCGGACCTCCCCCGCCGCAGAGGATTTCATCAGCCTTGCCAAAGACCTGATTATCGTAAAACAAGAAATTCGCGCCTTGCGCGTCCAACGTTTCGGAAGCCATCCCTGAGCCTTGATGCCTATTCAAATCGTGATCGGAAAAACCCGCGCAATCCTGTCAGCAAATCAACACCCCAGCGCGCTCTGCAGTCTGCAAAGTTTGAAATGCTGACAGGATGGCCCTTACCCGTCTTGTCGCGCTCAGAAGGTTTGCGTGAACGATAAGTTGAACGATCTGCCCGGCGCTTTCCTGCTGGGCGAAGACAGATGCCCCACGTAATCAGCATCGAGTGCGTTTTCGACACCGAAGCGCACTTCACTTCCATCAAGCCATCCTTGGCCTTGTGGCGTCCATGTTGCACGCAGGTTGTGCACAGTGCTGTCCGGCAGATCATCGCCAAGGGCATCGCGGCGATCAACTGCGTGGATGATTTCCCAGCTCAGATCGAGGCGGTCTTCCCATTTTCTGCCCAGTGTCAGCTGTGCCCGATCCGCCGGCGTGTTGCGCCAAGTTGCATCGGTACCATCAGGGTTGAATTCGGTACCCTCGCCGATATGTCCGGCGAAATCGGCGTATAAGCCGCTTGTCATGCCATAAGAGGCTTCCAGTTCAATCCCGCTGGACTCCACACGGTCCAGTTCCGTCGCCATCGAACCTGCCACCGTGTAACTTGTAATGTCGCGCAGTTCAGTCTGATAAAGGTTGCCGCGCATGGTGAAGGTGTCACCATTGGCAAAGACATCAGTGCTTGTGTATTCGGCACCAAGCTCGAATGTGTGGGATTTCTCTGACATGCCGATCCGCCGTTGTGCGGTGGCGCTGGTTCCAAGATCATCAATGATCGGCAGACCTTCGGTATAGGCGGCCGAGCCGAAGACAGACAGCCCCGTACCAAGATCATAGGCCAGTGCCAGACCGCCCATCAGAGCGTCCTTTTCATAGGTATCGGGAACACCTGCGAGGTCGTTTTCGCTTTCAATGCTGGAGCTTTCATAGCGCATGGCCGGTGTCACCGTGAATTGACCCATGGTCATTTCATCAACGACAAAAAGGGCGAAACGATCGTTTGTGCCACCCGGCGCACCGCCAGCCGCGTTATCGGCACGGATACGGCGCTGCGCTTCAACCCCTGCAAGCATGTCATGCGCGATTGCGCCTGTGTCAAACAAGGCGCGGTTTGTCACGGTCAGCTTGGCCGTTTCATAGCGTTGGTCGGCATTTACCGTTTCAAGAAGGAACGGAAAGCTGGGCGTCCCTTCGAGAGGCGAGGACCCGGGGATGTAGTCGGATTCGATTGCCTGATCGGCATAAGACAGATTGGCGCGTAGATCGACGAGATCAGTGACCGGATTGAAACGATACTCGACAGCCGTCTGGGTCGTTTCAGTCAGACGGTCGACGCGACCAAAGGAATCAGCCGTGGTGACGAATTGGTCATAAGGAACGTCCTTGTCATCTGCGACCGTGCTTGAATGGCTGAACATCAGGGAATGTGCGTCGTCCTGACCGAAAGTGAATGTGCCCTTCGCGAGGAAGGAAGGCGTGCGGAACGCGCTGTTTCCAATCGTCGTCCCGTCACCTGCCGTCAGGTCGTCCTGATCGCGCAGGGTATAATTCAGCAGAAATTCGGCACCTTCCGTCGGCATCCAAGCAAGGTTGGTCGAACTGACCCACCCGCTGCCATTCGAGTTGAACGAAAGGGTCTGGGAGCCCCCAAAGCCAGGCACACCCCCTGTGAAATCTGAGGCATCCTTTGTTTCCAGCCTTACAACCCCCCCGACAATACCAGAACCATAGGCAAAGCTGCCGATGGTCCCGCGCAAGACCTCGACTTCGCGATAGAGCAGCGGATCGGTGAAAAGCTGTGTGCCGATGCGGTAGAGTTCTTCCGACCCGACCGAGGCGCCGTCGATCTGGATGGCGATTTTCTGGTCCGAGCCGAAGGTCGTGTTCGCGCCAAACCCACGGATATTGATCCCCGACCCTTGCGGCGTCGTGCCGTTCACCAAGGTCACCCCCGGCACGCTGTCGATCAGTTGCGCGACCGTGCTGGCCTGTCGGTCCATGATCTCTTCTTCACCGACAACTGTGCGCGACAGCGCGGTGCCAAAACTGAGATCGCGTTTGCCGCCGGTGAGGATAAGTGTCCCCAGAAAGCCGGGATCACTGTCTTGTGCCGTGGCTGGCATTGCCAGCGAAAAGCAGACGAGCGCGGTCGTGCCGCGCATCAAAGAGGTAAGCATTGCGCCATCCTTCGTGTGTTTCAGGCCGAAGCTTGCGAAGGCTGGCGCGGCAGTTTTCATGATTTTGCGCTACGACGTACCGCAATGGGTTGCAGCTTTAACCTTACCCAACTAAAACAGTCAAGTAATTAGAAAGCCACGCACCACGTCTTTCGGGCGCAGCCATCGGACCACACACAAACATCCGAGGACGCCCATGACACAGCAATCCGCTGGCAAACCATCCGATATTCGCGCCTTTCTTGCAGAAAACCCGAAACTGCGCGCCCGCGATGCGGCAAACGCACAAGGCATTGCCGAAGCGCAGCTCGTTGCTGCCGGCGTCGGGCATGGCACCACCCGAATCGCGGCTCACCCCGATCGGATTATTCCCGCAGCCGAAGCCTTGGGCGAAGTCATGGCGCTGACCCGCGTTGATGCCTGCGTCCATGAAAAGGTAGGCGCATATGGCAACTATCACCGTGGCGATCATGCCGCGATGACCCTGACCGAAAATGTGGACCTGCGCATCTTTCCGTCACATTGGGTGCATGCCTTCGCTGTCGAGACAGAGACCGCGCAGGGCTTGCGACGCTCTTTGCAGATTTTCGATGCAGCAGGCGACGCGGTGCACAAAATCCACCTGCGTGAAGGATCGCAGCACAACGCATGGGCCGCAATTGTTGCTGATCTGGCGGTCGCGGATCAGTTCGACAGCCAGCCTGTCGAGGCCCGCAAGCCGGTCGAGGGGCCGAAATCGCGCGCTGACAAAGCCGACATCCTACGGACAGAATGGGCAAAGCTGACGGATACACACCAATTCCTGCGCCTGTGTGCCAAACTCAAGATGAACCGGCTCGGGGCCTACCGGATCGCCGGTGCGCCCTGGGTGCGCCAGCTTGCCCCCAAGGCCGCTGATACAATGCTTCATGCTGTACGCGATGCCGGGATCGAGGTGATGATCTTTGTCGGAAACCGTGGCTGCATCCAGATCCACACCGGTAAGATCCATAGCCTGAAACCGATAGGGCCTTGGCAGAACGTCATGGATCCCGGGTTCAACCTGCATCTGCGTCTCGACAAGGTGGCCGAGGTCTGGGCCGTGCATAAACCCACGCAACGCGGACCTGCCGTATCGGTCGAAGCCTTCGATGCAGAAGGCGGTATGATTTTTCAGGTGTTCGGCGTCGGCAAGGAGGGGCGCGATTCACGCGCCGAATGGGGCCAGATCGTGGATTGTCTTTCAACGCTTGTGGAGGTGCCCGCATGAGACACTACGCCAGTAAAGCCGCCTTTCGGACGGGGCTCTGCGCAGCTTTGTGCAGCACGTTTCTTGCCATAGCCGTCAACGCCGAACAAAGCGCAGATGCGCCGCAAACACAGGCCGATGTGCTGTCAATCGGCGGGTCAGTCACGGAAATCGTAGCAGCCCTCGGTCAGGAACACCGCCTCAAGGCGCGCGACACAACGTCCAGTTATCCGCCCAGTGTCGCCGACCTGCCCGATGTGGGTTACATGCGCGCCCTTTCTCCCGAAGGTGTGCTCTCGATTGGGCCATCACTGATACTGACCGAGGAAGGTGCGGGACCTCCCGAGGCGCTCGATGTGATACGCGCGGCAAACATAGATCTTGTCGAGGTGCCCGACGCCCTGAGCGTTGCAGGCATCCTGCGCAAGATCGAGATCGTGGGCCAGACACTTGGTGTGCCTGAACGCGCCGCCGGATTGATGGCGGAAGTCGAGGCCGATCTCGTGGCCGCGCTTACGGACGCCGAACACCCCGAGGACGGCAAGAGGCGCGTGCTTTTTGTGCTGTCCACGCAGGGCGGCAAGATCAATGCCTCTGGCACAGGCACGGCAGCGGACGCGCTGATCCGCATGGCAGGGGGTGTGAATGCGGTCTCCGATTACGAAGGCTACAAACAGATCACCGACGAAGCGGTCGGGCTGGCCGCGCCCGATGTGATCCTGATGATGGACAGGGGCGGCGATCATGGGGTGGCAGATGACGAATTGTTCGCCATGCCGGCGGTCCGGTTGACACCTGCCGCGCAAACGCGTTCGATCGTGCGGATGGATGGCCTGTTGATGCTCGGTTTCGGGCCGCGCACGGCGCAGGCCGTGCAGATGCTGAACGACGCGCTTTATGCAAAAGGAACCTGACCGGTGACTGTCGTATCGGATATCGCGGTCGCCCCGCGCGACCGGTTGAACCACGCCCGCGCCTTGCACTGGGTTCTTGCGGCAGCCCTTGGGCTGGCCTGTCTTGTGAACCTGCAGGTTGGCGCAACAGATGTCACCCTGTCATCCGTGCTGGCAAAACTGGCGCAGGGTGAGACGCTGAGCCAGATCGAGCGCGTGGTGCTGTTTGACATCCGCCTGCCCCGGCTTGCCATGGGAATACTGGTCGGTGCGGCCTTGGCCGTATCAGGGGCTGCGATGCAAGGTCTGTTCCGCAACCCGCTGGCCGACCCGGGCATCGTTGGCGTGGGGGCCGGTGCGGGACTGGGTGCGATCCTTGCCATCGTGCTGGGCGCACTCTTGCCCGTCTGGATGATCGACCGCGCAGGCAACCACCTTGTGCCCTTTGCCGCCTTTCTGGGCGGCTGGATCTCGACCATTCTGCTCTATCGCGTCTCCACACGGCACGGGCGCACATCTGTGGCGACGATGCTACTGGCGGGCATCGCGCTCGGCGCATTGGCGGGGGCCTTGTCGGGTATCCTCGTCTATATCGCCGATGACAGACAATTGCGCGATCTAACCTTCTGGGGTCTGGGCTCGCTTGCGGGTGCGAGCTGGGCCAAGGTGCTGTCCGCCGCTCCGTTGATCCTTCTCTCCATCGGTACGGCAGTGATGCTGGGGCGCGGGCTTAACGGGCTGGCGCTGGGTGAGGCGACCGCCGCCCATATCGGCATCAATGTGCAGCGCATGAAATCTGTGGCGATCCTTGCCGTCGCCGGTGCCACCGGTGCGGCGGTCGCTGTGTCGGGCGGGATCGGGTTTATCGGGATCGTGGTGCCGCATCTGCTGCGTCTTGCCTCCGGTCCGGATCACCGGACGCTGCTGCTCAATTCAGCACTACTTGGCGCGACCCTGCTGATCCTCGCAGATGTCATCGCACGCGTGGTTATTGCCCCCGCAGAACTGCCCATCGGGATCGTGACGGCCGTCCTTGGCGCACCGGTCTTTTTGTGGATACTACTCAAACGTCGTGGATTGGTGGAACTATGAGCCTGATTGCCGAAGATATCCGCGTTTCTTACGGCAAGCACGCGGCGCTGCGCGGCGTGAGCCTGACAGCCCTGCCCGGAGAGGTGACCGCCATCGTTGGCCCCAACGGCTCCGGAAAATCCACCTTGCTCGGGGCGATTACGGCCTCACTGCCCTATCGCGGTGCGGTCAGCCTGAACGGACAGGACATCAGCGGCATGAAACCATGGCAGCTTGCGGCACAGCGCGCGGTCTTGCCCCAAGCGTCGCGCCTCGCGTTTCCGTTTACCGTCATGGAGGTGGTCCGGCTGGGCCTGCAATCCGGCACGGCCGGAGACAGACCCGAGGTGCCTATGCAGGCGCTCGCCCGCGTCGGCCTCGCGCATTACGCTGACCGGACCTTTCAGGAATTGTCCGGCGGCGAGGCGCAAAGGGTCATGCTTGCCCGCGTTCTGGCGCAGGTCTGGGCCCCTGTCGAGAACGGTCAACCGCGCTGGCTCTTGCTGGATGAGCCGGTCTCGAGCCTCGATATCGCACACCAGCTCCAGGTGATGGACATCGCACGCGGATTTGCCCGCGCAGGTGGCGGGGTCATTGCCGTGATGCATGATCTGAACCTGACTGCACTTTATGCCGACCGCGTCGCGCTGCTTGCGACAGGCAAACGCATGGCCTTCGGGCAGCCGCAGGAGGTACTGACAGACGAGATATTGTCGGACGCCTACGGCTGCGCCCTGCGCGTCTCGGCCCCACCGCCCGCCGGCATACCCTTTATTTTGCCGCACGCAGCATCGGCCTGAAAGGAGCCCACATGCGATTGACCGCTCTGTTTTTTGTGCTCGCCCTGCCTGCGATGGCCAAACCTGTTGCCGATATCGTCGTTCTTGGCGAGGTCCATGACAACCCTGATGCACATCTGGGGCAAGCCGCCGCCTTGCAGGACCTGCGGCCCACCGCGGTCGTGTTCGAGATGCTCACCGCAGAACAGGCCGCGCGCGCTGACGCCGACCGGACCCAGATCGCCGCCGCATGGGAGGCAAGCGGTTGGGGTGATTTCCCGATCTATGCGCCGGTCTTTGAGGCCATGGGCGATGCGCGCATCGTCGGTGCTGCAGCCCCGCGCGACGCGATCCAGCGTGTCTACAGTGATGGTGCAGCTGCCCTTTTCGGTGAAGACGCCGCGCGTTTCGGTCTGGACGAGCCTTTGCCGGACAGCCAGCAAGAGACACGCATGCAACTACAATTCGAGGCGCATTGCGAAGCCATGCCGTTTGCGATGATGGCGGGTATGGTCAGCGTGCAGCGCTACCGCGATGCGGTTTTTGCCCGCGCCGCACTTGAGGCGCTCGAAACCTACGGACCACCCGTCGCCGTGATCGCCGGAAACGGCCACGCCCGCACCGATTGGGGTGTACCCGCCAAGATCGCCAGAGCGGCCCCTGACGTGACAACCTATGCGATCGGCTTTGTCGAAGAAGACGCAGGACTTCCTTTCAACGAGGTCCGCATCGTCCCACCCGCTGAACGCGACGATCCCTGCAAATCCCTGACATCCAACTAAGGAGAAAAAGATGTACCTCGCGATGAACCGTTTCACTGTACCCTTGGAAAATGCCGCTGAATTCGAAGAGCTTTGGCTGACCCGGGAAAGCAAATTGCAGGACATGGACGGTTTCGTGTCCTTCCACATGCTGAAGGGCCCCGAGGACGACGGCAAAATCCTCTATGCCTCGCACACCCTGTGGCAGTCAGAGGCGCATTTCCGCGCATGGACAACCAGCGCGGAATTCCGCGCCTCACACGCCCGCGCGGGTCAAAGCCGCAAGCTGCACGAGGGCACGCCGCGTTTTGAGGGGTTCACCACAATCCAGCAGATCGACACTTTGCAAAGCGTATGACGTCTGAAACCGCCATGCGATTTGGCAAATCTATGTTCTTGACTAAAACTGTCGGGTTATTGTAGGCATAGCGCATAACCTGACTTATTTTGTCAGAATACCGCAAGGCATCGTGCGATGCCCGTCCAAGCCACCACGAACGGCAGCCCGGATGTCAACTATAAGGATGAAATCGCAATGACACCCGTCTCTCGGGCAACCAGCCAGAAGCCTGAAACTGCCAGCTCTACATGGCGTGAAATCGTGCAATCCGGTGCCGATAGCGCGCAGATAGAAGGGTTTGCGCTTGAGCATCTAATCGACTTGCAACGCAATCGTATGCGCACGACAGGAGAGGGTCGATGAGCCTGATGCAAAATCTGCCCCGCCCCGGGTCCGTCGACAGGACCGCTGACACGGACACCTACGACGCACGCGATCTGATCCGCAACGGTCTTAAGGCCGACATCGTGCTGGATGGCCAGACCTACACCCTGCGCATCACACGCGCGGGCAAGCTGATCCTGACCAAATGACAGGTACCGCACACACCAAAGGCGCCAGCGTGGTCGGTCAACTGACTGACATCGCACCTTGGGAAGCCGAGCTGATTATGTCCGTCCGGTTCTGGATGGCGGGTCCTGACAGTCAGGCCGAAGTCTGGAACGGTTTTGCGCATAGTTTTGGGGCCACCGAGGGCCTTGCAGAGTTGCGCAATTTCGAATGCCTGCTGTCCGATCTGTGCAGGTTTGCCCGCAGGCCGCTTGTCCGGCACGGGCTTGGGTGCACCTGTATCGGTTCGGACGAAGCGATCCTGCAAACCCTTGTCCGCGAAGCCGCGCGCGGTGATCTGGCCGAGGCGGCGATGATCGCATCCCTGCTTGTGCCCGCACGCCATGCTGAACCGGTTGCCCTGATGGCAGCACGGGTTGGCCTTGCGATGCAGCGCCTGGTCCAAACAGGGCCGGCCACATCCCTGCCCCGCCACAAACCCGAAGACCGCACCCTGCATTGAACAATACACAACAGCCAGAACGGGCACCGTGCCCAAACATCCAGCGAGCCTATCATGTCCAAAATCCCCAGCCCCTGCATCAGCGTCTGCAAATTCAAACGCGAAGGCCACTGTATCGGATGCTCCATGACCAAAGCGCAGAAGTCGACCTTCAAGGCTTTGAAAAAGAACAAACACCGCGAGGCCTTTGTCGCGCTTGTCGTCGCGCAACAGGCCGTGATGGGGCGCTACAAACATTGGGAACAGGCTTATGAAAAGCGGTGCCGCAAGAAAAAGGTGACCCTCACGATGCTGGATGGCGGGAAGGCCGCATGAACAGATTGCGCCATGAAAGACCCAAGAACAAGGACCGAGACGCCTTGACCGCATCCCTTTGCCGGACCCTAGACGACCGCGCATTGACGCCGGACGTTACGTGCTCTTCGGACGGCTTGCTCGACCATTTGCGCGATGTCGCGCGCACCAACCGATGCAAGGCGCATATCGAGCTTTTCGGTGCCTGTGCCGCTCTGTCCACAAACCGCAATGTCGCGCGGCACGCGGCGGCAGAAGTGCTGGTGCGCTGCCTGTCGCAGGCCTTGCAACGCCGACCTGCCTTTTTTCGTGTTGGAGAACAGGAGACGTCGTTTGACGAAAAATGGCTGATCGCATTAGCCCGCAGCCTCAAGAACGGCGATGAGAGCAGCGCCGCGTTCCTTCTGAACTCGCGCGTTCCAAAACACGCACACCGAAATCTGGTGTTCCTTCTACGCAATGTAACTGACAGTTTTACTCAAGTTTAGAATCGTTCTAAAGTCGCTTGCCCGATGCAATTCCACCATATATAAAGGTGGTGCAAGCCAGCTAACCGCCAGCCAGCACAGAATTTCTTTTTTGATGCAGGAGGCACCCTTGACCCAAACCGCCCAAACACTTTCAACCGACGCAACCACACAGATTGCCGAGGCACTTAATCAATGCGTTGCAGAAACCGCAGTGACCACGATGCTGGCACAGAACTTTCATTGGAACGTGACCGGCATGGCCTTTGGCCCCCTGCACGATCTGTTCCAGAAGATCTACGAAGACCACTTCGTCGGACAGGACGATCTGGCCGAACGGATCAAGGCGCTTGACGCCCATGCCGAAGGCACGCTTGCCGGTATGTTGAAACGATCCAAAGTCGCCGAAGTTGATGGTGTGCCCGCTGCCGAAGAGATGATCCGCCTCATGAAGCAAGCACAGGAAACACTGGCCGAGACCATAGCCGGTGCAGGTGAACTTGCCGCAGATCATGGCGACACGCTGACTGAAGATCTCTGCATTGCACGCGGCCAGGTCCATGAGAAATTCGCATGGATGCTGCGGTCGCACCTGGCGTGATCCAAGCCGGACGATCGTGGTCCTGCACCCCTCGGGAAAAGACATACTAATTTAATCAGGTATTGAACGCGACCCCGCTGGATGGTAACAGATTGCCATCCAGCAAGGGTGCGTCACCCCAGCCAGATGACCCAAGGGGAAATCGAAGGCTGGGAAAATGTTCAAATTCAAATCAGATCGCGCAGCTGTAATTCTGGCTACCTGTTTGTCGGCTGCCCCCGTGCTTGCGCAAGATGCGCAGGGCGCGCACATATCTATCGAACTCAATGCAGTAGAGCCTGTCGAAGACGCCTGCCGGATCAGTTTTCTTGTCCAGAACGGACACAGCATTGATATCGAACAAGCAGTCTACGAGGCAGTGCTTTTTGACACACAAGGACGTGTTGACCGGCTCACACTCTTTGATTTCGGCGCCCTGCCCGCAGCGCGGCCCCGCGTGCGGCAATTCGTGGTGCCCGGTCTTGCCTGTGCGTCATTGGGAAGTCTTCTGATCAACGGTGCCGAAACCTGTGCCGGAGACAATCTGCCTGCAGGTGCTTGCAGCACAGGGCTCGCACTCGACAGCCGCACCGATGTCGAGGTGCTGGGATGATCACCGCACTTCAAGAAAGCATACAGCGCATTGCCGCGCTTGGCGGGCCCGTCGTCCTGCTACTTTGCGTGCTTTCGGTTCTGGTTCTGGCGGTGGTTCTGTTCAAACTCTGGCAATTCGCGGCGGCAGGTGTCGGACGCCACAAGGCCCTGCGGGACGCCATCGCAGCCTGGGATACAGGCGACCGGACAGCAGCGCGCGATCACCTGTCGCGCTCGCGCAGCTATCTGGTTCCGGTGGTCACCATGGCGCTTGACGGCCAGACGGGCGCGGCGCGCCTTGAAGCAGAGGCCGAGGCACGGTTTGCCCGACTGGAAAGCGGCTTCAGGTTTCTCGATTCTGTCGCCCAGCTTGCCCCGCTCTTGGGTCTGTTCGGCACCGTTCTTGGCATGATTTCGGCATTTCAGGCGCTTCAGCAGGCAGGGAGCCAAGTCGACCCCGCGATCCTTGCCGGTGGCATCTGGGTGGCCCTGTTGACCACTGCTGCAGGCCTTGCCTTGGCGATGCCGACCTCGGTCATCCTAAGTTGGCTCGAGACCCGCATGGATGCAGACCGCGTGCTGGCGCAAAAGGCCCTGCACACAGTGCTGTCGCCTTCAGGTGTTCGTAAAGTCATGGACCCACACGGTGTCGCCGCCCATGCGTAACATGCGACGCAGGCGCAGGCTGTCGATGACATCCCTGATTGACGTCATCTTCCTGCTGCTTCTGTTTTTCATGCTGTCCTCGACATTCACCCGCTTCTCCGAGGTCGAGTTTGCCGCGGCCCGCTCAGGGGAAACTGCATCCACTGAACGTCCGGTCTTTTTGTCGCTGGCCGCAGTATCGTTGCGCCTGAACGGCTCGGAAACGGCTCTTGATAGTTTGCCCTCGGCGCTCGCCGCGCACAGGAACGGTGATACCCCCCTTGGGGTGCTGCTCTCGACCGGGGCTGATGTGACTGCGCAGCGATTGACCGACCTGCTTGTGGCTCTCCGTGCGATCCCGCATGTCACTGTCACGGTTCTGGAGGCGACATGAAGCAGCGCCGCAAACGAAGCGAACGCGAACCGACCATCGCATTGATCAATATCGTTTTCCTGATGCTGATCTTCTTTCTTGTCGCGGGCACACTAGTCACACCGCTGGACAAAGATCTGCGCCTGGTTCGCACCGCTGATCTTGCGGGTGCCGCACCCGCGGAAGCGCTGGTTTTGCACGCCGACGGGCGCATGACCTATGAAGGTGGCGTCGTCACCTCGGCTGCGGATTTTGTCGCCAGCCTGCCCGAACCTGCGCGTGCACGCGTGCGGATCATCCCCGACCGTGATCTGCCTGCGGCCACGCTGGTCGCCCAAGGCCGCGCCTTGCGCGTGGCGGGCGCGGACCGCGTTGTGATTGTTACCGAACAGGGGTTGGAGTGATGCGCCACGCCGGTCCGGCCAAGTTAGTGGCCCTGTCTCTGGCCCTTGTTGCCCATAGCGCGCTGGCCATTACGTTTGTCGCACCGGAAACGCCACAGACCGAAGGTGGCGGCGGTGCCGCCGAGGTCCGGCTGGGCAGCGCATTTGCAGACATGGCGGTCGGCACCCTGAGTGCTACGCGACCGGAAGCGGCCCAAGAAACGTCACCGACAGAGATAACACCAGAAAAAACAGCCGATCAGGCCGTGCCAGTTGAAGCAGAGACAGTGCCACCCGAACACGTGACCGCGACTGCCGAAAGCGAAACGCCCGAGCGCATTGCACCCACGCAACCTTTGCCTGTGATGCGCGACACCGCCTCCGCAACGCCTGAAGCGGTACCGCCGCGACCGGCACGGATCGTCGCCGAAACCGCCGACAGCCTTGCTGTGGCACGCTCAATGCGCCCTCAGGCACGCCGCGCAGATTTCGTGGAGACACAGGTGCCCGTGCAGGCGGCGGCGTCGCGCCAGCAACCACCAGCAAGGCCCGCGCTGGGAAATGCAGATCGCAACGCGCAGGCGGGTGAATCAGCGGGAAATAAAGAGGCCATAGCACAACAAAGCGGGCCCGGCGGGCGCCAGCAGGCAGCGGGAAATGCCGCGGCAAGCAACTACCCCGGTCTGGTCATGCGGATCTTGTCACAGGCAGGCAAACCGCACGTGAATGCGCGGGGCACCGCTGTGGTATCCTTCAGCATCGACCCGCAGGGCGGATTGGCTTCGGTATCATTGGCGCAGCCTTCAGGCTCGGACGTCTTGGATCAGGCAGCGCTGCAGCTGGTGCGTGGCGCCGGCCCCTTTCCTACCCCGCCATCAGGTGCGCGTCGCAGCTTTTCGATCCAGATCGAAGGGCGTTAGCGGGAGGCCGCCAAGACCGACATGGTCACGGGTACCGATCACGTGACGTGATCCGGTTGTTGATCGCGCTTGTGCCCCGCCAGCGAGGCACGCCAGATCGGATCCTTGGCAAGTGTTTGCGCCTGCGCGCGCTCAAGGCGCGCCAGAACGGCCTCGATCGGCTCGCCCCGCGCACGGGCGCGCTGCCAGATGCGGCGGCATGACAAGGGCGACCACGGCAAGGCGGCACCCGCAAGCCACCCGCGCAATGCAGGCGGCAGGGCGTCATAGGCCTGCATCGGATCCTGCCTGCGCCGTTTCCGCTTCAGACCCGTTTCGCCAATGTTTCCGGTCATGTCGCATCTACACGCCGCCAGAGCGGGAAAGGATCAGGCAGATCGGGTAGCGTGTCAGGACCGGCAGCCACAGTCTCGGGCACCAGACAGGCGTCCAGCCGCGCCCGGATCGCAGGCCAGTCGATGTCCGCACCGATAAAGACAATCTCCTGCCGCCGGTCACCCCAAGGCTCGGCCCAATGCTGTGCTGCATAGGCCCGTGCGCTGTCATCGTCTGGCCAACGTTCGCGGGGCACAGCCGCCCACCAAGTACCAAGCGGCTTGACCGACGAGAGCGCACCCGCAAGCGAGAATTCGGCCACCCAATCGGGCCGCGTTGCGATCCAGAAATGGCCCTTGGCACGGATTACGCCAGGCAAGTCGCCGTTCAGAACGGCGAGAATGCGTTCCGGCACGAAGGGTTGGCGGGCACGGTAGACATAGGATGAAACGCCGTATTCCTCGGTTTCCGGCACATGGTCGGCAAATCCGTAAAGCTCCTTTGCCCACATCGGATGTTCATGCGCCTTTTCGAAATCAAAAAGACCCGTATCAAGGATCGCATCCGCTGCGACGTCTGAATGGTTTGTTTCGATGATCCGTGCATCGGCGTTCAGGCTACGGATGATCTTGCGCGCGGCATCCGTCCGCTCAGGTCCGGCATCAGTGATCTTGTTCAGGATCACTACATCGGCAAACTCGATCTGCTCGACCAGCAGGTTTACCAGCGTCCGGTCGTCCTCCGCGCCCAGCGTCTCACCGCGATCACGCAGGAAGTCGTGGCTGGCGTAGTCACGCAACAGGTTCACCGCATCGACGACCGTCACCATCGTATCAAGCCGCGCCACATCCGACAGGCTTTCTCCCGCCTCATCGCGGAAATCGAAGGTCGCTGCGACTGGCAGCGGTTCAGAGATACCGGTGGACTCGATCAGCAGATAGTCAAAGCGCCCCATGGCCGCGAGGCGGCGCACCTCTTGCAAAAGATCGTCACGCAGCGTGCAGCAGATACAGCCGTTCGACATCTCGACCAGCGTCTCGTCGGTGCGCGACAGCGCACCATCGGCGCGCACGAGATCGGCGTCGATGTTCACTTCGGACATATCGTTCACGATCACCGCAACGCGCCGCCCCTCGCGATTGTTCAGGACGCGGTTCAGCAGCGTTGTCTTGCCAGCACCCAAGAAGCCTGACAGGACTGTGACGGGGAGACGGTCTTGGTTCATGGCTGGCTTCCTTGCAATGTGGGCGTTGATTCCCGTAACTAAAGAAGTTACGCAATTCCCGCAACTCAAATAGTTACGTGAATAGTCGTAAATCGGGAGATTACCTCGTGAAACGCAACAGCCGCCTGTCACTTGCCCTGCACACGCTCAGCCATATGGCGCATGCACCTGACAGCCTGCGCAAATCCGCTGATATTGCCGCCCATGCCGGCACGAACCCGGTCGTCGTGCGCAGGGTGCTGGGGAATTTGCGGCAGGCAGGGCTATTGGTGTCAGAGGCGGGGCATTCCGGTGGCTGGCGCCTTG
>NZ_DASYOK010000059.1:0-7078 GCF_036007805.1 Yoonia sp.
TTCGGACGAGATCTATCACGGGATTGATTATGATGTGGCCCCTGTCTCGGCGTTGCAGGTCACCGATGACGTCTATGTCGTGAATTCCTTTTCCAAGTATTTCTCAATGACCGGTTGGCGCGTGGGCTGGATGATCGTCCCAGAGGATCACATCCGGCAGGTCGAGCGTTTGGTGCAGAACATGTTTATCTGCGCGCCCCATGCCGCCCAGCGGCTGGCGTTGCATGCGATGGATTGCACCGGTGAGCTTGAGGCGAACAAGGCTGTGTACCGTGCCAATCGGGCGCTGATGATTGAGGGGTTGCAGGCCGCTGGCCTGACCCGTTTTGCGCCGCCTGACGGGGCGTTTTATGTCTATGTGGATGTGTCGGAATACACCGATGATGCCTTGGCTTTTGCGGCCGAGATTCTTGAACAGGCGGGTGTTGCCGTCACGCCGGGACTAGATTTTGATGCGGCACGCGGCCACCACTGGTTGCGGTTTTCCTATGCGCGCTCCACGGCGGATATCACCGAAGGGCTGGACCGACTGGCGCAGTTCATGCAGGGGCGGCGCGCATGATCCGCTGGCTGCTGTCTTTCCTCTTTATCGCCAATCTGGCCACTGCTCAGGTGACGGTTGACCCTGAGCGCACCAGTGTCAGCGACGGCTGGTGGACGCTTAAGGTTGCCATGGGGCTGGACCGGATCACGCCTTATCGCGTGTTCACGCTGGATGATCCGCGCCGTTTGGTGCTGGATGTGGAAGGGGCCTCGTTTTCAGGGCTTGATGGCGCTGCGTTGTTGTCGGGCGATCGGGCAACAGATGTGCGCTTTGGCCCGCTGCGCCCCGGGTGGTCGAGGATGGTGGTTGATCTGGCCGAACCGCTTGTGATTGCCGAGGCGGGCATGGTGCGGACCGATGCGGGCGCTGATCTGACAATCGTGCTGGAGCGTGCGAGCGCCGATGAATTTGCCGCCGCCGCAGGCGCGCCACCCGATCCGGGCTGGGATGTTGTCACAGGGTTTGATCCCGATGCCGCCGCTGCCCTTGCCGCAAGCGAGGATTTCATCGTGGTGATTGACCCCGGACATGGCGGCATTGATCCCGGTGCCTTTCAAGGCGGCATCAAAGAGGCCGATCTGATGCTGATCCTTGCAGCCGAGCTTGCGGTCATGTTGAACGCGCAAGAGGGCGTGCAGGCGGTGCTGACCCGCGAGGATGACGTCTTTGTCCCGCTCTCGGCACGGATGACATTTGCGCGGCAGGTGGGCGCAGACCTCTTTTTGTCGCTGCATGCGGATGCCTTGGGCGAAGTGGACGTGCGGGGCGCGTCGGTCTATACGCTGTCGTCCGATGGTGGCGATGCTGCGGCCCAGCGGATTGTTGAGCGCCACGAGCGCGGTGATCTTTTGGCGGGAGTTGATCTGAAAGATGCCGAGGACCGTGTGGCGACCGCGCTGATGGATTTGGCGCGCGCGCGCACCGGACCAGAGGGTGTGCGGATTGCCGACGCTCTTGCGGCGGCGATGCAGGCGCAGGGCGTTCCGATGAATACCCGTCCGCGCCGTGAAGGGCAGTTTGTGGTTTTGACAGCGGCGGACTTTCCCAGTGTCTTGATCGAGGCAGGGTTTTTGTCGAACGCGCAGGACCGCGCGTTTCTGGCAACCCCCGAAGGCCGCGCCCGGATTACCCGCGCGATCCGCGACACTGTGGTGCTTTTGGCGCGGTAAAAACCAGCGACCTGCTGCTCAAAAAGTGACCGAATTGCAGGCATCTTCTGGCCGAACGTGGCATTTGGCCTTTTGACCCTAGGGGGTAGAGCGCGTATAACGGCGCTTGAAACTATCAGGACTGGGTTCCCTTTCGTGTTGCGCTTTATTCTTTCTTTCTTCGGCGGCTTGTTCACATTGCTGACGCTTGGGGCCTTTATGGGGGCGCTGACGATTGGTGCTGTGCTCTATATGTATGGCCGTGATTTGCCCAGCTACGAGACCCTGTCGCAGTACACGCCCAAGACAATCAGCCGGATTTACTCAGGTGAAGGGCAGATTATCGACGAATTTGCGGTCGAGCGCCGCCTCTTTACACCGGCCGAAGAAATCCCCGATATCGTCAAGCAGGCGTTTATTTCTGCCGAGGACAAGAATTTCTACGAACATGGCGGTTTCGACGCGATGGGCATGGTATCGGCTTTTGTCGATGCGGTGGAATCGCGTGGTGAAAACCTGCGCGGGGCGTCTACGATCACCCAGCAGGTGATGAAGAACTTCCTTTTGGATGGGTCACGTTCGGTTGAGCGCAAGATCAAAGAGATCATTCTGGCGGTGCGCATTGAGGATGCGATGCCCAAAGAGCGTATTCTGGAACTCTACCTGAACGAGATTTTTCTGGGCCAGAACAGTTTCGGCGTGACCGCTGCCGCACTGACCTATTTTAACAAACCCTTGACCGAACTGACCCCCGGCGAGGCGGCTTATCTGGCGTCTTTGCCGAAGGCACCCAGTAACCGTCACCCTGTGCGCGACCGTGAGGCCGCTGTCTTTTGGCGCAACAACACCCTGCGCGAGATGTTCGAGAACGGCTATATCGACGAAGGGACCTATGAGACCGAGCGCGCAGCCCCACTTTTGTCGGTGCAGGGCGGCGACTATGAGGATTTCCGCGATACATTGCCCGAGCGGGATTACTTCACCGACGAGATCCGCCGCCAGCTGAGCCAGAACTTCGGGGAAGAGGAATTCTTCTCCGGCGGTTTGTCGATCCGCGCGACCATTGATCCCGAATTGCAGGTCACGGCGGCCCATTCCCTACAGCGCGCGCTGGAGGAGTATGACCGCCAGCAGGGCAATTGGCGCGGCACTGAACTGACGATCCCGCAAGAGGCTTTGGCCAGCGAAGAGGACTGGCGCGCAGCCCTTGCCGGTCTGAGCGTGCCGCGCAGCATTGATCTGGACGGTCAGTGGTATCCGGCAGTTATCCGCGAGGTGGCGGAAAACACGCTGACCATCGGCATTGAAGGTGTGGAAGAGACCGAAGCCGAACCCTTTGTGGTGCCCCGCGTCGATATCCGTTGGCTGGTGGGTGATTTCTTTGACAATTTCACGCCCGGTGACGTGGTCCACGTGCGCCGCTTGCTGGACGGGAACGGCAACTTTGAACACTGGTCCTTGCGGCAGGTGCCCGAAGTACAGGGCGGGTTTATGGCGATGGACGTCAACACCGGCCGTGTGATCGCGATGCAGGGCGGCTTTAGCTATGAAAGCTCGGTCTTTAACCGCGCAACACAGGCGCAGCGCCAGCCCGGATCATCGTTCAAGCCGTTTGTCTATGCGGCGGCTTTGGACAGCGGCTATTCGCCGGCCACGATCATTGTGGACGCACCGATCACGATCAACACACCGCAGGGCACATGGCGTCCGCGCAATGCGTCCAACCAGTTCTACGGCCCGACGCCGATGCGGACGGGGATCGAGCGGTCGCGGAACCTGATGACGATCCGTCTGGCCCAGGAAATCGGGATTGATACGGTCGGCCGCTATGCAGAACGCTTTGGCGTCTATGAAGATATGAACCGTGTGCTTGCGGCCTCTCTGGGGTCCGATGAGACCACACTGTTCAAGATGGTTGCCGCCTATGCGATGTTCGCCAATGGTGGTGAGCGGGTTGCGCCGACGCTTGTTGACCGCGTGCAGGACCGCTATGGCCATACGGTTTACCGTCACGACCAGCGCAGCTGTCTTGATTGCGATCAGGCCAATCTGCCTGCCGGTGACGGGCCGCGGATCATGTCGAACCGCGACCGTGTGATGAATGAAATCACCGCTTATCAGCTGACCTCGATGATGCAGGGTGTTGTGCAGCGCGGCACCGCGAGTGGCACTGTGAACCTGCCAGTGCCGATTGCAGGCAAGACCGGGACCACGAACGATGCCAAAGATGTCTGGTTCGTGGGCTTTTCGTCCAATATCGTGGCAGGGTGTTATATCGGCTATGATACGCCGCGCAGCTTGGGCCGTGGTGCCTCGGGTGGCGGGTTCTGTGGGCCGGTGTTCAACCGGTTTATGCAAGAGGCGATCGAGAAATACGGATCAGGCTCGTTCCGCGTGCCTGCCAATTGTCAGTTTATCAACATCGACCGTTTCAGCGGTGCACGCCTGCCTGATGGTGCCGCTGGCGATAATGTGGTCCGCGAATGTTTCCGCCCCGGTGAAGAGCCTTTGTTCGGCATCATGTTTGATGGTGGTTTTGCCATGGCGGCTGATCTGCCGCTCTTTGATGAAGCGCAGGCCGCACAGCGTCAGGTGACCACATCGACGGGTGAAACCGCGACTGTGGGCGATAAGGCGACCTTCGGGACGCTGTCATCGGGTGGTCTTTACTGACCATGTGCTTGTCGCGCCCCAAAGGGCGCGCTAAGACCGCTTCACCAGAAATCATTGACGAACAACAGGTGTCCCATGCGCGCGGAAATGCAAAATACCATTGCGGCGATCCAAAAGTCGCTTGCCTTGCTGGCGCAGCGGATGGACCGCGAAACAGCGCCCCACCGCCTGGAAGAATTCAACGCGCGCGTTGAGGACCCGACCCTGTGGGATGATCCCGAGGGCGCACAAAAGCTGATGCGCGAACGTCAGTTGTTGCTGGATGCCATGACCGGCTATGACAGCATCCAGACCGAATTGTCCGACAACATCGAATTGATCGAGATGGGCGAAATGGAAGACGACGCCGAGATCGTCGCAGAGGCCGAGGCAGCGTTGACCGCGCTGGCCGCAAAGGCCGCCAAGAAAGAACTGGAGGCCCTGCTGGATGGCGAGGCCGACGGTAATGACACCTTCCTCGAGATCAACGCAGGTGCCGGTGGCACCGAAAGCTGCGACTGGGCCAATATGCTGGCGCGGATGTATGTGCGGTGGGCGGAAAAGAAGGGCTATAAGGTTGAACTGCAGTCCGAACAGCCCGGTGACGAAGCGGGGATCAAATCTGCCGCCTATAAGATCAGCGGTCATAACGCCTATGGATGGTTGAAATCCGAAAGCGGTGTGCACCGTCTGGTGCGGATTTCTCCCTTTGACAGCGCCGCCAAGCGCCACACGTCATTCACGTCGGTCAAGGTCTATCCGGTGGTTGATGACAACATCGAGATTGAGGTGAACCCCTCGGATATCCGCATTGATACCTACCGGTCCTCTGGTGCAGGTGGTCAGCACGTCAACACGACCGATTCTGCGGTGCGGATTACCCACGCGCCCACAGGGATTGTTGTGACCAGTTCCGAGAAGTCGCAGCACCAGAACCGTGACATCGCAATGAAAGCGTTGAAATCGCGCCTCTATCAGATCGAATTGGATAAACGCTCGGCTTTGGTCAACGAGGCGCATGAGAACGCGGGCGATGCGGGCTGGGGTAACCAGATCCGGTCTTATGTTCTGCAGCCCTACCAGATGGTGAAGGACCTGCGCACGAACTATGAAACTTCCGACACCAAAGGTGTGCTGGACGGTGATCTGGACGGGTTCATGGCGGCCACTTTGGCGATGGCTGTTTCCGGCAAAAGCCGCGCCGAGGCGAACGCCGAATAAGCTTGGTGCTTGCCAAAGCCGCGCCTGCGCGCTTGGATAGCGCATGGGAGATTTTCTTGAATGGACCGCGCATGACCTGATCGCCGCCTTGCGGGGTGGCCGGCTCAGTGCGGCCGAGGTGATGCAGGCGACGCTGGCGCGGATCGCAGCGGAGAACCCGCACTACAACGCGATTGTGTCGTTGCGCGATCCGGATGTGCTGATGCAAGAGGCCCGTGCGGCGGATCAGGCCGACAGCAAAGGGCCGTTGCATGGTGTGCCCTTGGCGGTCAAGGATCTGGCGGATGTGGGCGGGATGCCGACATCGCAGGGCTCGCCGCTTTTTGCAGGCCAGATTGCCCCCGAAAGCGAGATCATGGTGCAGCGGATGCAGGACGCGGGCGCTATTGTCATCGGCAAGACCAATACGCCTGAATTCGGGTTGGGCAGCCATACCTATAACCCTGTTTTTGGCGCGACCCAGAACGCGCTTTTGCCGGGCTGTTCGGCGGGGGGATCATCGGGCGGTGCGGCTGTTGCATTGGCGCGGCATATGGTCTGTCTGGCGGACGGGTCCGATGCGATGGGCAGTCTGCGCAATCCTGCGGGATGGAACGGTGTTTACGGGATGCGCCCCACGTGGGGGCGGTTGCCGGGGGCACCTGCTGGTGATCTGTTCATGCATCAGCTTTCGACCAATGGGCCGATGGCGCGCAACCCGCGTGATCTGGCGTTGTTGCTTGGGGTCCAGTCGGGGCCTGATCCGCGTGTGGCCTTTGGCTTGCCGAAGGCGGATTACGCGCATGACCTTGATGTGGATGTCGCTGGTCGCCGTATTGCGTGGCTGGCCGATTGGGGCGGGGCCTATCCGATGGAAGAGGGCGTGTTGGCTGCCGCGCAGGCCGGTGTCGCACGGTTTGAGGAGATGGGCTGTATCGTTGAGGCAATCGCGCCCCCCTTTGATGCAGCGGCCCTCTGGGAGGCGTGGACGGTGCTGCGCGCATGGTATCAGGCTGCGAAATTCGGTGCCATCTATGATGATCCTGCACGGCGCGACGGGCTCAAACCCGAAGCGATCTGGGAGGTTGAGAAAGGTCGTGCATTGACTGGTGCCGCGATACAAAATGCCAGCACACTGCGCTCCGACTGGTACCGCGTGGCGCATGAATTGTTTGATCGTTATGATGCCTTCGTTCTGCCAACCGCACAGTGTTGGCCGTTTCCGATGGACTGGGACTGGCCCAAAGCAATTGGTGGCGTGCAGATGGATACCTATCACCGCTGGATGGAGGTGGTCATCCCGGTCAGCCTGATCGGGCTGCCTTGCGTGGCGGTGCCCATGGCGGGGGCACGGCCCATGGGCTTGCAGATTGCAGGGTGTCGCGGTGACGATCTTGGGGTGCTACAATTGGGGGAAGCATGGCACAGAGTGACATCATAGAAGCAGAGCCGGCCATCGTTCTGCGACAGCTGACACTGGCAGATATTGCAGAGGTCTTGCGCGCGGGTGTGCGCGATTTCCGCCGTGCGCCGC
>NZ_DASYOK010000060.1:0-13495 GCF_036007805.1 Yoonia sp.
CGGGCCGCCAAAGATTGGGGGCGTGCGGATGAAGTGCGCGATATCCTCAATGCCGCAGGCGTGCAGGTCACCGACGTGGGCGGGCAGGCCACATGGGCACCGGGCCCTGATTTTGATGCGGCCAAGCTGGAGGGGCTGTGATGGCCAAAGAACGCCTCTACCTCTTTGACACAACGCTGCGCGACGGGGCGCAGACCCAAGGGGTTCAGTTTTCAGCCGCTGAAAAGCACCAGATTGCCGCTGTGCTGGACGGTCTGGGGATCGACTATATCGAAGGTGGCTGGCCCGGCGCGAACCCGACCGATACGGATTTTTTCGCCAATCCGCCGCAAATCAAAGCCACTTTTACAGCCTTTGGCATGACCAAGCGTAACGGACGCTCGGCCGAGAATGACGATGTGCTGGCGGCGGTGATGAATGCGGGCACGCCTGCGGTCTGTCTGGTGGGCAAGGCGCATGATTTTCATGTGACGACCGCCTTGGGCATCAGCCTTAAAGACAACATCGAAAACGTGGCCGCCAGTTTTGCCCATATCAAGGGGCAGGGGCGTGAAGGGTTGTTTGATGCCGAGCATTTCTTTGATGGCTACAAGGCGAACCCGGACTATGCCTTGCAGGTCGTGCATGCGGCCTACAAGGCTGGTGCGCGCTGGATTGTGCTGTGCGATACCAACGGCGGCGTGCTGCCGCATGAGGTGTCGCAGATTGTCACCGAAGTGATTGCCAGCGGGATCCCGGGCGATCATCTGGCGATCCATACACACAACGACACCGAAAATGCTGTGGCGAATTCACTGGCGGCTGTGCTGGCTGGTGTGCGGCAGGTGCAGGGCACGCTGAACGGGTTGGGCGAGCGGTGCGGCAACGCCAACCTGACCACGCTGATCCCGACGCTGCTGTTGAAAGAACCCTATGCCAGCCGGTTCGAGACTGGCGTGACGCCGGAGGCGCTCAAAGGCTTGCGCCGTGCATCGCGCCTGCTGGATGATATTCTCAACCGGGTGCCAGCCAAACAGGCACCCTACGTTGGTGCCTCGGCTTTCGCGCATAAATCGGGGCTACATGCCTCGGCCATTGCCAAGGATCCCAGCACCTACGAACATATTGATCCTGCACTGGTCGGCAACACGCGGATTGTGCCCATGTCCAACCAGGCGGGGCAGTCCAACCTGCGCGCCCGTCTGCTGGAGGCAGGGCTTGAGGTTGCGGCCGACGATCCCGCCTTGGCGCGGATTGTAGAACGGGTCAAGGAACGCGAGGCGCAGGGCTATTCCTACGACACCGCACAGGCGAGTTTTGAGCTCTTGGCGCGTGAAGAACTTGGCGCTTTGCCACGTTTCTTCGAGGTCAAGCGCTACCGTGTCACTGTTGAGCGGCGCAAGAACAAGCGCAACCAGATGGTGTCGATTTCCGAAGCCGTGGTCGTCACCAAGGTGCGCGGCCAGAAGATGCTGAACGTCAGTGAAAGCCAAGGGCCCGACGGGTCGGACCAAGGCCCCGTAAACGCGCTGTCACGTGCTTTGTCCAAGGACCTTGGCCCTTATCAGGACATCATCGACGACATGCAGCTTGTCGATTTCAAGGTGCGCATCACCAACGGCGGCACCGAGGCTGTGACCCGCGTCATTATCGACAGCGAGGATGGCAAGGGCAGGTCGTGGTCGACAGTGGGGGTGAGCGCCAATATCGTGGACGCGTCCTTTGATGCGCTGATTGACGCAATCAATTGGAAGCTGATCCGCGACGGCGCAAAGGCAGATGCATGAGCTTTGAGGCCTGCGCTGCACTGGTGGAAAAGGCCGATCCGCTGCGCTTTCGCGCGGCCATGGCAGCACCCGTGTCAGCGCGCAAAATCCTGTTTCCACTCTATGCTTTCAACATCGAGGTCGCGCGCGCCCCTTGGGTGACACAAGAGGCCATGATCGCCGAAATGCGCCTGCAATGGTGGCGTGATGCTCTGGAAGAGATCGCTGACGGCAAGACACCACGCCGCCATGAGGTGGTGGATGCGCTGGCTGACTGTCTGGATTCTGAAGGGGCCCGCTGTCTTGACGGTCTCGTGGCTGCGAGGCGGTGGGATATCTATTCCGAACCGTTCGAGGACCGCGCGCATTTTGATGAATACATCAACGCCACTTCGGCGAATCTAATGTGGACTGCGGCGCGCCTCTTGGGGGCGGCAGATGAAGTGGTCGTGCGTGACTTTGGTTATGGCGTGGGGGTTGCGAATATTCTTCAGGCCTACCCCGCGCTGACCGCGCAAGGGCGCAAGCCTTTGTCGAACAACACTGAAAAGGCCATTGCTGAATTGGCCAAGTCTGGACTGGCGCGGATGGACCAGGCGCGCAAGAACAGGCGTGCCGTATCAAAGGCAGCGGGAGCTGCGTTGATTGCGGGCTATCATGCGCGGCCTGTTCTGCAAAAGGTTCAGCGTGAACCGGCACGTGTTGTGGCGGATGCGCTTGACGTAAACCCTGCGCGCGACAGTCTGCGGTTCCTCCACGTAACCTTGCGCGGCTGGTGGCACTGAACAATTTTCGTCGAAAATTGTTGGCACCCCCCCAAGATTTTTCGACGAAAAATCTTGGTCTCTAGACCGCCATTCTGGGTTGCCGCACCAGCCAGATCAGCGACCCGCCTGCCAGCACCAGAAACGGCACCATCGCAAGGTTCACGGCATTCCAGCCCTCGACGGCGGTGCCGCCTGAACAGTTCATCAAACCGCCCGAGGCCAGCGAAGCTACGGTGACCATGCCGAAAACGATCATGTCGTTCATACCTTGGACGGCGCCGCGTTCTTCGGGGCGGTGTGCGCCTGCAAGCATTGTGGTCGCGCCAATGAAACCAAAGTTCCAGCCAAGCCCCAAAAGGATCAGCGCAATGTAGAAATTCGTCAGTGCGACACCTGACAGGGCCACGACACCGGCGAAGGCCAGAATGATCAGCCCGAGCGAGACGATCCGCTCGACCCCGAAACGCGCAATCAGGTGGCCGGTGAAGAAGGAGGGGGCGAACATCGCCAAGACATGGGCCGAGACGATGTCATTGGCGTTATCTGTGGTGAAGCCACAACCCACCACGGCCAAAGGTGTCGAAGTCATCACAAGGTTCATCAACGAATAGGAGACCATTGCGCAGATGATCGCCACAAGCACCCGTGGATCGCGCAGCAGTTCAAGCCGCGAACGCCCGACCACCGTTGTGGTTTCCGGTTCGCGTCGGGTCCCCTTGGGCAAGTCGAGCCAGAGAAACAGGAGCATTCCCACGAGGTTCAGCACAATAATGGCCATATAGGTCCCAAGGAAGGGCACGACATAGACATCCTGTACCAGTTTATTGAGTTGCGGGCCGATCACCGCCGAGAGAAGCCCGCCGGCCATGACATAAGAAATCGCTTTTGGGCGGAACGCCTCGGAGGCGGTATCCGTGGCGGCAAAGCGGTAGAAGCCTTGCGCGGACATGTAGATGCCGGTGAGATAAGACCCTGCCAACAGAACAAGGAACGAGCCTGTGTAAAGGCCATAAGCCGAGACAGCCGCCCCCACGGCCCCCGCAAAGGCCCCGATGAAAAAGCCAAAGCGGCGTCCGTTACGCTGCATCAAGGGGCTGATCCAGGGTGCGGTGGTCATGGACCCGAAGACGATGAACGAGATCGGCAAGGTGGCAAGGCAGGGGTTCGTGGCCAGTTGCCCGCCCGCAAGTCCGCCCACAACAAAGATCATTGGAAGTTGCGCACCCAGAATGGCTTGGGCGAGCACCAAAACGGCCACATTGCGTTTGGCCCGCGTGTCATCAGCTATTATCATTTTGATATCGTTACGCCTGCGCCTGAGGCAGGGCAAGGCCTTGGTTATGCTGCGTCGATAATATGGGCGAAGCTGCCGCTGGCATTGTCTTGGATCAACCCCATGGCGGGCAGGGGCGTGCCTTCGGCATCGGCGGCTGCAAAAAGCGGTGTGCCGTTGGTCTTGAGGGTCGTGGCATAGTGGAATTCATGCCCTTTCCATGTCCCCGCAAAGGGACCCGACAGCGCCTGCAGATCGCGGTAGCCGAGATGTAATGCGCGTTTCTCAAAGGATGTTTCAAGCGCGAGGAGCCCTGCCATTTGATGTGCTGTCCCGTCTGCGTCAATCAGGACCTCGCCCAAGGTCATATAGCCTCCGCATTCGCCGTAGATCTGTGCGTTTGATCTGCGCAACGATCCGAGAAAGCGGGCGTTCGCAGCAAGACGACCGGCGTAGAGTTCGGGATAGCCGCCGGGCAGGTAGATGAGATCTGTCTCCGGTGCGGGTTCATCTGCGAGTGGCGAGAAGAACAGCAACTCTGCCCCTGCGTCGCGCCAGTCTTGCAGCAGGTGCGGATAGCAAAAGGCAAAGGCCGCGTCTTGGGCAATAGCAATGCGTTGGGCTGGCGGAATGGCTTTGCGGGTCGGGCCGCGTGCGTCTGTAGAGGGGTGCAACAGGGTTTGTATTTCATTCATGTCGCAGTGCTTTGCGATCAGGGTCGCGGCCGCATCAAGATAGGCCTCCAGATCAGGCCTTTCCTGCGCCTGTACCAGACCGAGGTGCCGTGACGGCTGGGTCAGGGCGGCTGTGCGGGGAATAGCGCCGAAGATAGGTACACCGGCAAGCGCGCGCCGGAGCATAGCTTCGTGTCGGGGCGACCCCACGTTGTTGAGGATCACGCCGGCAATCCGCACAGCCGCGTCATGGGCGATGAACCCCTGGACCAAGGGCGCGACCGACCCTGCCATTTTGCCCGCATCAACGATCAGGATGACGGGCAGCCCCAGAATACGCGCAAGATCGGCAGTCGCCCCCTTTCCGTCGGGCGGGGCGCCGTCAAAAAGACCCATCGCGCCTTCGATGATCAGCGGCAGCGGACCGGCGGCAAGCGACGTGATGCGCGCGGCGGTCATGGCCCACGCGTCAAGGTTCAGACAGGACTGTCCGCAGGCGGCTTCGTGAAACCGCGGATCAATGTAATCCGGACCTGATTTTGCGCCCCGCACTTCCATGCCGCGGTTCTTGAACGCGCGCAGTATGCCCAAGGTGACGGTTGTTTTGCCGCTGCCCGAAGCGGGGGCTGCAAGAATGAAACTCATCGCGTAACGAGGCGCGGGGATGCCTCCGGCGGAAGTTTGATCGGACATGGAAAGAGGGGCGGCATCTGTGCCTCAGGCAGATTCGGCGGGTCGGCCACGGCCCAAGGGGTCAAGGTTGCGCGGCGGGTTCCCTGCGGCCATCCCCTGCCAATCGAGTACCTGCCGCATCAGCACGGATTGCCCGATGCAGATAATCGCAGGCGGGGCCAGTTGCGCCACAGCGATGTCTTCGACAATGGTCCCAAGTGTGGTTTCGAGCACCTGTTGGTCTTCGGTCGTCGCAGTCGTGACCACCGCGACTGGTTCATGCAGGCTGCGCCCTGCGGTGATCAATTGCTGGGCAATCTGGGCGATGTGTTTCATGCCCATATAGATGACGATGACCTGACTGCCTTTGGAGATGCTGGCCCAATCAAGCGAACTAGGCGTGTTGCCGGACTGGTCATGGCCTGTCACGAAGGTCACTGATTGGTTCACGTCACGGTGGGTGACGGGGATACCCGCATAGGCCAGCCCGCCGATCCCTGCGGAGATGCCCGGAATAATACGGATCGGGATGTTATGTTGCACGAGGGTCTGGGCCTCTTCGCCACCGCGTCCGAAGACGAAAGGATCGCCGCCTTTCAGACGCAGGACGCGTTTGCCAGCTCGCGCGAGATCAACCAGCCGGAGCGAGATATCGCGCTGCTTGGCGGACGGTTTGCCGCCGCGTTTGCCTGCGTAGATGTGTTCGGCCTGCGGGGCCCATGACAGGATTTGTTCCTGTACCAGCGCATCATAGATCACCACGTCCGCCTGACGCAGCGCATTGACCGCATGGAGCGTCAACAGCCCCGGATCGCCCGGACCCGCGCCACAAAGCCAGACCCAGCCGCGTTCCAGCGTGGGCCATGTATGGGAGGGGAGAGAGATATTGGTGCTCATGCCCCCTTTATGCCGCCGATTGATTGGCTTGGAAAGGTGGCAAACGACCTCGTATTGGTGATTGCCGTCACCGCCCGCCCTGCCTATCGTCGCGCGCAATGAGTGATGACACCACACCCCAATTGCGCCGTGGCTGGACCACGGGGGCCTGTGCAACGGCGGCGACCAAGGCGGCTTTGATGCGTCTTTGGGGCGGTGCCTTTGCGCGCGAGGTGGGGATCGTGCTGCCGAAGGGCGAAACGCCGGTCTTTCCACTGGCTTTGGCGGAGGCGGGCGAGGGCTGGGCGCGTGTGGGCATTACCAAGGACGCAGGCGATGATCCCGATGTGACACATGGGGCGCTGATTGTGGTGACAGTGCGCCCTTCGCAGGGGGGCGTTGTTTTTCAGGCAGGTAAGGGGGTGGGGACCGTCACCAAACCCGGACTGCCGATTGGCGTGGGCGAGCCTGCGATCAATCCCGTGCCCCGTCAGATGATGACGGACGTTGTTGAAGACATGGCGGCGCACTACGGGCAGCGCCCTGACGTGGTGATCGAGGTGTCCGTGCCGGGAGGCGCAGAGATTGCGCTGAAGACATGGAACCCGCGTCTGGGGATTGCGGGGGGGCTGTCGATCCTTGGCACGACGGGCGTTGTGCGGCCCTTTAGCTGTGCGGCCTGGATCGCCTCGATCCATCGCGGCATTGATGTGGCGCGTGCGGCGGGTCTGACCCATGTGGCCGGATGCACGGGGGCCACGTCAGAGACAACGGTGCAGGCGCTCTATGCACTGCCCGATCACGCGATGCTGGATATGGGCGATTTCGCTGGGGGGATGCTGAAGTATCTGGTCAAACACCCTGTGGGGCGCGTCACGATTGGTGGCGGTATCGGCAAGATCACGAAACTTGCGCAGGGCGCGGTGGATTTGCATTCCGCGCGCAGTCAGGTGGATTTTGAAGGGCTTGCGGCGATGGTGGGTGATCCGCGCGTGGCAGAGGCGAACACTGCGCTTGAGGCTTATGAGATTGCAGGGCCCATTTTGGCGCAGAAGGTTGCCGAGAAAGCCTTGACGCAGGTGCAAGCGCGTTTCGGCGCAGGCGGGATTGCCTACGATATCATCATCATCGACCGTAAAGGCACGACTATCGCTAGGGCTGGCGCATGACATTGCTGATCCTTGGCGGAACCGGAGAGGCGCGGCAGATCGCGGACCGCTTGCAGGGGCATGATGCGGTGATCTCGCTGGCCGGTGCAACGCGGGCCCCTGCGGCGCAGTCCTTGCCCACACGGATTGGTGGCTTTGGCGGGGCGGACGGGTTTCGTGCCTATCTGCAAGAGGCTCGCATCACGGCCGTTCTGGATGCGACCCATCCTTTTGCAAACCGCATCACGAAGCGGACAGCAGCCATTTGCCAGTCACTTGGCCTGCCTTATGTGCAGTTCCTGCGCCCTCCATGGACGCCCGAGGCAGGGGACAACTGGATCGAGATTACTTCGGAAACAGAAGCTGCGGCCCATATTCCAGAAGGCTCGGTTGTGTTCCTTGGCACGGGGCGTCAGACGCTGGACCGTTTTGCCAACCTGACCGGGCGCGAGGTGATCTGTCGCCAGATTGATCCACCCGACAAGCCGTTTCCATTTGCGGGCGGGCGGTTTCTGGTCGGGCGGCCACCGTTCTCGGTCGCGGATGAAGTGGCGCTCTTTACCGCGCTGGGCGTGCAATATCTGGTGGTCAAGAACGCGGGCGGTGCGGCCAGCGGCACCAAGCTGACCGCTGCGCGGCAACTGGGTATTCCCGTGCTCATGATCGCGCGGCCACCGCAAGGCGATTGGCCTGTGGTCGAGACTGTGGAGGCCGCACTCGCTTGGGTGAAAGCCCTGTGAAAGAGCGTGTGATCCTAGGGGATGCCTGTGTTGCCGAAGGGGCGGCTTGGCTTGGCCGTCGCGAGCCGCGGTTTGCCCGCGCAATGGACGGGCTGCCACCCTTGCCGTTGCGGCTGAAACCGGATGGATTTGCCGAACTCCTCAGTGCGATTGTCAGCCAACAGGTCAGCGTCGCGTCGGCGAATGCGATCTGGGCAAGGTTGCAGAGGGCAGGGATGACGGAACCGCATCCGGTGGCCACTGCCAGCACGGATGATCTGCGCGCGCTGGGCCTGAGCCAGCAAAAGGCGCGCTATGCCCATGCTTTGGCCAGTGCCGGGATTGATTATGATGGCCTGCGCCAAATGCCTGCGTGTGAAGTGATCAAGACCCTCACCGCTGTTCCCGGCATCGGCGCGTGGACAGCCGAGATTTATGTGATGTTCTCGCTGGGGCGGGCGGATGTCTTTGCGCCGGGTGATCTGGCGTTGCAGGAAGCGGCACGGTTGATCTTTGATCTGCCCGCGCGCCCCAAAGAAAAAGAGCTGCGCGTGATGGCGCAAGCATGGTCGCCGTGGCGATCGGTTGCAGCCCGCATCATGTGGGCCTACTACAAACACAGCAAACAAAGAGAAGGCATCAGATGACACGGGCTTTGGAAGCACAGCGGCGCGAACCGGTCTCGGGCGAGACACGATCATGTGTGGTTTTTCTGCATGGCTATGGCGCCAATGCAGCGGATCTGATCGGGTTGGCCGATCCGCTGGCCGAGCACATGCCCGATACGCTTTTCATAGCACCTGACGCGCCCGAGGCCTGTATCGCAGCCCCGATGGGTCTGCAGTGGTTCCCGATCCCGTGGATTGACGGCTCAAGCGAGGAAGAAAGCCGCGCCGGTATGGAAAATGCGGCGGCAGATCTGGATGCGTTTCTTGATGGGGTGATGGTCGATGAAGACCTGCTGCCGGAACAAATGATCGTACTGGGCTTTTCGCAAGGGACGATGATGGCGCTGCATGTGGTGCCGCGCCGTGAAGATGCCATTGCGGGTGTCGTTGCCTTTTCCGGGCGTCTACTGGAGCCGGATTCGCTGGCTGATGAAGCGCAAAGCCGACCACCGGTCCTCTTGATCCACGGTGATGCCGATGATGTCGTGCCGCCCCAATCGCTGCCGCAGGCCGCAGAGGCGCTGCAAGAGGCAGGCTGGACCGAGGTCTATGCCCATATCATGAAGGGCACAGGGCACGGCATTGCACCGGATGGGCTCTCGGTGGCGCTGGCCTTCATGCGGGATCGGCTGGGGATGAGCTAGAGTGCGTCAATCTGTCCACTTTCTCAAGACTTTATTACCATTCTCATGCCAGTAAGGGCCGCGGGAGCGCGGGTTCTCATTAAATGTGGGCAAAGTCATGCACAGTCCTATTGTTTCACTTCTAGGTCCCAAGGACCGGCTGGGCTGGGTGCTGCGGTACAGTGTTTTGGCGCTGGGCGTGGTTGGCACGGTTTTTGCGCATGATGTGCTGACCGATCATGCGTTTCACGGTGTTATGGCACAGTACCTTGGCGCGATGGTGATGATCGGCCTGCCGCTCTACGCAGTCGCCACTGGGATCATGACCGATATGGGCCGTTTGCGCGTCCAATTGATCAAGGCAAGCGAGACCGACCAGATGACCGGCTTGCTTCAACGGCAAGCGTTTTTGCGGCACACAGAACGTAAACTGTTGCAAACCGGTGTGCTGATGATGCTGGATATTGACGGCTTGGGGCAAATCAACGCCAGACATGATCACCATGCGGGCGATCTGTGCCTGATGGCGCTGGCCATCCGGTTGCGCGAGGTGACGCGGACCACTGATGTGGTCGGGCGGATCGACGGCGCAACCATCGCCGTTTATTTGCCGGGCACGCCCTTGGAAGCGGGACGCGAGATTGCTGAACGGCTGGCCCAAGGTTTGCTGGTGACAACCGGTCAGACGCGATTCGAAGTGACCGTGTCAGTAGGGGTCGTTCTGGCGGATGGTGAAACCACGCTGAGCAAACTGATGCACCGCGCCGAGGCGGCCCTATTGCGGGCCAAAATGCAGGGCCGCGCGCAGGTGATGCTGTCAGAGGATGCGCTGGCTGCCTAAATGCGGCGCGCGTTGCAGTTTTTGTCGCATATTCTGGGGCTTGTCACATTTCTGACGCGATATATAGTCTAAATTAAGATGAATGCGGGGTTGCCGCTTTGACTGGTCCCGCACAGCCTTACTTGGGGTGTGACAGATGACGCAGGCCGACTTCAGAACTGACTTTGTGCGCGAACCAGGCGCACTCAAACACTATCCGGCGTTGGTTCTGAACGCAGATTACCGGCCACTTTCATATTACCCGCTGTCTCTCTGGCCTTGGCAGGAGGCGGTCAAGGCGGCCTGGCTCGATCGCGTCGATATCGTAAGCGAATATGACGAGGTGGTGCGCAGCCCGTCGACGATCATCAGAATCCCGTCGGTTGTTGTGCTTAAGGACTATATCAAGCCGCAAAAGCAGGTGGCGTTTACCCGCTTCAACCTGTTCTTGCGGGATGAGTTTTGCTGTCAGTACTGCGGCGCGCGCGGTGATCTGACGTTTGACCATGTCGTCCCGCGTGCCAGCGGCGGTATCACCAGTTGGGAAAATGTGGTGGCGGCCTGTTCACCCTGTAATCTGCGCAAGGGGGCGCGGTCGCTCAAGCAATGCGGCATGAGCCTGCAAAAACCACCGCGCCGTCCTGTGCCTGAACAGTTGCATAACGTCGGTCGCAAATTTCCGCCCAACCATCTGCACGAAAGCTGGCTTGATTTCCTCTATTGGGATGCAGAACTCGAAGCGTAACTGCGCAGCAGTGCTAGACTTGCGGGACGCATCGGGGTAGGAAAGCCGCGTTAGCGCTAACGCGGCATCCTATGGGGGTTTATTTTGGTCTCTCGCGTCATTCCTGTCGATGAATTCGATCTCGTGATCTTTGGCGGCACCGGCGATTTGGCCCGGCGCAAGATCCTGCCCGGTCTGTTCCGGCGCTTTCTTTCGGGGCAAATGCCTGCCGGTTCACGGATCATCGGGGCCGCGCGGTCTGAACTGGACGGCGACGGCTATCGCGCGATGATTGCCGATGCCGTAGCTGAGTTTGGTGGTGCGGAAGCAAAGAATAAGAATGGCTTAGACGCCTTTCTTGAACAACTGGAATATGTTGCGATTGATGCGCGCGGTGAGGACGGATGGTCCGATCTGGCAGCGATTGTCCGTCAAGACGTGGTGCAGGCGTTCTACTTTTCGGTCGCACCCTCATTGTTTGGTGATCTGGCCGAACGGCTGCACACCAACAAGATTGCGAACTCCCATAGCCGCATTGTGGTGGAAAAACCCTTTGGCCGCGATCTTGAGACAGCGCGTGAATTGAACCAGACGCTGGCGGCACATTTTGACGAAAGCCAGATTTACCGTATCGACCATTATTTGGGCAAAGAGACGGTGCAGAACCTGATGGCTGTGCGCTTTGGCAATGTCCTGTTCGAGCCGCTTTGGAACAACCACTACGTCGACCATATCCAGATCACGGTGGCCGAAACCGTCGGTGTTGGCGGGCGCGGGGCCTATTACGACAAATCCGGCGCGATGCGCGATATGGTGCAGAACCACCTGATGCAGTTGTTGTGCCTGATCGCGATGGAGCCTCCAGGCCAGTTTGAAGCAGATGCTGTGCGCGACGAAAAACTGAAGGTTATCAGGGCGCTACAGTCCATAGATCATCATCATATCGTGCGTGGACAGTATGATGCAGGCCCCGATGGACCCAGCTATCGCGAAGATGCCGAAAACCCCCGCAGCTTTACCGAAAGCTTTATCGCCATGCGCTGTCACATCGCCAACTGGCGGTGGGCGGGTGTGCCGTTCTATTTGCGGACAGGTAAGCGGATGAAGGCGCGGTCCTCCGAGATCGCTGTGGTGTTCAAAGACCTCGGGCATACGATTTTTGAGGGTGATGAGGCCCGCCATCGCAATATTCTGGCGATCCGCTTGCAACCCAACGAAGGCATTGATTTGCAGGTGACGATCAAGGAACCGGGTCCGGGGGGCATGCGCCTGATTGATGTGCCGCTCGATATGACCTTTGCCGATGCCTTGGGTGACGGGGCCGAGGATGTGACGGACGCCTATGAGCGCCTGATCATGGATGTAATCCGTGGCAACCAGACGCTCTTTATGCGCGGTGACGAGGTCGAGGCGGCATGGGCCTGGACTGATCCGCTGATCAATAGCTGGGAGGCGCGCAATGACGTGCCCAAGCATTATGACGCAGGCTCTGCGGGGCCTGAAGATGCGATGATGTTGCTGCACCGCGATGGCCGGAAATGGCGTGAAATCAAAGGCTAAGCCCTTCCGGCACGTGGCATATTTGAATTGACCTGACCGAAGAAGAGGATTGGTCCTATGAAGCTCGTTGAATATCCGGACGCGGAAATGATGATGATGGATCTGGCTGATAAACTGGCCAGTGAGCTGTCATCAGCCTTGCGCGCGAATGACACCGCATCGCTTGCGGTGCCTGGCGGGACAACGCCGGGGCCGATTTTTGACAGCCTCTGTGGCGTTGATCTGGATTGGGCGCGCGTGCAGGTGATGTTGACCGATGAACGCTGGGTCCCGGAAACATCCCAAAGGTCGAACACGCGGCTGTTGCGCGAAAGGTTGCTGACCGATCGTGCGGCGGCGGCGACCTATCTGCCGCTCTACGCCGATGCGCCGACACCTGAAGAGAAACTCCCCGATCTTGCTGCTGATCTTGCCCCTGCAATGCCGCTGACGGTGGCACTCTTGGGGATGGGTGCGGATATGCACACGGCTTCGATCTTTCCCGGCGCCGATCAGCTTGATCTGGCATTGCACGGCAGCGATCGCTTGGTCGCCATGCGCGCACCCGGTGCGCCAGAGCCGCGCATTACACTGTCTGCGGCGGTCCTGAACGCTGCGATGAGCCGGCATATAGTGATTGTGGGGGCCGAAAAACGCGCCGCACTGGAAAAAGCGCGGCATCTGTCACCCGAAGAGGCGCCTGTGGCTGCTGTCTTGAATGGTGCAACGGTACACTGGGCGGAGGCGTAAAAGATGTGGCGCAAACTGAAAGACCACCACGAGGCTGTCGCAAGCCGCCGGATCGAGACTATGCTGGATGCTGCACGTGCTGCTGATTTTGTGGCGCAAATGGGTGACATGCGGCTGGATTACGCCAAAACGAATATCGACGCCGAAGGCCGCGCCTTGCTGATCGCGCTGTTGGACGAAGCGGGCGTTGCAGAAAAGCGCGACGCGATGTTTGCGGGTGCACCGATCAATGAAACCGAAGGGCGGGCTGTGCTGCACACGGCATTGCGCAATCTTGATGGCGGGCCTGTCATGGTGGACGGTCAAGATGTCATGCCAGAGGTTCTGGACACTTTGGCGCGCATGGAAAACTTTGTGCGTGATGTGCGCAGTGGCGGTTTCACAGGGCAGGGCGGCAAGATTACCGATGTGATCAACATCGGCATTGGCGGGTCCGATCTGGGGCCTGCGATGGCGGCACAGGCGCTGGCGCCCTATCACGACGGTCCGCGCTGCCA
>NZ_DASYOK010000061.1:0-8611 GCF_036007805.1 Yoonia sp.
ATCGTACCGCCCACGGGGGCCAAAGGCCTGAACACCGCGGCCTCTGATGTGCATTACCTTTACAACGGCCTGACCGAGTTCTACGCCAACGGCAGCACCGACGGCATCGACAGCTATTCGCAAAAGGCCCTCGCCCGCGTCTGGAAGGCCGAGCGTTTTAGCTGGTGGTTCTCGTCTCTGATGCACCGCTATCCTGATCAATCCGAATTCGATCTGAAAATGCAGGTCGCCGATCTCGAATTCCTGCGGTCCAACAAAGCCGCGCAAAAGGCGATGGCGGAAAACTATGTGGGCTTGCCGTATTGATTTACGCGCGCGTCTGACATTCACTCACGACGGAGGATCACAATGACAGACCGGTTTGACACAGGCATGGCAACACGGCGTGCCGTTCTGGGCGACGCGCATGTGGATAAGGCAGAAGCCGCCAAGACCGATTTTGATCTGCCGTTCCAGACGCTGATCACCGAAGCCGCATGGGGCACGGTCTGGGCGTCGGATGGGATAACGCAGCGTGAACGGTCAATGATCACACTGGCGCTACTGGCTGCGACCAAGAACTTCGAAGAAATCCCGATGCATATCCGCGCCACAGCACGCACCGGCGCAAGCAAACAGGACGTGATCGAGGCCTTTCAGCATGTAGCGATCTACGCGGGCGTGCCTGCGGCCAATCACGCGATCAAGCTTGCCAAACAAACCTATGCCGAAATGGAAGGGGATCAGACATGACATCACCGCTTTACCAACGCGACCGCGAATGGCACCCCCCTGCACTGGCACCTGATTATAAAACCAGCCTCGGCCGGTCCCCGAAGAACGCGCTTTTGTCGCTCGAGGGTTCGCCCAGCGAACTGACAGGCCCCACCTTCGGCCACAACGATATCGACGCCATCGACAATGACCTGTTGCGCAACTACGCCAAATCCGGTGATCCCATCGGTGAGCGCATCATCCTGCATGGGCGCGTTCTGGATGAAAATGCGCGCCCTGTGCCCAACACGCTTGTGGAAATCTGGCAAGCCAACGCAGGCGGGCGCTACCGGCACAAGAAAGACAGCTATCTCGCCGCAATTGACCCCAACTTTGGCGGCTGCGGCCGGACCCTCACGGACGAGAACGGCTATTACACCTTCCGCACCGTGAAGCCGGGCGCTTACCCGTGGCGCAACTGGATTAATAGCTGGCGTCCGGCACATATCCATTTCTCGGTGTTCGGCACCGCCTTTGCCCAGCGCCTGATTACCCAGATGTATTTCGAAGGCGACCCGCTGATCGCGAAGTGCCCCATCGTGAAATCCATCCCCGACCAACGCGCCGTTGACCAGCTTGTCGCAGCACTTGACCTGAACGCCACGATCCCGCTCGACAGTATTGCCTATAAGTTCGACATCATCCTGCGCGGCAGCCGTTCGACCTTCTTTGAAAACCGTCCGGAGGGAAATTGATATGACCCAATCACTCAACTACCTCAAAGAGACCCCCTCGCAGACCGCAGGCCCCTATGTGCATATCGGCCTCGCACCCGGTGATGCCGGGTTCGACATCTACGCGCAGGAACTTGGCCATGACATTGCCGGACCCAACGCCAAGGGTCAGCGGATCACCGTCACCGGCATGGTCACCGACGGCACAGGTGCGCCGGTCAAGGACGTGCTGATCGAGATATGGCAGGCCAATACCGCTGGCATCTATGCCGGTGCGGGCGATGTCGAAGAGGGCTTTCGCGGCTGGGGCCGTGTGATCCCCGATTTTGACACTGGCAAATTCACCCTTGAAACCATCAAGCCCGGCCCCGTTGCGGGCACGGACGGGCGCATATCCGCACCACACCTGAACCTCTGGCTGGTCGCGCGCGGCATCAATGTGGGCCTGAACACGCGGATGTATTTCGACGATGAGAGCGCCAACGCCAGCGATCCGGTGCTGAACCTGATCGAACAGGCGCACCGCCGCGACACGTTGATCGCCAAGGGCGAGGCAAACACCTATGAATTCAACATCAGCCTGCAAGGCGAGAATGAAACCGTCTTTCTGGATGTGTAACCGACCATGACAAACCCCTGTATCATCTGCGTGGCCATCACCGGCTCTGTCCCGACACAGGCCGATAATCCGGCAGTGCCCGTGACGATCGCCGAACAGATCGAAAGCACCCATGCCGCATTCGAGGCTGGTGCCACTATCGCCCATTGCCACGTCCGTGACGACGCGGGCAAACCTACCTCCGACCCGGAACGCTTTGCGCGGCTGAAGGAAGGGATCGAAACACATTGCCCCGGCATGATCGTGCAACTGTCCACGGGCGGGCGCTCAGGCGCGGGGCGCGAACGCGGCGGCATGTTACCCTTGGCCCCCGACATGGCGTCACTCTCGGTCGGGTCCAACAATTTCCCCACGCGCGTCTATGAAAACAGCCCCGATCTTGTGGATTGGCTGGCCTCGGAAATGCTGGCCTATAACGTCAAACCCGAAATCGAAGCCTTTGACCTCAGCCATATTGTTCAGGCCACCCGCATGGCCGCGGATGGGCGCTTGAAGGGGCCACTTTATGTGCAGTTCGTAATGGGCGTCAAAAACGCCATGCCTGCGGATGAACCGATCTTTGATTTCTACATCGAGACCCTGAAACGGCTTGCCCCCGATGCCCAGTGGTGCGCCGCCGGCATCGGGCCTGCGCAGTTGACGGTCAACGAATGGGCCATCTCAAAAGGTGGACATACCCGCACCGGGCTTGAGGACAACATCCGCCTTGATCGCAACACGCTGGCCCCGTCGAATGCGGCTTTGGTGCAGCGCGCGGTTGATCTTTGCGAAAAATACGAACGCCCCGTCGCAACATGGCAAGAGGCGCGCGCCATTCTTGGCCTGCAAAAGAGCGCTGCATGACAGGCGCCGGCACGGCCCTCGCCCGATGATGTTTGCAACGCTCAATGGTGCCGTGCTGCACTATCGCTTTCGGGCAGGCCAAGGCCGCGCTGTGGTCTTTCTCAATTCGCTCGGCACGGATTTCCGCATCTGGGACGCGGTGATTACGCAATTGCCTGCCGAGACACCTGTGCTGTGCATCGACAAACGCGGCCAAGGTCTCAGCGATGGCAATGATATCACCATGCCAAATCTGGTCGGTGATGTGGCCGCACTGATGGATCAAACAGGTCTGACCTCTGCCCTTATATGCGGCGTCTCCGTCGGTGGCCTGATTGCGCAGGGTTTGGCAACAACGCGGCCAGACCTCGTTTCAGGTCTGGTCCTGTGCTGCACTGGCGCCAAAATTGGGGACGCGGCCATGTGGAATACGCGGATCGCAGCGGTCCAGACCGACGGGATCGGCGCGATGGCACCTGCCATCCTTGAACGGTGGTTCAGCGCGCAGTTCAGGGCCGAACAGCCCACCGCCCTTGCGATTTACCGCAACATGCTGGCCCGCACCCCCGCCGACGGCTATGCCGCTGTCTGCGCCGCACTGCGTGACACGGATGCAACTGCGGCCACCCGAACCATTACCATACCGACCCATTGCATCGCAGGCAGCGAGGATCTTTCCACGCCACCTGACCTTGTGCGCGCTCTTTGCGCGCTGATCCAAGGTGCAACCTTTGAGGTGATCGCGGACTGCGGCCACCTGCCCTGTATCGAGGCCCCCAAAACGGTGGCCCAAGCGATCAATGAGGTGCATAAGAGGGTCCAATGACAGGGTTCACGCATCATCCATGGCTGAATGGGCTGCTCGGCAACAGCGAAGCTGCCGCGATCTGGGGTCCGGCGCAGCAGATGCAGCATATGCTGGCATGCGAGGCAGCCTTTACGCGCGCCTTGGGGCACACAGGCCGGATCAGTGCGGATCAGGCCACAAAGGTCGCTGCGCTGATCGCCAATTTCAAACCCAATCTTGATGCGATCAACATAGCAACCATGCGCGATGGCGTGCCTGTCCCTGAATTGGTCGCGCAACTCAAACGCGTCGCAGGTCCAGATGCCGGTGCGGTCCATACGGGCAGCACATCGCAGGATGTGCTCGACACAGCGCTGGCCCTGACGATCAAGGCCTTTAACGATCTGCTTGCCGACAGGCTCACGTCCTTGGCCGCCGATTTTGACGCGCTCTCGGACCAGTTTCGCGACCGCACCATCATGGGGCGCACCCGCATGCAGGCGGCCCTGCCCATTGCCTTTTCGGATCGCCTCGCCACGTGGTCGCAACCCATGGCGCGGCACGCGCTGCGGCTCTCCCGCCTGCGCCCCGAGATCGAGGTACTCAGCCTTGGCGGGGCAGTCGGAGATCGGGCGGCCCTCGGCGATCATGGCGATGCCATCGCGGCGGCCATGGCGACAGACCTTGGCCTGCGCAATCCGCCCAAAGCGCCCCATGCGATGCGCGACCATATCGCCGATTATGCCAACCTGTTGTCCCTGATCACCGGAAGCCTCGGCAAGATGGGGCAAGACATTTGCCTGATGGCGCAACAAGGCATCGAAGAGATCGGTTTGGAGGGCGGCGGCGCATCCTCTGCCATGCCACACAAACAAAACCCTGTTCTGGCCGAATTGCTGGTCACCAACGCGCGCTTCAACGCGACACAGCTTGCGGGCATACACCATGCACTGGTCCATGAACAGGAACGCTCGGGCGCGGCATGGGTGCTGGAGTGGATGATCCTGCCGCAAATGGCCGAAGTCACGGCGCGCAGCCTTTCTGCAGCACATGATCTGATCACAAGGGTCACGCGGATCGGATAGCCGAAGCACGGATTGAAAGGGGTCACCATGTCCGAAAACTACGTCATTCTGCTGGGCACCAAAGGCGGCCCCGCGATCCGGCCCGGCTCTTCCATGCCCACATCAAACCTGTTCTGCATCAATGGCCAGCAGATGGTGGTGGATTGTGGATTGGGCGTGACCAAAGGGCTCGTCGATCAGGGGATGCAACTCAAGGACATCTCCCTGATCTTCATCAGCCACCTGCATTCCGATCACTACCTTGAACTTGGCCCGCTCATCCACACCGCATGGACGGCAGGCTTGAAAACGCTGGTCGACATATACGGGCCTGTCGGGATCAAAACCTATTGGGACGGTTTTCTGGCCTCAATGAAAGCCGACATCGACCTGCGGATCGCCGACGAAGGCCGCCCTGATCTGCGCGCGCTGGTGCAGTTGCACGATATTGATGCGGGCCACGTCATGGAACAAGGCGGTGTGACAGTTACGGCAATGCGCACGGTCCACCCGCCATTGATTGACTGCTTTGCCTTCTCTTTCAAATCGGCCCAAACACATGTTGTCTTTTCAGGCGATACAGCGCCCATCACAGCGCTCGAAGATTTCGCGCGCGGCGCAGACCTTCTGATCCATGAAGCGATGCTGGAACAGGCGCTTCCGGCACTCACCAAACGTGTCGGAAATGGCTCGGAGAAACTGATGCAGCATTTGCTCCGCTCCCATAGCCCTGCCGATGCAGCCGCGAGAACCGCTGCGAATGCGGGGGTCAAGCGGCTGGCCCTGTCGCATCTGCTACCCTCGGATGACCCTGCCTATGGCGTTGATGACTGGCACAAGGCTGTGGCCGGTCATTTCGACGGGACGCTGATTGTCGGGGCTGACGGGCTGAGGATAGACCTGCCGGATCATGGCTAAGGTGCGCGGGTTCTCAACCTGCGACTCACCCTTTACGCGCATCACCGGAAAACGGCCAGAAGCCCAATAAAATATGGCGTTTCGATGCCCAATTGCGGCAGCATTCAGGCCGTTTTTCGTGCAAAAAGTGATGTAGCTGTCCTTTAGGTCAGGGAATGATAATTTTCGGGAAAATTTCATTGACGCGGTCAGCGCAGGTTCACTAGGTGAGGCTTGTTAACGTGCAAAAAATTGAAAAATTGGCGAGTAAAATGTTGAAAACAGTAAACGGTATCATTGGTACAATGATGTTGGGTGCCATCGCACTCATCTCCCCTTCAGGCGTCAGTGCAGAACAGATCTCACTGACGTTGAAGGCGCAAAACTTCACAATTGTCGGACAGTATGTGGGCTTCGCCGAAGGTGCCTATATTATCATGACAGAAAACGGCGAAATGCGTGTTCCTGCGGCGATGGTCTCGTGTGAAGGGGCCGCCTGTGAGGCAGCCACCTCCGACATGATTGCGGACAGCTAGAGCGTCACCGCCTGTCCCGTCCGCGCGCTTTCCTGCGCGGCCATCCCGATCGCAACCGCCCTTGCCCCGTCGGCAAGGGTGACTTCGACCTCGCCTTCACCGCGCACGACCGCATTGAAACGCTGATGCTGATAGAAGGTCGATCCGTTGTGATCGCCCGCTTCCAGCAACGTGGGGTCAACCGGAATTTCCGACACATAAGGGCCTTTGGGCGCACGCGGGCTAATGATCATCTGCGGCACCGGCGGCGCGCCCAGCAGTTGCGGCCAGAACCGCCCCGGCCCCGGCACCAGCGCCTCGATCTTGCCTTTCGGCCCCACGGCGCTGATCTCTTCCTGATACTTGGACCCTTCGGCGAACATGCACAATTCCAGCATGGCGCGCGCGCCCTTGGCAAAGTCCAAGATCACATAGCCGTTGTCCCAGATATCCGGCGCCTCACCATCGTAGCGCTCATCAATATGGTTCAGCGACTGCCCCGCACTCGCCATCACACGCACCGGTTCATCCTGCAAAATCAGGCGCATCAGGTCAAAGAAGTGACAGCATTTTTCCACCAAGGTCCCGCCGGTCTTGGCGTTGAAACGGTTCCAGTCGCCGATCTTGGGCAGGAAGGGAAAGCGGTGTTCGCGGATCGTCAGCATCTTGATGCCACCGGTCGCCTGTTCGGCCTGCGCAATCAGGGCCGCGACAGGGGGCATATAGCGGTATTCCATCGCCACCCAGACAGGATGCGGATAATCCTTGAACAGCGCCTCCAACACGGGCGCATCGGCAGGGTCGGTGTAAAGCGGCTTTTCACACAGGATCGGCAGCGGGCGGGTCGCCACGATCTGCTGGAGTTGCTGGACATGCAGGTAATTGGGGCTGACGATCACCACCGCATCCAGATTCTCAAAGGCCAGAAGCGCGTCAATCGACCCCGCAACATGGGCGTTTTCCGCCAAGGTCGCGGCTGATTCTGCCAGCTCCGCCACCGGATCATAAACCACCGACACGCGGCCCTGTGGCAGCAGATTGATATTCAAGATATGTTCGCGACCCATCATGCCGCAGCCGATCAGGCCGTAGTTTACCGTATCCACGTTGCTTAACCTTTGCCCATACGAGAGATGTAGTTGGCGCGCTTGGCGTCATACCAAGTGCGCGAAAATTCTGCGGGGTTTTTGGCGGCGGTCAGGCTGACCCGCTCGATATAACCCACAGGTGCGCCGGGGCGCAGATGAAAGGCGGCTGGCGCCCAATCCGGCACCACATCAACGCCGATCCGGTCCTCGACCGATGCAATCACCACACCCAGTTCGTGGCGGTAAAAGTGATAGAGCGAGTCCGATAGATCAGACACCGCGATCCGGTCACGTGCCGCCCCATCGAGCCAAATTTCCTCGAGCGCCACCAACACGCCATCGAGCGACCGCAACCGCCTGATCCGGTGCCCCTCCGGGTCTCCACCCAAGCGCGCAAAGCCCATCGGCTTGGCCAAGCGATCAACAGACAGCACCTTTGCGGTCGGCAAACCGCCCCCCTTGAGCAGTTCCAGCCGGAAAAACGCATAGACCGAATTCACTGCAGGGCGGTGGCGCACATAGTTGCCCGACCCCTGCACACGGTCCAGCAATCCCTTGGCCTCGACATCTGCAAGCGCCTTGCGCAACGTCCCCACGGCCACGCCCAATTCATCCGCCATCTCGCGCTCGGGTGGTAATCGCGCACCATCCGCCAGATGCCCCGCGGCAATCTCGCGGATCAGCATTTCACTCAACTGAATGAACTTCGGCAGTGCCGATGACTGGGCAGAGGCTGTCGCCATGGCGGCACCTCCCCGAGCCGGCACATGAAAATTGATACACTATTGTTGCACAGATATTTGCGTGCTAGGCAAGTGGAAACACGATCTTCTGGGGAGGAGAATCAATGACCATCGTGCCCATCACCAGCCCCGATCTGGATGCTGCGGAAGTGTCATGGTTTTCCGCGCTCTGTTCCGACGATTACCAGTTTCTGGGCGTGCCTGACGGCGATCTGCGCTCCTCATGGGAGCACTGCCGCGACATCGCGCTCACGGCTGAAAAACAAGGGTTCCGCAACATCCTCGCGCCCTCGTCCTATCAGGTCGGTCAAGACACGCTATCCTTTGTTGCAGGCATGGCCCCGCTCACCGAAAAGATCAATTTCCTCGCCGCGATCCGCTGTGGCGAAGTGCAACCGATCATGCTCGCACGCACCATTGCGACACTCGATCACATGCTCAAAGGGCGCCTGACGCTCAACGTGATCAGTTCGGATTTTCCCGGCGAAGCTGCCGACAGTGCTTTCCGCTATAAACGGAGCCACGAGGTCGTTGAAATCCTGCGCAAATGCTGGACGCAGGATGAAGTCAGCTATGACGGCGAGATCTACCAGATCTCCAAACTCACCACCGATCCCGCCAAACCCTATCAGCAAAACGGCGGGCCGCT
>NZ_DASYOK010000062.1:0-4504 GCF_036007805.1 Yoonia sp.
GCCCACATAGCACCCCATCCTTTCACCAAGACACAACATGTTGTATATGATACCCCTATAAGCCAGCGTCGGCACAATATCTGGTATCGGAAAGCATGGGCGACTTGAAAAAACAAAGCGTAAATCAAGTCACGGCTGGCAAATCAAAAGCCAAGCCGGAAAAAGTGCATGGTGGCGCGCGCAAAGGCGCAGGCAGAAAGCCGGGCATCGTCTCGCAGGCAAAGGTCACATTCGCAGGTGAGGCCCGCAAACATGCCGCTGCCGCACTCAAAACGCTTGCCGCTATCGTCGCAGACGTAAACGCACCACCAGCCGCCCGCGTCAGTGCGGCCAACTCTATCATCGACCGCGCGCATGGCAGGCCCATGTCTGCCGTTGAGATCACAGGCAAAGACGGAAACGCGATAGAGCATACCGTCAAAGCCCGCGTTGTGATCGTCCCGCCGAAAGACATTGCCGAGATCTCGACCCGTCATGTGATTGAACACGACAGTGGTGACGCATGACCATGCAGAGCCAGATTGACCACGACAGCGCGCAGGAGGTTGTCTGGCAGCCCACGGACAAGCAATCCGAGTTCCTTGCCTGCGATGAGTTTGAGGTTCTGTATGGCGGTGCAGCAGGCGGGGGCAAGTCTGACGCGCTTCTGATCGACGCGCTTTGCCTGCAACATGGTGGCTTGGAAAACCCACGGCACCGCGCAATCCTGTTCCGCCGGTCCTTCCCAGAGTTGCGCGACCTGATTGGCCGTTCTCTTGAGCTATACCAAGAGATCGACAAGGAAGCGTCCTACAACGCGACAGAGAAGGTCTGGACGTTCTCAAGCGGAGCCAAGATCGAGTTTGGCTATCTGAACAACGACAACGACCGCCTCAAGTATCGGGGCCGCGCATGGAATTATATTGGCTTCGATGAGCTAACCCTTTGGCCGACCGACGTTTGCTATCTCTATCTGTTCTCACGTTGCCGTTCTGCTGATCGCACCTTGCCGCGCTACATCCGCTCGACCACGAACCCAGACGGACCCGGCCAGAAATGGGTAATGGAGCGCTGGGGCATCCAAGAAGACGGCAAGGCAACTTGCATACCGGTTGACATTGATGACGTGGAGCAAGGCACGATCACGACCGTCAATCGCCGCTTCATACCGGCCCGCCTGTCTGAAAACTCATACCTGACCGGCACAGGCTACCGCGAGGCGCTGTTGCAGATGGCACAAGAGGAGCGTGACGCGCTTCTCATGGGCTTGTGGAAGCAGGGCCGAATCCGTGGCGCATACTACGCCAACGAAATGCAGCAGCTACGCGCAGAGGGCCGCATACGGTCTGTGCCCTACACCGCAGAGGCACCGGTCAATACGTTCTGGGATCTTGGATGGAATGACACCACGGCAATCTGGTTTCACCAGCATGTCGCCCGCGAAAACCGTTTCATCCATGCCTATGAGAACAGCGGCGAGAGCCTTGAGCATTACGCGCAATACCTGATCAGCCGAGGTTACAACCTCAACGGCATCCACTACCTGCCGCACGATGCAGCCAGCAAGAGCCTGCAAACCGGCAAGAGCGCGGTGGAAATCCTGCAAGACCTTATGCCCGGCTTGCGCTTTGAGATTGTCCCGCGTGTCCAGCAAGTGCTGACAGGGATCAACTCGACCCGGCTTGCTCTGAAATCCAACGTCTTCATGGACGCCACCAACTGCGCCGACGGCATCGCCGCCTTGGACAACTACCGCAAGCGATACAACGAGCGCATCGACGCTTTCACCGAAGAACCCCTGCATGACCGCTACTCAAACTACGCCGACGCGCTGCGTCAGTGGGGGCAGGGCTTTGATCCATCCATTCAGCGAGGCGTCACGCGACCCACGCGCAAGAACCGGCCAGCAGGAGGCATGTGGGTATGACACAGCACACCACCATCGAGAACGACGCGGCTGAATACAAAGCCCCGTATGACCTGCGGATCAGTCACGCCACCTATCGGCGCGGCGATGTGCTTGTCTGGCTGACGTGGAACCAGAACACAGGCGAGGCCGCAATGGTCCTGACGCCGCGCATGGAGCGCATCCACCACGAGCGCATCATTCCCTGCGTTGTCCCTCTGTCTCGCGCATGGGCATGGGCCGAAGAGACAGGCGACGAAGGGGACATTGTGGTCAACGCCGCACTGTTCGCGGCCAACCTTGGGTTCAACCCCAACAATCTCGCCAACGTCCGCAAGATCATCGGCATCGTGCGCAACCATCTGGGCGATCTTCTGGCCGTCCCGCCGCGCCCCCGCGACCATCACACCATCGTCGCAGACATGATCGTCACGGACAACGCCACCGGCAAGACCAAGCACATCGAGGTGAAAGACCATGCGTGACGCATACGACACCCCGAACCAGCGCGAGAGCTACACCAAGGCCGACCAGAGGCCAGAGGATCGCTATCAGGTGCCTTCTGCGTCCTTGCTTGGCAACGTGGAGAAGGCGGTAAAGTCTGATCTCGACAGCCAGTATGCCAAAGACCTGCATGACAGGCTGATCGGCCACTATCTGCGCGAGCTGGACACGCAAGGCCCGGCCCGCCGCCTGATGCAGACCGACGAGGATTTTTACGATCACGACCAGTGGGACCAGCAGTCGCTTGCGATCCTGCAAAAGCGCGGACAAGAGCCGCTGACCTACAACGTCATCGCGCAGAGCATCAACTGGGTGTTGGGCACAGAGCGCCGAACCCGGACGGATTACAAGATCCTGCCACGCAACAAGGGCGCGCGAGGCAGCGCCGAGAAGAAGTCGCACCTTCTCAAGTATCTGGCCGACGTGAACAAGACCGAGTTCCATGTGTCGCGGTCCTTCGCAGACGCCGCCAAGGTAGGCTTGGGCTGGATCGAGAGCGGAGTGCAGGACGACAGCGAGGGAGAGCCGATCTATGAGGCCCATGCTTCATGGCGCAGCATCATCTATGACAGCGCCGCGCAGGATCTCGACCTTGAAGACGCCCGGTTCATGTTCCGGACCAAGTGGAGCGATCTGGACAACGCTTGCGCCCTGTTTCCCGATCGCAAGGGCATCATCGAGGCCAGCACGTCCAGCCACTACGAATGGGGCGCATTTCTTGACCGCCACGGCGATGAGGCGATGGACAGCCAAGAATACCTGACGGACACCGCAGACGGGCGATACAACAGTATCGAACACCCGACATACAAGCGCGATCGCGTGCGTCTGATCGAGGCTTGGTTCAAGATCCCCGTCATTGAAAAGCGCATGGCCGGGGGAGAGTTCAAGGGCGAGATATACGACCCGGACAGCGTTGGGCATCAGGTATCAGTTTCCAGTGGCTTTGCAGAGGTGCGCGAGCGCCTGACGCAGCGCGTGCATGTCATGATCATGACCCTGCAAGGCGTGTTGTGGATGTCACCCAGCCCCTACCGCCACAACCGTTACCCGTTCACTCCGATCTGGGGCTATCGCAAGTCATCCGACAGCACGCCCTACGGCATTATTCGCGGCATGATCAGCGCCCAGAAAGACCTGAACAAGCGCCTGTCCAAAGCTCTTGCGATCCTGAACAGCAACAAAGTCATCATGGACGAGGGCGCGGTTGCCGATCTGGACGAGTTTGAGGAAGAAATCAGCCGGTCCGACGCGATCATCGTTAAGCGACCCGGCAAGGAATTGTCGATCAACGTGGACCGTGATCTGGCATCGGCCCATCTCGACATTATGAACCTGTCCATGTCGATGGTGCAGACGCTATCGGGTATCACCGACGAGGCATTGGGGCGCACAACCAACGCCACCAGCGGCACGGCAATCCAGTCCCGGCAGGAACAGGGCGCAATGTCCACCGCCGCGATCTTCGACAACCTGCGCTTTGCCCGCCAGATCCACGGCGAGAAGGTGTTGAGCCTGACCGAGCAGTTCATGACGGAGGAAAAGACATTCCGGATCACGAACCGGCGCGGATCGCCCGACTATGTGACGATCAACGACGGGCTGCCCGAAAACGATATTGTGCAGTCCAAGGCGGATTACATCATCAGCGAAGACGCTTGGAACGCATCGCTGCGTCAAGCCGCAGTCCAGCAGTTCATGCAGGTGTTGACCCAGATTGGCCCCGTCGCGCCGCAGATTGTCATGGTGTTGCTGGATCTGGTTGTCGAAATGATGGATCTGCCGAGCGGCGACGAGGTGGTAAACCGCATCCGCCAAGTCACCGGTATGGAAGACCCCGACGCCGACCCGGATATGCCAAACCCCGAACGCGAGGAACGCGAACAGGCAAAGGCCGCACAGGCAGAAATGGAGGGCCGCGCCGCACAGGCCAACCTTGCGAAGCTGGAAGGCGAGGCCGCCGAGAAGATGGCCCGCGCCGAGAAGGCCAAGATCGACGCAATGAAGGTCTTGAAGGGTATGCCGCGCGAGAACATCGCCACGCAGAAGGACGCATTGGAGCTTGCCCTGCAAATCCTTGCATCCGCGCCCGCCGCGCCCGTGGTCGATAACGTC
>NZ_DASYOK010000063.1:0-3750 GCF_036007805.1 Yoonia sp.
CCCTTGCTGGCCCTGCATCGCAGTCTGCGCCCCGCCCGAGACCATGCCTGCCGCGCTGGACACACCATTCATGCCCGCGTTCATGCCGGTGCTGCCCGCGCTGTTGGAAAGCCCCATGCTGGTGCCGGGGTTGACTGCCAGTCCTGACCCCATGTTGATCGCAGAGGCGCGAAGACCACGACCAGTTTCCTCTGTCCTGCGGCGCGCGGCATTGGCCCCGCCTGCTGCGGCAAGGGCTTCTGTGGACTGCATACGGTTTGCTGACGACTGATACCGGCCAGAGTTGGGGTTGACCCCGACAGCGGCCATCTGGCGTTCGTTCTGCTGGCGGCCAAGGGCAAACTGCTGGCGCACGTCGGCCACGGCCTCGTTTGCCGCCATCGCCTTGCGTTCAGGGCTGTCATAAGCCTGCGCCTCGGCAATCCAGTCGTCTTGCAGGGGAATAAACGTATCGGTGTAGCGCGACCGATCTTCTGCGGCCCAGCCGTTTGTGACTGCGGCCTGATCCAGCATGAACTTTTGGTATTCACCGGCCATATCAAGCTGGCGCTCGGCAAAGCCTTCCGCCGCAACCTGTGCGCGGTCGGCAATCTGTGCCTGCTTTACTGCGGCTTCACCAATCCGAGGATCTGGCTTTGGCGGTTTGCCTCCCATGTCAGTCGTCCTTTCCAATCCAAGGGCACTCGTCCCGCGTCATGCCGAAATATACACCATCTGTGCCGTCATGGGCACCACATTTAGTGACGCCCTCGATCTTCCACCCAATATGTAGCGCCATAGTGATCGCGCGGATGTTCCAGTGCGGAATTGTGGTCTTGAGCTTATTGACCAAGAGGAAGTCAAAACCGTAGGCCGAAAGCGTGCGCAGGACGCCGCGCGTTGCCCACTTGCGCCGCCCGTTGCTGGCGATGTGGTAGTCAACCGAATTTGCGGTCAGGTTGTCGATCGTCACGACCGCGTGCAACTCGCCTGCATCATCCACAACACCCAAGGCTGTGCTATCGGCACGCATGGCGTCCTGTCCGTGCCAGATCGCGGCTTGGCGCAAGAGTGCGGATTGGTTTTCCATCGTCACGCGCATCAGGACGCCTCCGGTGCTGTTACTTGGAAATATTCTTCCAGATCGCGCAAACCCATCTGCACCCCGCGCGGCGTCTCAAACCCGACAAGCGGGTATGACCCCGGCTTGGCGATGGAATACTGCGCGGCGGCGTCGTTTGCGGCCCAGATCAGATACCACTGTGCGCCCGTCTCGATCAGCGCGCGGGAGTATTCCCTGATAATGGCAAGATGCGTTCCTGTGTCCCAATAAGCGCGGCGCAGATACAGATGGTGCGCCACATGCACAGCCCTGATGCCCTTCAAGCCAAGATGGATCTTGAGCGGGATCAGGCGTTGCCAGCTATGGAACTTCTCGAAGGGTCCATAGAGCGAATAGCCGATCAGCGCGCCAGCGTCGTAGGCCAGCACACAATCCGCGCCGCGACGGGCATAGACGGCAAGCTCTGCCATGCACTCGTCCGGGTCTTTCTGCATCGCGTCTTGCGCCACCTCGGCCAGCGCCGGGAACAAGTCCTTGAGCGACAAGATGCTGTGATGGGTGAAGGTGATCACAGGCTGAACTCCGCAGCTTCCGCAAAAAACCGGTCCACGTCTTCCGGCGTGGGCGTGCTGCCATCGGCCAAGGTGATGTTTTCAAACATGGTCAAAATGGCAGTGCTATTGCGTCTCCACTCCGTTGCCCGCTCGAAAGCCAGCGCCAACGGGTCTCCCACGGCTGCGACCAGTGCCGCAACCTGATCGTGCAGCCCCCAGACTTTGAGCGTGTAATGCGCCTGCAACTGGCTGATCACGGCGTTCTCGCGCCAGATCGCCAAGGCTTCCTCCGGGGTTGGTTCCGGTTCTGGCTCGGTTGTCGGGAATACCGTTGCGCCCTGCCCTGTTGCGCCAACCGGCACGTCCTCGAATGTGGCGGCCTGTTCCGCCCACCATGCAGCGGGCGAGTATTCCGCGACCACCTGATCGACGGTTTCGCCCACCTTTGGCCTGCGGACGCCGACAAGCATCTTGCCGTGGTCAGGGTTGGAATATCCCACATCCATCGTCCGGTTATGGACGGCCAGAATAGTGTAGGTATAGCTGATCGTGGTCATGCCGAAATGCCTCCGTAGCGCTCGCCTGTCGCGCCCCATGTGATGTTGTTGTTTCCGACGACGGCCAGACCGCCCGCGCCGCCGCCGCCGCCGCCTGATGTGAGGCCGGATGGAAACACGTATTCAGACCCACCACCTGCTGCGCCCGCTGCTCCCCATGCCCCGCCGGAGCCTCCCCAGCCGCCGCGCGCATGCACGTCACCGGGGTCTATTTCTTCGCCGCGAAAGCCGCCGCCACCATTGGTGCTGAGATTGGCACCGCCGCCAGCAAGCGCTTGTGTAATCGTTAATCCTGCGCCGATTGATGCTGTGGAGCCTCTGACTCGCTCACCACGCGCGCCGCCAGATGAGCCAAAGTTGTTGCTGCGCCCTGCGCCGCCACCACCGCCACCTGCAACCGCTTGCCGCCTTAGATAAAGTGCCATTATTTACCTCCTCCTCCTCCACCGCCGCTGCCGCTGCCGTCGTCAACGAACTGGTTGGCAATTGTCGAACCACCACCACCGCCGCCGCCGCCACCGCCTGCTATGATGCCGTTATTGAAGATCGTGACGGGCACTTGCGCCAGAAGTCCATGCCCACCTGCACCGCCTGCAGCGCCGCCGTTGGCAACCTGCAAATCGCCTCTCGCTGTTCCGCCCGCGCCACCCACACCGCCGCGCCCTGCAATGATCCCGTTGTTGATCAAGGAGACGCCGTTTGGAAAGCTGCCGTTGATCACCAAGGCATAATTGGAGCTGGCATTTAGCACTGATCCGGATGTGACTGTGGCTGTTACCGATGATATGCCGTTCCATCCCGCTGCTACGGCTGCGCTGCGCAGGTTTACATCAACCAGACTGCCAGAGATGTTGAATGAAAACGCATCAACAAAGGCCAGCTGCCATATCCCGGCAACGCGAACATGGACCAGCTTGACCCTTTGCCATGTCCCTGACACACGGACGAATACCCCGCCGGGGGTTCTCCATATGCCGCCTTGCTTGGTTCCTATCGGCATGTCAGATCCTCAATACTGGAACCAAACGTCACCATCTGTTCCGCCGGAAGGGGCAGATGTCGATATGGTGAAGTCAGGCAGTCCAAGAGCATCGCGCCCTGCGGCTTGGGTTGCGGCCCTGATTACTGCGGCGCCGGTGCCGGTCACGCCATCCAAGGCGTTGACCTCTGCTGTCGTCACGGTCGCCCCGTCCAGAATGTTGATTTCAGCCGCACTGGCCGTCACGCCATCAAAGACGCTTGCGGATGCTGCCGCCGCTTCTGCTGCCGCCAGCGCTTCTGTGATGTTTGCGGCCAAGGTGTAGATCGGCAATCCAGCATAAGCCGTCACGCCGTCGCCAATGCGGAAATAGCCCGTATCGGTTTCCCATGCCGGTTCGCCGTTCAACAGGACCGGGTTTGCAGCGGCCCATTGTGCAGCCGTTCCCTTGCGGAACAGGAGCCTTGCTTTGATGTCAGCCATGATGCGCGTCCTTCATCAGATACGGATTGCCCAAGTGTTCAGGCCAATCGGTGTGGGGTTTGGCAGGTTGAAGGTCGTTGATCCGTCCCCTGCCCCAAATTTTGTGCCAATCTTGCGGAACAGGGCGGGATAAGC
>NZ_DASYOK010000064.1:0-51954 GCF_036007805.1 Yoonia sp.
TTGATGCCATTGACGAGAAACGCGAAATTCCGCTCGCGCGCGTGATCTTCTCGCTCGGGATCCGCCATGTGGGCGAAAACAGCGCGGCCCTTTTGGCCAACCACTACGCGTCTTGGGATGCGTTCGAGCAGGCCATGACCACTGCGGAAATCGGCGCGGGCGCTGCCTGGGAAGACCTGATCGGGATCGACGGCGTGGGCACTGTGATGGCCACATCGCTGGTGACGACCATGCAACAAGAGGCCGAGCGCGCATCAATTGACCGCCTGATCGCAGAGCTTTCCGTGCAGGATGCCGAAGCGCGGGCCACCGACAGCCCTGTTGCGGGCAAGACTGTGGTCTTCACAGGCACGCTCGAACGCATGACGCGGGCCGAGGCAAAAGCACGCGCCGAAAGCCTTGGCGCCAAAGTTTCGGGGTCGGTCAGCGCGAAAACAGACATCCTGATCGCGGGCCCTGGTGCGGGTTCAAAGGCCAAGAAAGCGGCCGATCTTGGGGTTGAGACGATGGACGAAGACGCCTGGCTTGCCCTGATCGGCGACGCATGAGCGGGCGGCCCGAAATCCTTTTTCCGCTTTTTGCAGAGCTGACGAAGCTTGACGGGATCGGCCCGAAATCGGCGCAAATCCTTGAGGCTGTGGGCATCGCCAAGCCGCTTGATATCCTGATGACATTGCCCGCCTCAGGCGTGGACCGCCACAGACGGGCCAGCATCCGTGAGGTTGTGCCGCCCGCTGTCGCCACTGTCGAGGTGACGGTGGGTGAGCACCATCCGCCGCGCACGCGCGGGCGGCCTTACCGTGTGCATGTTGAAGATGCGGAAACCTCGTTTCAACTGGTCTTTTTCCATGCGCGCGGTGACTATCTGCAGCGGCTGTTGCCGACGGGCCAAAGGCGGGTCGTGTCCGGCAAGGTCGAGATTTTTGACAACATCGCGCAGATCGTCCATCCCGATCACGTGCTGCCCGTGGCCGAGGCGGCCGATATTCCGGCATTCGAACCGGTCTATCCGCTGCACGCCGGTATTACGCAAAAAGCGATGTGGAAGGCGACACGGTCGGCGCTTTCCTTGCTGCCGGACCTGCCGGAATGGATTGATCCGGCTTTGAAGGCGCGTGAGAGCTGGCCGGATTGGGCGGCGGCGATGCGGGCCGCACATAGCCCGCAATCGACGTCCGACCTGTCGCCCCATGCGCTGGCGCGGGAACGACTGGCCTATGATGAGCTTTTCGCGCACCAGTTGACGCTGGCTTTGGCGCGGGCGGCCACACGGCGGGCCAAAGGGCGCGCGTCGCAGGCAACAGGCGTGCTGAGCACAAAGGTTCTTGAGGCTTTGCCGTACAAACCAACCGGTGCACAAAGCCATGCCATTGCTGAAATCGTCGCAGATCTGGCCACGCCTTTGCGGATGAACCGGCTTCTTCAGGGCGACGTCGGGTCGGGCAAGACGCTCGTTGCGCTGATGGCATTGCTGGCTGTGGTCGAAGCAGGCGGGCAGGGCGTGATGATGGCGCCGACCGAGATTCTGGCACGCCAGCATCTGGACGGGTTGCGGCCTTTGGCGGAATCTGCCGGTGTAACTTTGGATATCCTGACAGGGCGCGACAAGGGTGCCGTCCGTGCGGCCAAGCTTGACGCCCTCGCAAAGGGAGAGATCGACATCCTTGTCGGGACCCACGCGGTGTTTCAAAAAGATATCGCCTTCAATGACTTGCGCCTTGCCGTGATTGATGAACAGCACCGTTTCGGGGTGGCCCAGCGGATGCAGTTGGGCGCAAAGGGGCAGGCGGTTGATGTGCTGGTGATGACGGCCACGCCCATTCCGCGTTCGCTCGCGCTCGCGCAATATGGGGATATGGATGTGTCTGTGCTTGATGAAAAACCGCCCGGGCGGTCGCCTGTGCAGACGGCGCTGGTATCGGTTGCGCGGATGGACGAGGTGGTGGAAAAGCTCCGGCATGCGGTGGCGCAAGGGCGGCAAGCCTATTGGGTGTGTCCCTTGGTCGAAGAGAGCGAAGTCGTTGACATGACCGCCGCCGAAGAGCGGTTCAAGCGATTGCGCGCGGCATTGGGCGAGGGGGTTGTGGGGCTGGTTCATGGCCAGATGCCACCATCGGAAAAAGACGCGGCTATGGCACGGTTTGTGGCAGGCGACACCAAGGTGCTTGTCGCAACTACAGTGATCGAGGTGGGCGTCAACGTGCCCAACGCCTCGATCATGATGATTGAACATGCAGACCGCTTTGGTCTTGCGCAATTGCACCAACTGCGGGGCAGGGTCGGGCGGGGGTCTGCGGCATCGACCTGTTTGTTGCTCTATCAGGCGCCATTAAGCGAAAGCGGGCGACGCCGGCTTGAGATATTGCGCGAAACCGAAGACGGTTTCCGGATTTCTGAAGAAGATCTGGCTATGCGCGGTGCAGGCGATGTGATTGGTACCGCCCAGTCGGGCATTCCACGGTTCAGGATTGCCGATCTTGAACGGCAGGCAGGCCAGATGGCAGTGGCCCAAACCGACGCACGCAAACTGCTCAATGACGACCCGAAACTGGAAACACCCCGCGGCAAGGCCGCCAGAACGCTCCTTTGGCTGATGGAGCAGGACAAAGCGATCCGTTTAATATCAGTGGGTTAACCTCATTAATCACAAAATGTTCTCAAATGTTCTATAAAAGTTCTTTACAGGTGGTTAATGATGTGAGAACAAAGTAGCAACAGAACATGAGGAGAACACACCAATGGCTGAAGAGATCAAATCCGTTATTGCACGCTCCCGCGACACGATTGTTGCAGATGCTTTGGGTGTTGCCGCCCTCATGGTCATGTTGATTGTTGGATTGGCCTTGCCCGGGCTGATCTGACCTGCCGAGACGTGCGCGACCCGGTCTGTCACATTGCCCTGTCCCAAGAATGCAATGCTGGATGACCTGCCTGTCTGATATCCAAAGCGGGGGTTTTGCCTCTCCCCATGGAATACTGGACCGAGTTGTGTACGTTTTCAAACCTGCCGCCGCCATCTGCCCGGATGTGCGGCGGTTTTTTTATGCGCTGGCCTGTTGGCTGTGCAGGGCGTCCAGAGTGGCATCAAAGGCCAACATGATCGACGCGTGACGGTTCTTATAGTCCTTAGCGGGTTGGAGAACCTCAAGATCGCCAAAGGGGGCAGCAGGTACGGGGCCATCTGATTTGAGCATCTCATAAAGCGCATCACGACCAGCTTGTACCTGATCGAGGGTGAGGCCCACGATATGCGCGCCAACCACAGCTGCCGCGGCCTGACCCAAAGCGCAGGCTTTCACATCCTGCCCGTAGTCCGTAATCACACCATCGGTCAGTTCCAGATCCACGGTCACTGTTGAGCCGCACAAAGGGGCCCGCTTTTTCGCGGTCGCTGTCGGATGGTCCAGACGCGTGGTGCGCGGCATATCCGCCGCCAGCGCCAGAATACGCCCCGAGTAGAGTTTGATCAGATCGTTTTCCGCCGACATCGCGTTGCCCTTTTTCTTACACCCCATTAGATAGTGCGGGCCGCCCCGCTTGCAAAGGTTTTTGATATGCCCTTCGATCCCGCAACCCTGCTTTATAACGACGCAGGCCTGATCCCTGCGATTGCGCAAGATGCTGCAACAGGTGAGGTGCTGATGATGGCATGGATGAACGCCGATGCCGTGGCGCAGACGCTTGAGACAGGGCGCGTCACCTATTGGTCGCGTTCACGTCAGGAATTCTGGATAAAGGGCGCGACCAGTGGAAACACGCAAGAACTGGTGGACTTCCGCGTAGATTGTGACCGTGATTGCCTCTTGGTGCGGGTGAACCAGACGGGGCCGGCCTGTCACACAGGCGCGCGCAGTTGCTTTTTCACTGTTGTACGTGACGGCGAAGAGGTCACCGACTAATCCCGCCAGCCGATCATGTTCTTGATATCTGCGGGCGTAGCACCTTCGGCACGGTAACGGGCCAGCGCCTTCGAATGATCAATCTTTGCCAGCCGCTTGCCAGCCGCGTCCGTAATCAGCGCGTGGTGATGATAGACGGGTGTCGGATAGCCCAAAAGCGCCTGCATCAGCACATGCAGCGGCGTCAGATCATAAAGGTCCATCCCGCGCACCACATGCGTAATCCCTTGCAGTGCATCATCGACGACGCAGGCAAGGTGGTAGGCCGGATCGCCCGTGTCCTTGCGCCGCAGGATCTGGTCACCGATGGTATTGATCAGGGTATCTTTGGTGATCTTGATCAACGCGGGCGCGTCGGTCCCGATTTCAAGATACTGCAGCGGGCCATCAACCCGCTCTAAAACCTTGCCAATATCCAACCGCAGCCCATCGCTTGCCTGTGCATCACCCACTGTGCGGTGGCGACAGGTGCCAGGATAAACCAACCCGTCGGCCCCCGGCACGGCACCCGCATCTGCAATCTGGCGGCGTGTGCAACTGCACGGATAGATCAGACCCGCTTTGCCAAGCCGGTCCAGAACGGCGTTGTAATCCGCGTAGTGGTCGGACTGCCGACGCACCGGTGTCGGCCATGACAGCCCGAGCCATGCCAGATCTTCGTATATGCCCGCCTCATGTGCGGGACGCACGCGCGTGCTGTCGGTATCTTCGATCCGCAGTAAGGCGGTGCCACCCATGTCACGCGCAACCTGCCAGACTGTCAGCGCCGAATAGGCGTGTCCAAGATGCAAAGGACCGGTGGGTGAGGGGGCAAACCGCGTCAGCACGCTATTCGGCGGCGTCCAGCATCGTCTGGCCCAGCCATGCCTGCCAGTCGATCTTGGCGCGGTCGGTATAGGCTTTGTAGCGCTCTTTGCGGCCACGGCGGCCGCTTTTGACGCCATCCAACGGTGGGAACAGCCCGAAATTGACGTTCATCGGCTGAAACGTCTTTGCCTCGGCCCCGCCGGTGATATGCGTGACAAGCGCACCCATTGCGGTGGTGTTTGGCACCGGCGCAAGGCTGCGTCCCGTCATTTCGGCAACTGCCATACGCCCCGCCAAAAGGCCCATGGCAGCACTTTCGACATAGCCTTCGACGCCAGTGATTTGCCCTGCAAAGCGGATATTGGGTCGGCTGCGCAGGCGCATTTGATCGTCAAGCAAGGTAGGCGAGTTGATGAATGTGTTGCGGTGGATCCCGCCCAGCCGCGCAAATTCCGCATCTTCAAGGCCGGGAATCATTTTGAAAACAGCTTTTTGCGCGCCGTACTTCATCTTGGTCTGAAAACCGACGATATTGTAAAGCGTGCCCAAGGCATTATCGCGGCGCAATTGTACCACCGCATAGGGCTTGTTTTGCGGATCATGGGCGTTGGTCAGGCCGACGGGTTTCATCGGCCCAAAGCGCAGGGTTTCGCGCCCGCGTTCGGCCATCACCTCGATCGGCAGGCAGCCGTCAAAGTAGCCAGCGGTCTCGCCTTCCTTGAATTCGGTCTTTTCGGCGTCCAAGAGCGCATCAACAAACGCCTCATACTGCGCCTTCGTCATCGGGCAATTCAGGTATGCGGTCTGCTCCGCCTCGGTTTCGCCTTTGTCATAGCGCGACTGCATCCATGCCACATCCATGTTGATGCTCTCGTGATAGACAATCGGTGCAATCGCATCGAAGAAGGCAAGCGCCTCGGCGCTGGTTTCGGCCTGAATCGCTTCGGCCAAAGCGCCCGACGTCAGGGGACCTGTCGCGACGATCCAGTTCCCACTTTCAGGGAGTGCCTTAATCTCTTCATAAGACACAGAAATATTTGGATGGGCCTTGAGCGCCGCTGTCACGCTTTCGGCGAAAGGATCGCGGTCCACCGCCAGCGCGCCGCCCGCAGGCAGGCGGTGTTTATGGGCGGTGTGCATGATCAGCCCGTCAGCCTGCATCATTTCCCAGTGAAGCAGGCCTACAGCATTCTGTTCATGGTCATCCGACCGGAACGAATTGGAACACACCATTTCGCCAAGGTTGCCTGTACGATGCGCAAAGGTTGCGACCTTGGGGCGCATTTCGTGAATGACAACTTTCAGGCCCGCGTTCGCCGCCTGCCAGGCTGCCTCTGATCCGGCCATGCCGCCGCCGATGATATTGAGTGTTTTATCCATATGCGTGATCTAATCCGCAGCCCCGCAAAAGAAAAGGCCCGCGACAATCTGCGGGCCTTTTGGTTTATTCTGTCATGGGCGTTTCGTCCTCTTCACCCTGATCGGCAATCCAGGCGACGCTGACCACCGTTTCGCCCTTTCCGGTGTCGAACACCTTGACGCCACCAGCCCCACGCGAGCGGAAGGAAATCCCTTCAACCGGCACGCGGATCGACTGGCCCGTAGATGTGACCAGCATGATCTGGTCGGACATTTCAACAGGGAAGGACGTGACCAAAGGCCCGCCGCGCATCGCCTTGTCCATCGCGGCAACACCCATGCCGCCGCGCCCGCGCACAGGGTAGTCATGGCTTGAAGACAGCTTGCCCGATCCTTTGGCCGTGATCGTCAGGATCAGGTTTTCGGCTGCAGACATTTCCGCATAGCGTTCGGGGCTGATCGCACCGGCCACGGCCTCTTCCTCGTCATCGACTTCGGCATCATCGGCCAGACCCGCCATCGCGCGGCGCATCTTCAGATAGGCCGCGCGCTCTTCCGCCTCGGCTTTGAAGTGACGGATGATAGACATGGACACGACTTTGTCGTCGCCTTGCAGACGGATGCCGCGCACACCCACCGAACTGCGCGAGTTGAAGACGCGCACGTCGGTTGCGGGGAAACGGATGGCGCGTCCGCTATCGGTGATCAGCATCACATCATCTTCATTAGATGCAATGCGTGCGTTGATGAGCGTCGTGTCTGCATGCTCATCTTCAAATTTCATCGCAATCTTGCCGTTGCGCATGACATTGGTGAAATCCGACAGCTTGTTGCGGCGCACAGTGCCCGCAGAGGTCGCAAAGACCACTTGCAGGTCGTCCCATTCTTCCTCGGGGCGGTCCACAGGCATGATTGCGGCAATGGAAACACCGGGCGGAATTGGCAGGATATTGACGATCGCCTTGCCCTTGGCGGTGCGGCTGCCAAGCGGCAAACGCCATGTTTTCAGCTTGTAGACCATGCCATCGGTCGTGAAGAACAAAAGCTGAGTGTGCGTATTGGCCACGAAGAGGGTGGTGACCACATCCTCTTCTTTGGTTGCCATGGACGACAGACCCTTACCGCCACGTCGTTGCGCACGGAAATCGGCCAAGGCGGTGCGTTTGATATAGCCGCCCGAGGTCACAGTGACGACCATGTCCTCTTTCTCGATCAGGTCTTCGTCTTCCATGTCGCCTGACCAGTCGACGATTTCGGTGCGGCGCGGCACGGCGAACAGATCGCGCACCTCGGTAAGCTCATCACGGATGATCTGCATGATCCGTTCGCGTGAGCCCAGAATTTCAAGGTATTCACGGATCTTGCCAGCCAGTTCCTGCAGCTCGTCGGTGACTTCTTTCACACCGATTTGTGTCAGGCGTTGCAGACGCAACTCAAGGATTGCGCGCGCTTGCGCTTCGGACAGATTATAGGTGCCATCCTCGTTTGCGGGATGGGTCGGATCATCAATCAGCTTGATATATTCAAGGATCGCTTCCGCAGGCCAACGGCGTGTCATCAGCTTTTCGCGCGCTGTCGCGGCATCGGCGGACGAGCGAATGGTCGCCACAACCTCATCAATATTGGTAACGGCAACGGCCAGACCGCAAAGCAGGTGCGAGCGTTCACGCGCCTTGCGCAATTCAAACGCCGTCCGGCGCGCGACCACTTCTTCGCGGAAATCCACAAAAGCGGTCAAAAAGGCACGCAGGGTCAGTTGCTCAGGCTTGCCGCCATTCAGCGCAAGCATGTTGCAGCCAAAGTAGGTTTGCATCGGTGTAAAGCGGAAGAGCTGGTTCAGGACGACCTCGGCGGTGGCATCACGCTTGAGTTCGACCACCACGCGCACGCCATTGCGGTCGGATTCGTCCTGCACATGGGCAATGCCTTCGATCTTCTTGTCGCGCGCAGCCTCGGCGATCCGGTCAATCATTGAGGCTTTGTTCACTTGATAGGGAATCTCATTGATCACAATGGCATAGCGGTCTTTGCGAATTTCCTCGACCACGGTTTTGGCACGGACAATTACAGACCCGCGGCCTTCCAGATAGGCCTTGCGCGCACCCGCACGGCCCAGAATGATCCCGCCGGTGGGGAAATCGGGGGCAGGGATGTAGTCGATCAACTCCTCTGACGTCATGTCAGGGTTGTCGATCAGCGCGAGCGTCGCGTCGATGACTTCACCCAGGTTATGCGGCGGAATATTCGTGGCCATCCCCACGGCAATACCGCCCGCGCCATTGACCAGCATATTGGGATAGCGGGCAGGCAGAACCGTCGGCTCACGGTCCTTGCCATCATAGTTGTCCTGAAAATCAACGGTGTCCTTGTCAATATCGGCCAGCAGATAAACCGCCGGCTGGTCCATCCGCACCTCGGTATAGCGATAGGCCGCCGCGCGGTCGCCATCCATGGAGCCAAAGTTGCCCTGACCATCCAAAAGCACCAGCGACATCGAGAAATCCTGCGCCATCCGCACCAGCGCGTCATAGATCGCACTGTCACCGTGGGGGTGGTATTTACCCATTGTCTCGGCCACAGGGCGCGAAGATTTCCGGTAAGGTTTGTCCGGTGTGTTGCCCGTGCCGTGCATCGCATAGAGGATACGGCGGTGCACCGGTTTCAGACCATCGCGCAAATCCGGGATCGCGCGCGACACGATGACGCTCATGGCGTAATCCAGATAGCTGGTCTTCAGCTCATGCTCGATCGTGACAGAAGGCCCCTCATACGCAGGACGCATGGGCGGGTTTTCTTCATCGTTTTCAGGTGTTTCTGGGGTATCGTTCACGTGATCCGCCTGTTGGTTTTTGGACTGCTACATCTGGTTGCAGCCACTCTATCAGACACTTGATATGGGGTGCAATGATGGATGCAATCAGGCGTTAGCAGCCACGGACACATGCTGCTAATATATTGTTTTTGTTGACATAAATTTATCCGGTGGAATCATGGACTTGAGGTTCACCTGAGCAGAGGAAAAAACATGTCATCCGAAACCGAATTGATGCTGAAAGGCTACGGGCTGACCACAGCCGAGATGTTCTATCACATGCCGGATTACCCGCATGTTCTGAACACCTTTGTATGGCAGGACTATGATCTGGCACCCGACCACAACAAGCTTTTGAATTTCATCAGCTTTTGGCGCGAAGAGCTGGAAGGTCCGCTGCATTCCGTGCGGTTTGTCCACCGCAAGATGATCAGCCCGGGTGAATGGCGCCATGTGACGGGCGAATTTACCTATCACTAAGCGTTAGAATTGTCCCGGCGTCGGTTGTGGAACAAGCGGAATATCACGGGCAGGCGTACTGCAGGCCGCGAGTGTGAGAAGGCCAATGAGTGCGGTCAGGGCAAGGGTGCGTTTGTGCATGAAGAAATACCTTTTTCGTTCTTTGCCTACCCTTAATCGCAGCTAATTCTTTCGAAAAGATAGATAATGCGTCTTTACAGAAAACCGCCTATCCCGCGCGTTTGATCATCCCGAAAAGATCACGCGGATCATCAGGATCCGCGATCAGGTCCAGATCAAGATAGAAAGGCGTATCCTGGATCTTGCGGTGGACGTAGCGCAGTGCGCTGAAATCCTCGATGGCAAAGCCGACACCGTCAAAAAGCGTCACTTCACCGGCTGATTTGCGCCCAGTCTGCGCGCCGGTGATCACTTGCCAAAGCTCGGTTACAGGGTGATCTTCCGGCATCTGCTGGATTTCACCTTCAATCCGCGTTTGCGGCGGGTATTCCACGAAAATAGAAGACCGCGCGACGATATCGCGGTGCAATTCCGTCTTGCCGGGGCAATCGCCGCCAATGGCATTAATATGCACGCCAGCCCCCACCATATTATCGGTGAGGATCGTTTGCATGTCCTTGTCGGCGGTGGCGACAGTGATCACATCGGCACCTTCAATCGCCTCTTCCGGCGTTGCGCAGGGGGTAATGTGAAAACCCAGTCCAGCAAGGTTTTTCATACATTTTTCGGTTGCGGCACTGTCGATGTCGTATAGGCGGATATTGTCGATCCCGCAGACGGCCTTGATTGCGAGGCACTGGAATTCCGACTGCGCGCCATTGCCGATCATCGCCATGGTCTTGGCGTCTTTGGATGCAAGGTGCTTTGTTGCCACGGCCGACATAGCACCAGTGCGCAGCGCGGTCAGGATCGTCATTTCGGAAAACAGCACCGGATAACCGCTATAGACGTCCGAGAGAACACCAAAGGCGGTGACCGTTTGTAGACCTTCTTTCATGTTCTTGGGGTGGCCGTTGACATATTTGAAGCCGTAGAATTCACCATCAGACGTTGGCATCAACTCGATGACACCAACATCCGAATGGCTGCCCACACGGGGCGTTTTGTCAAACAACTCCCAACGGGCGAAATCCGATTCGATCTCACTTGCGAGATCGGCAAGAAATGCCTCGATCCCGATGTGATGCACGAGGCGCATCATGTTATCGACGCTGACGAAGGGCACCATGGCCCGCTGCGATGCTTTCAAGCTCATTTTTTGTCTCGTGTTGGGCGGTCAAAGACGCGACGGCCAAGAAGCGATGCGGTCAGATCGACCATCAGGTTTGCGGTGGTGCCGCGGTCATCAAGGAAGGGGTTCAACTCGACAAGGTCGAGCGATGTGACGAGTTCACTGTCCGAGAGAATTTCCATCACCAGATGCCCTTCGCGCACGGTCGCACCGCCTGGCACGGTGGTACCGACGGCAGGGGCAACGGAAGGATCAAGGAAATCGACGTCCAGCGATACGTGCAGCATCCCATCCACGGCCGCGACACGCTCAAGAAAGGCTTTCAGCGGGGTGCTGATTCCTTCCTCGTCAATCCGGCGCATATCGACCAGTTCGACATCACCGCCCGCCAGTACCGCATGTTCCGCCTCATCGACAGAACGCAGGCCGATCATGCAAATGTTTTGCGTTTCGACCTTGGCGGGCAAGGGCGGGAAGGCGTCAAATCCATCACGACCTGTCACGTAACCCACGGGTGTGCCGTGCAAATTGCCGCTGTCGGTGGTGTCGGGCGTATGAATATCACTGTGGGCATCCAACCAAAGCGCAAAGAAGGGACGTCCCATCTTTTGCGCATGGGCGGCCATGCCTGCGACGGTGCCCGCGGCCAAAGCGTGATCGCCCCCCAAGAAGATCGGCATCCCGCGGGGGGCTGCCTCTTGTGCGGCGGCCATCAGGGTCTGCGCCCAACCGACGTTTTCCGCCAGCTTATGCACGAGCGGGTTTTTCGGCGCGGCGACGGTGACGTCGGCAGGTGCCAAATTGCCCATATCCTCAACCGTATGGCCAAGTTTTCTGATCGCCTCTGCGATGCCGGCCGTGCGGTAAGCGTCGGGGCCCATCAGGCAACCTTGGCGGCGTTTGCCACAGTCCACAGGGGCCCCAATCAATATGCAGTGTTTTTTTGTCATGGTCAGAGTTTTGCTCAAAACAGGGGATGGGTTAAGCCAACAAATTGTGCAAAATGGTCATGGATTAGACAATTTGGATGGTTGCAATGGACGAATTGGACGCTCACCTGATCGCGGCCTTGAAACGCAATGGGCGCGCGTCGCTGTCCGAGCTTGCCGATCAGCTTGGCGTCACCCGCAGCACGGTGCGCGTGCGTCTTGACCGGCTAGTCCAAGGGGGCGAGATCGCGGGGTTTACGGTGCTGACGCGGTCAGACGTGCGGCCTGATCCCGTGCGCGGTCTGATGATGTTGGAAATCGCAGGGCGCGGGGCTGAAAAGGTGATGAAGCAACTGCAACGGATGCCCGAGGTGCAGGCGGTCCATTCCACGAACGGCACATGGGATCTGATCGCCGAGATCGGGACCGATACGCTGGAAAAATTCGATCAGGCCCTGTTTGCGATCCGGCGTCTGGATGGCGTTACGCGCTCCGAGACGAATCTTTTGCTGTCGACGCGGCGCTAAGACGGAATGCAATGATCCAACCGATCACCAGAACAAGCGACAAAATCGCGTTCCAGCTGGCCATGGAGAGCGAAAAGAGCTCCCAGCTGACCTCATCGCACATTACAACGCGCGGGCCTGTAATGGTCAGAAGGTCCGCGCCGGTCAGCCCCTCCAAACCGCGCCCGCCAGAGCAGCTGCTCGGGCCTTCCCACCAGTCCCGTTCCACGCCGGTGTGAAAGACGCCAATGGCTGCGGTCGTTGCGGCGGCAATGGCGCCAAGCAAAGGCAGTACACGGCCCGGAAACCGCAATGCCAGTACACCGATCAGGATTGCGGCCGCATGGGGCCAGCGTTGCCACAGACACATCGCGCAGGGCGGATAGCCCAAGGCCTGAAACAGAAAAGCACCTGCCAACAACGCAGCAGATCCACCTGCAGACAACAAGATCATCAGGTTTCTGGTCATAACAGCCCGATCATAGCGAATCCCCCGATGAGGAGCACGCAAAATACGATGAACACCAATCCGAGCCGACGTTCGATAAAGTCGCGGATGGGTGCGCCGAATTTCCACAAAAGTGCTGCGACAAGGAAGAACCTCAGCGCGCGCGCAAAAATGGAAGACACGATGAAGACCGACAAGGGCAGGCCGGTGACGCCCGAGGCGATGGTGATCACCTTGAATGGCAGGAAGGTCACACCCGCTACCACCACAGCCCATGCGCCATATTCATTAAACACCGCCGACATCTCGGCAAAACTGGCGTCCTTGCCATAAAGCTCGAGGATCGGCTGGCCGATCGTCTCCATCAGCACAGCGCCGATGTAGTAGCCGAACAAACCACCGGCAACAGAAGCGGCGGTGGCAATAGCGGCAATCAGAAAGGCCCGCGAAGGCCGCGCAATGATCATGGGGATCATCAGCACATCGGGCGGGATGGGGAAAAACGAGGATTCAATAAAGGACACGAACGCCAGCACCCACAGGGCGTAGGGCGATCTCGCGCTTGAAATGGTCCAGTTATAAAGCCTGCGTAACATCGTCTGCCCGGTGATTTTCTGCCTTAGGCCATGAAGTGTCTCGCTCGTCAAGCTTGTGTTGACATGGTGGCATCTGGACGGTTTCCAAAACCACCACGAGCAGGGGGCTGATTGTCGGCGCCATGCCGCAGATAAGAAAGCGACCCGAGAACACTGGCAACCTTGTGGATTGCGACACATTTTCAAGGGAGCAATTGGCGCAAATCGCGATTGACGCGCCCTGGCTTGCATATTAGGAGAAGCGCTGTTGCCGATGTGGCGGAATGGTAGACGCAGGGGATTCAAAATCCCCCGATAGCAATATCGTGAGAGTTCGAGTCTCTCCATCGGCACCACTGGTCCTACTTGCATGACCAGTGCGCATACTTCTACCAGTGGTTGTGACTTTCTACAGGAAAGACACAACATGAGCATAATTTAGCCAAATTTGTCATGTTTTAGCGGCAGGGGTCTTTCCTTTAACGGCGTATCTATGTCTTTCTGCTCAGATTGTATTTTAGCTGTCGGGATACCCATCAAAGTGAGACTGTGGCGCGCGTAAAATAGACAAACGGCACGGGAGAAAAATCGGATTGTCGGCCTCGTGTCGAAGGGTCCGTAACGGCCTGTTGGTGGGCTTGGTTTAAGAGTTGAATTTGCGCGGGCCCGACGTGGGGTTTCGCAGAAATGTTGAGAAGAGTGGTCAGATGCCTGCGGATATTGAGGCTGGTTTGAAATGACGAGAGATATGCAAAACGCGCTGTCAACCGACATTGACGGCGACAACACGGATGCAGGGGCAGGCCCCGATTTCGTCAACAACTTTCCCGAAATTGAGCGCGTGGTGCCTTGCTTTACCCCGGGGACGATGATCGCGACCCCAAGGGGTGAGGTCGCAGTTGAGAGGCTGAAGGCAGGCGACCGTATTCTGACCCGTGATAATGGGATTCAAACCATCAACTGGGTCGGTCAAAAGCGGCTCGATTTTATGGAGCTGAAGAAAGCACCGCAACTTCGCCCGATCCTCATCGCTGCCGGCGCGCTTGGTGACGGGATGCCGGAACGGGATATGATGGTGTCGCCGACGCATCGGATGCTGATCACGTCGCACAAGGCCGAGCTCTATTTTGGCCAGTCAGAGATTCTGGTACCCGCCAAGTATATGCTGGCTATAGATGGGGTCTCGGTCTCGGATCAGCCCTATGTCACCTATATCCACATGATGTGCGACAACCACGAGATTGTGCTGGCAGACGGGGCATGGAGCGAGAGCTTCCAGCCCGGTGACCATACACTCAAGGGCTTTGACGAGGATCAGCGCGAAGAACTCTTTACGCTGTTCCCCGAGCTGGCAACCGAAGAGGGGCTTGCCGCCTATCGCGCAGCACGGCGGACATTGGGCAAGCGTGAAGCGGCGCTTTTGTTCACGTCCTAGTCAATCGCCAGGCGTCCCAGTCTTCTGGCGTATCAAGATCGAACCGCGCGCGTGCATCCGGCAGTGCGACCAGATGCGTATTGCTGGCGTAGCGTTGAACGAGTGTATCCGCGCCTTTGTCACCTGCAAGATCAGCAAAAGCGGGCCTGAGGGACGCATCGAATAGAATAGGATGCCCCGGTTTTCCGTCAGCGGTCGTGCCCCGCCAGATCAAGGCATCAGGGGCTGAATCGCGCGCATCCAGAACCGCAACAAGATCTGCGGTCTCAAGTGCCACCAGATCGCCCAGCATGACCAGAAAGGCTGGTGCATCAGGCAATTGCGCCACGCCACTGCGCAGACTGGCCGAGAGTCCTTCGTCAGCATCAGCACTGATCAAGGGTGTTGCTTTGCTTTCGTCAATGATCGCCCGTCGGGCCATGGCATCGGGGGGTACGGCCACAAAAACCTGCTGACCCGTGCCCTTTGCCATCTCGATCTGGCGACGCAGCAAGGGCACGCCGCCGACATCTTCCAACAGCTTGTCACGCCCGCGCATCCGGCGGGACTGGCCAGCCGCAAGGATCAGGATCGGGATCATGGCCATCTCGGGCACTCCTCATTGCGGCATCATAAAGATCGCGCTGAAAAACCGCTGACGGTTCGGAAAACGACAAAAGGTGTCGGTGCGCGGCTATCGCTTGTCCCTACCATTGCAGACGGTGGTCATGTCATCAAACGAAAGGTTTCGCCGATGCGCACCCATGCCCAAGCCGTTGTCATCGGAGGCGGTGTGATCGGTTGTTCCATTCTTTACCATCTCGCCAAGCTGGGCTGGACTGATGTGGTGCTCTTGGAACGCGACGAGCTGACATCCGGTTCCACATGGCATGCGGCGGCGAATATCCACGGGTTGCATGACAGCACCAATATCAGCCGGATCCAGCATTATACGATGAACCTTTATAATGCGCTGGAAGAGGAAACAGGCCAGTCCTGCGGCGTGTTCCAGCCCGGATCGCTCTATCTGGCGCAAACCGAAGCGCGCGAACACCAATTGCGATTGCAGGCTGCGAAGGCCAGATTTTACGGGATGAATTTTCACGAAGTTGACCGCGCCGAGGCCGAACGCCTGCACCCGCTGGTCGATTTTGATGGCATTCGCTGCATCATGTTCGAACCTGATGGCGGCAATGTCGACCCTTCGGGTGTGACCAACGCTTATGCCATCGGCGCGCGCCAGCGGGGTGCCGAAATTCATCGCTTTACGCCGGTGACGGCGACTGTGCCGCAACCGGATGGCACATGGATCGTTGAGACGCCTAAAGGCAACATCCACACCGAATGGGTCATCAACGCAGCGGGGCTTTGGGGGCGCGAAGTCGCCCAACTGGCAGGCATCACCTTGCCGCTTTTGCCGACCGAGCATCAGTATTTTGTCACCGAAACGATCCCCCAGATTGCCGCGCTGGACCGGCGCTTGCCTTCGGTCGCGGACCGTGACGGAGAATATTATCTGCGTCAGGAAGGGCAGGGCCTTTTGGTCGGGGCCTATGAAAAAGACGTGCGCTTCTGGGCTGAAGATGGCACACCGCAGGGCTTTGGCCATGAGTTATTTGCCGATGATCTGGAACGGATCGAAGACAATATGATGCGCGCCATCGCCCGCGTACCGGCTGTGGGCGAGGCGGGTATCAAGCGCGTCATTAACGGGCCGATGATCTGGTCACCTGACAGCAATGTCCTTTACGGTCCGCATCCTGATTTGCGCAACTACTTCTGCTGCAACGGCATTATCCCGGGATTTAGCCAATCGGGTGGCATGGGCCTGATGGCCGCGCAGTGGATGATCAACGGCGAAAGCGACTATGACATGTTCGCGTGGGATGTGGCGCGTTTCGGGCCTTGGGCGGATGCGAAATTCACCAAGGCCCGCGTGGGCGACCAATACGCCAAACGTTTCGCGATCCACTTTCCCAATGAGGAACGCAGTGCAGGACGGCCTGTGCGAACACGCCCTGCCTATGACATGCAAAAGGCCATGGGCGGGGTCTTTGGGCTCAACTATGGGTGGGAACATCCGCTGTGGTTCGCGGATAGGCCTGATGTCGCCGAAACCAATGGTTTCACCCGTCAAAACTGGTTCGCACCTGTGGGCCGTGAGGCGCGGATGCTGCGCCAAACCGCCGGGATCATTGATATATCGAACTTCGCCAAATACTTTGTCAAAGGCCCCGGCGCGGCGGATTGGTTGAACGCCGTTTTTGCCAATCATATGCCCAAAGCGGTCGGACGGTCGTGCCTGACGCCGCTTATTGGCGTGAAAGGCGGTATTGCAGGGGATTTCACGGTCACGCGGCTCGCCGATGATGCATTCATGATCATCGGTGGCGGGGCGGCAGAGCGCTATCACCAGCGGTTCTGGAACGCGGTGCCGCTGCCTGCCGGGACAACATTCGAAAGCCGCACCGATAATATGTGCGGTTTCAATGTGGCGGGGCCACAATCACGCGCTTTGCTGGCCAAACTGACCGACGCGGACCTCAGCAACGACGCATTCCCTTTTTTGCGTTCGCAACAGATCACGGTCGCTGGCGTCGATGTCGTCGCGTTGCGGGTGTCCTTTACCGGCGATCTGGGCTGGGAACTGCATTGTGCGCAAGCGGATCAGTTGCAGCTCTATGAGGCGCTGCTCGCGGCAGGGCGTGATCTGGGCGCAGGGCCGGTGGGATCGCGGGCACTGATGTCGCTCCGGATCGAGAAAGGCTATGGCAGTTGGGGCCGTGAATATTCGCCGGAATACTGGCCGCAAGAGGTAGGGCTGGAACGGTTGATCAAGCTTGAAAAAGATTTTCGCAATAAAAGCAGTTATTTGAAGATCAAAGACAATGCGCCGCGCGAACTTTTGCAGGTCATCGAGGTGACTGACGTGACTGATGCCGACGCGTCCGGTGGTGAGCCGATCTTTTTGCCAGACGGGACACCCGTCGGGCGTGTCACATCGGGAACCTACGGCTATAGCGTGGAGAAATCACTCGCCTTGGGGTATCTCAAAAACGTGCCGGCAGGCACCGTTGTTGACGTCATGATCCTTGGCAGGCCGCACCGCGGTGTGGTTCTGGCGGAGCCACCGTTTGACCCCGCCGGAAAGCGGTTGCGCGCTTAAGGAATGATGCGCGTATATTTAGTGCCTTCCAGTGTCGCACCGACGCGCAGACCTGTTTGCGCAAAGACCACGGCAATAACAGGGGCCAGTGACGTGGTCGTCTCTGCGCGGATCATCTCGCTCTGGTCGCGGAACGCATATTCCATGTCCGCACCTGCGGCCCAACCGGGGCCTTGGCGGAATTCCATCAGCGCCTCTGATGTCATGAAAAACAGCACGTGGCTGAACTGTTGTGCGCCAATCTGGAAACCCGCACTGCCGGATGTGGCCGAATAATAATCAACCGTCGACCCGCCTACGCGCAAAGCGCCACGTCCGAATGAACCACCCAGACCGAGGCCCACTTCGGTCACCAATGGCATCACCAAAAGCCCCGAAGCCCGCGATGCAAGTTCGCGCGTGCCGGGATACTGCTGGAACATCCCGTTCAGCGTGCTGTCCACGCGTGCATCAATCGTGGCACCACCGGGACTGCCGATGCCGTTGCTGCATGCTGCCAGAGTTGACGCTGCCAATGTCCCCAACGCAAAGCTGCGCCTTGTCAAATTGCTCATGATATATCCGCCTATTGCCTGTGATGGAGCCGTTTTTCGGCCCTTATAGCCATGTTTATAGGGCAGGACCACGGCGGTGTCACCCTTCAAGGTGCCACGCGTGCCAAAGTTCGCCATTGAACCGGTGCGGGAAAGAGCGGGCGCGGGGACGAATATAGTTAACCGTTCAGGACTTTTGCCGCCGCAGGTGCAAAATAAGTCAAGATCCCGTCACATCCGGCACGTTTGAAGGCAAGCAGGCTTTCCATCATGACCTTTTCACCGTCAAGCCATCCGTTCTGGGCCGCGGCCTGCAACATCGCGTATTCGCCGCTGACCTGATAGGCATAGGTCGGCACGCCGAAACTGTCCTTCACACGGCGGCAGATATCCAAGTAAGGCATGCCCGGCTTGACCATGACCATATCGGCCCCTTCGGCCAGATCACGGGCCACAAGGCGCAAGGCCTCGTCACTGTTGCCGGGGTCCATCTGATAGGTTTTCTTGTCACCCGTGAGCGCAGAAGACGCGCCCACCGCATCACGGAAAGGGCCATAAAAGGCCGAGGCATATTTGGCGGTATAGCTCAGGATCGTCACATTGTGGTGCCCTTCGGATTCTAAAGCCGTACGGATCGCAGCGATCCGTCCGTCCATCATATCTGACGGCCCAAGAATATCCGCACCTGACGCGGCCTGCGCCAGCGCCATTTTGACCAGAGCCTCAACAGTGCGGTCATTCACGATCTCGCCGTTCTCGACGAAACCGTCGTGGCCGTTGATGTTGTAGGGATCAAGCGCGATATCGGTCATAACCGCGATATCGGGGGCCGCATCCTTGATCGCGCGGATTGCCTGATTGGTCAGGTTATCGGGGTCCCATGCCATGGCACAGTCCTCGGTCCGCGCCGCCATGCCTGTATAGGGGAAAATACAAATCGCTGGAATGCCAAGGGCTTGCGCCTCTTTTGCGGCCAGTGCGACGCGGTCCACCGTGCGCCGCACTACACCAGGCATTGACGCAACCGGCGTTTCTTCATCCTTGCCATCCATTACGAATACGGGCCAGATCAGATCATCCACCGTCAGCGTGTTCTGGCGGGACAAGGCGCGCAATGCAGGGCTCTGGCGCATCCGGCGCAGACGTGTGGCAGGAAAAGGTGCAACGATCGGTTTCATAGTCTGTGGCCTCAAATGACGTGAATTTCTTGGTGCCACGGATTTTGCGCCATCACAAGGCTGGGCAAGTGCTGTCTCGGGCGCTAGGTTCCGCCAGATACGCAAAGACAGATGGATAAGACGCTTGGAATCGACGATTGCGCTGCTCCGGTTACTTGATTTTCAAACATTTGACAGCCTTTGGTACTGGATGGCCGTGATGGTCACTTTTGCCGTGGCCAGCAATTGGTTACTTGGCGTGCCCTTCGATGTGCTTTTTCGTGCGCGCAAACTGGACGCCCCGCATCTGGCCGATCTGGAAGCGCTTGTAGACGTGAACGTCCGGCGGATCGTCGAGATCAACGCATATCTTGGTGTCGCCATTACGATCATGGTCGCCTTCAGCCTGAGTGTTCTTGTGGTCCTGAGCATCTTCTACCGTGTAGAACTCGCGCAGGGGCTTTTGGCACTGGCCGCACCGCTGACGTTGATCATGGTGATGAACATGCGTCTGGCACATCAGTTGAACGCGGTACCGCTGCATGGGCGTGACTTGGTGCAAAGGCTGTTTCGCGTGCGGCTCTGGACACAGGTGGTCAGTATGATCGCGCTTTTCTTTACGGCGATGTACGGCATGTATGCGGTAATTTCCGCGCAGTATTCCTTCTAAGCAGTTGACACTGCAGGCGCGCGGGGTAGGTCAGCGGAATGTCTGATCCCAATCATATTACAGTCAGTGGCGCACCCGAAGGGTATGACGCCCAGTTGATCCTTGCCGAACTTGGCAAGGGTGCTCCCGTTCTGCACGTCGCGCGCGATGACAAGCGGCTTGCCGCCATGCAGGCCGCTTTGGCGTTCTTCGCGCCCGATATGCCTGTTTTCGTCTTTCCTGCATGGGATTGTCTGCCATACGACCGGGTCTCGCCCAACACCGATATTTCTGCGGCACGCATGGCAACGCTGGCGGCCCTTGTGCATGGGATGCCGCAGCAGTTCATCATCCTGACAACCCTTTCGGCGGCCATGCAGCGGGTACCGGCGCGCAGCCTGCTGCGCGAGGCGGCGTTCAAGGCCACTGTCGGCAACCGTATGGACGAAGAGGCGCTGCGCCATTTCCTTGTGCGCATGGGGTTCACCCAAAGCCCCACGGTCATGGAGCCGGGGGATTACGCCATTCGCGGCGGGATCATCGACATTTATCCACCCGGTCAATCGGGGCCTGTGCGCCTTGATCTCTTTGGCGATGTGCTTGACGGCGCACGCCGTTTTGATCCGGCGACACAGCGCACCACGGAAAAGCTGAACGAAGTTGAACTCGCGCCCGTATCCGAAGTCATCCTCGAGGAGGCCGCGATCACCCGTTTTCGCCAGAACTACCGGCTTGAATTCGGGGCCGCCGGTACGGACGACCCGCTTTACGAGGCGGTTTCGGCAGGGCGCAAACACGCAGGCGTGGAACATTGGCTGGGCTTCTTTCAGGACGATCTGGAAACGCTGTTCGATTACCTGCCCAAGGCAACCGTTACACTGGATGACCAGATGACCCCGATGCGTCTGGCCCGCTGGGACAGTATCGCCGACCAATACGGCACACGGATGCACGCGCTGAGCCAAAAGGGGCGCATGGATAGCGTCTATAAACCCGCACCACCGCAACTGCTCTACCTTGATGAGGTCGCGTGGGACAAGGCAGTGACCAACCGCCGCGTGATGCAGTTTTCACCGCTGAAGCAGGCCACGGGGCTTGGCGTGATTGATGCAGGCGGGCGGATCGGGCGGAACTTTTTGCCAGAGCGTCAGCAGGAACAGATCAGCCTTTTCAGTGCCTTGGCGGTCCATATTAAGGCGAAATTGAACGACGGTCCTGTCGTGATCGCGTCATATTCCGAGGGCGCGCGCGAGCGACTGGAAGGGCTGATCGAGGACGAAGGGATCGGTGAAACGATCACGGTCTCCGATTTCAGCCGTGTCGGGAAACGTGGTGTGCATCTGGCGGTCTGGCCGCTGGATCACGGGTTTGAAACACCGGACCTGACCGTGATCTCCGAGCAGGATGTGCTGGGCGACCGGCTGATCCGGCAGACCAAGCGCAAACGCCGCGCCGAGAATTTTCTGTCTGAGGCAAATAGCCTATCCCCCGGTGATCTTGTGGTGCATGTCGATCACGGCGTTGGGCGTTATATGGGCATGGAAGTGGTCACAGCTTTGGGTGCGGCCCACGAATGTCTTTTGTTGGAATATGCCGAGGACTCAAAGCTTTACCTGCCGGTTGAGAATATTGAACTGCTCTCGAAATACGGCCACGAGACAGGGCTCTTGGACAAACTTGGCGGTGGGGCATGGCAGGCCAAGAAGGCCAAGCTGAAGGAACGCATCCGCCAGATTGCCGAACGTTTGATCCGTGTGGCGGCAGAGCGTGAATTGCGCACCGCACCCGCGTTGGACCCGCCCGACGGCTTATGGGATCAATTCCTTGCGCGCTTTCCCTATGTGGAAACCGACGATCAACTGGCCGCGATTGCCGATGTGCTCGATGACCTCGGGTCGGGCAAACCGATGGACCGCCTGATCTGTGGCGATGTGGGCTTTGGCAAGACCGAGGTCGCGATCCGTGCCGCCTTTGTTGCCGCACTGTCAGGCGTTCAGGTGGCGATCATTGCGCCCACGACGCTGCTGGCGCGCCAGCACTACCAGAGTTTCGCCGAACGTTTCCGCGGGTTCCCTGTGAACGTGCGGCCTTTGTCGCGCTTTGTGTCGGCAAAGGACGCAAATCTGACCCGCGAAGGTCTGGCGGACGGGACTGTCGATATCGTGGTCGGGACCCATGCGCTTCTGGCCAAGGGCGTGAAGTTCAAGAACCTTGCCTTGCTTGTCATTGATGAAGAACAGAAATTCGGGGTGCAGCACAAAGAGCGCCTGAAACAATTGCGCACTGATGTGCATGTGCTGACGCTGACTGCGACACCCATTCCGCGGACCCTGCAACTGTCGCTCTCTGGCGTGCGTGATCTGTCGATTATCGGCACACCGCCGATCGACCGGCTGGCGATCCGGACCTATGTCAGCGAATTCGACACCATCACCGTGCGCGAGGCGCTGCTGCGCGAACACTATCGCGGCGGGCAGTCTTTTATCGTAGTGCCACGCATCACCGATATGGACGAGATGGAAGAGTTCCTCAAACGCGAGGTGCCTGAAGTCACCTATGTATCCGCCACGGGGCAGATGGCGGCTGGTGAACTCGATGACCGGATGAATGCGTTTTATGACGGCAAATATGACGTGCTGCTGGCCACAACCATTGTGGAAAGTGGTCTGGATATTCCGACTGCCAACACAATGATCGTCTGGCGCGCGGATATGTTCGGTCTCAGCCAGCTTTACCAGATCCGGGGTCGTGTCGGGCGGTCCAAGACCCGCGCCTATGCGTACCTCACAACCAAACCGCGCCAGAAACTGACCGATACCGCACAGAAACGCCTGCGCGTGTTGGGGTCCATTGATAGCTTGGGGGCGGGCTTTACGCTAGCATCACAGGATCTGGATATTCGCGGTGCGGGCAACCTTTTGGGTGAAGAACAGTCGGGCCAGATGCGCGAAGTTGGTTACGAGCTTTATCAGCAAATGCTCGAAGACCAGATCGCCGCAATCCGGTCGGGCGAGGCGGAAGGCATGATCGACGATGGCCAATGGGCACCGCAGATCAATCTGGGTGTGCCTGTGCTGATCCCCGAAGATTATGTCCCCGATCTGGACGTGCGTCTGGGGCTTTACCGGCGCCTGTCAGAGCTTGCCACCAAGGTCGAGCTGGAAGGGTTTGCTGCGGAACTGATCGACCGTTTCGGCAAGCTGCCGCGTGAGGTGAACACGCTGATGCTGGTCGTGCGGATCAAGGCGATGTGCAAACGCGCAGGCATTGCCAAGCTGGATGCAGGGCCCAAGGGGGCCACGATCCAGTTCCACAATGACAAGTTTGCCTCGCCCAAAGGTCTGGTTGATTTCGTTCACGCACAAAACGGCACGGCAAAGATCAAGGACAACAAGATCGTTGTGCGCCGCGATTGGGACAAGGAACGCGACAAGATCCAGGGCGCGTTCAATATTGCCCGCGATCTGGCGCAAAAGCTGGCGGATGAGAAGAAAACCAAGGCCAGCGCCTAAGAGATTCTATGCCTCCGGCGGGGATATTTACGGGCCAGTAATAGACCCTAGGTTTCGCCGGGGCGTTTGATTTGCGTGGTCAGCCACAGCGCAATTGAGGCCAGCACCAGTGATCCGATCGCGGCGGGCAGGGGTGTGCCGTCAAACATCAGGGCGATTGGCACGGCAATCACGACCCCGCCCACCGTGGCAACTGATGTCAGCACCGACGCGGCAAGCCCCGCCATATGTCCCATTTCTTCCATGCCGAGCGCGTTGAGGTTTCCGATACTCAGGCCCGCCTGAAAGAAGTTCGACAGCACCCACAAAACATAGACAGGAAAGGCGATGTGATCGGGTGTCCCTGCCACAAGCACAGCAATCAGCAGAACCGTCATCAAAATTTGCGCTGTGTACATCGCCTTGATGATCGCCCGCATTCCCAGCCTGATAACAAGGCGCGCGTTCAAGAAGCCCGATGAGGCGGCCACCACAGCGATGCCGCCGAACCACAGGTGAAAATTATCGCCTTGCCCGTAGGTTAGATCAAAGATCGGCTGGGTCGAGGACAAGATGCTGTAAAGCATCGCGAATGTGAGCGTCTGGATCAGGATCGAGAGGCGCGCAGTCGGGTGCGTAAACATCTCGATCAGGGCGCGCCAGAGTGCGCGGCCGCTGAGCGGGCGGCGGTGTTCATGGCTGAGGGTTTCCGGTTGGCGGATCAGCAACCAGGTTGTCGTGATGAAGGAAAACAGGATGCAGGCCACAAAGATCGCATGCCAGTCGAAGGCTGCAACAATGAAATGACCCATTGTGGGTGCGATGGCAGGGACCAGCGTGAAGATGATCATCACGAATGACAGGATACGGGCCATTTGCGGGCCTGCGTAAAGATCGCGGATCAGCGCCATGGCCACTACCCGTGGACCAGCGGCACCTAGCCCTTGCAGCACACGGGCGGCCAGCATCACTTCAAGCGTCTGGGCCTGCCATGCGGCGGCACTGCCGAGCATATAGATGATCGTGCCGCCGACCATGACTGGTTTGCGCCCAAAGGCATCGGACAGCGGTCCGGTAAAGAAAGTGCCCACGCCCAACCCCAGAATAAAACTGGTGATGATCAGCTGCACGCGGTTGAAGTCATCCGGCGATAACGACGCCGCCATTTCCGGCAGCGCAGGCAGCATCGCATCAATCGAGAACGCGACTGTCGCCGATACCATCGCCATCAGCGCGATAAACTCGCCTTGCGGCAGCGCGCGGGCTTTGGCTGGCTGGCTCATTCGTCGGCAGCGATCTTTTCCATGATGTCCTTGATGACACCCACCCACATTTCGGGTGGCTGTGCACCGGGAACCGCATGTTGGTGGGCGACAATGAATGTCGGTACCGAGTTTACGCCCATTTCGCGGCTGTTCTTGTCACGGGCGCGGATGTCGGCGGTATCGGCATCAGAGCTGAGCAATTTTGTGACCATCGCGGCGTCCATTTCGGCGGTGTCGGCAATATCGGCCAGCACTTCATGATCGCTGATATCGCGACCATCGACGAAATACGCCTTGAACAGAAGGTCCACGACAAAGGACTGGCGCTGTTCGATGCCCGCCCAATGGATCAGCCGGTGGGCGTCGATCGTGTTCGGTGTGCGTTGGATGGCTTCAAAGTTGATATGCGCGCCGGATTTTTCGGCATGTGCAACGACGGGCGCATAGGCTTTGACAGCGCCTTCCTTGCCGCCGAATTTGCCTTCCAGATAGGCGCGGCGATCCATGCCTTCTGACGGCATGTCGGGGTTGAGCTGGAACGGGTGCCATTCGATTGTGAAGGGATGGTCCGGGAATTCGACAAGCGCCTTATCCAAGTTCGTTTTGCCGATATAGCACCACGGGCAGATCGGATCGGATATGATATCAAGCTTGACCATAGGTGGTCTCCCATTCGTCGCGCAGCACGCGGCGCAAAAGTTTGTTGTTGGCCCCGCGGGGAAGTCTGTCTCGGGCGATCAACAGGCGGGGCATCTTGTAAGTCGCCAGACGCGTCGCTGCAAAATCGCGGAGTTCCTTTTCCTCTATCACGTCTGTTGCCACGTAAAACCCCGCAATGACATGAACCCCTGTGCGCAATTGCACAGCACAGGCTGCGGCTTCGGTGATCAGCGGATGCGCTGTCAGCGCCTCTTCCACCTCAATCGGGCTGACGCGGTGGCCGCCTGCGTTCATCATATCATCCGCGCGGCCTGCATAGGTGATGGCACCACTTTCGTCCATCGTGGCCAGATCGCCCGTCAGGAACCAGTCGCCCTGAAAGCGTGCGGCGGTGTCATCTGGGCGGTCAAGATACCCAAGCATCAGGCCGGGGTCATCCTTGTGGACCGCGATTGTGCCGATTGTGCCACGCGGGACCGGCCCATCAGGGCCAATGAGTGCAACGGTGCGTCCTTGTTGGACAAAGCCCGACGTGTGATCCGGTGCCGGATTGGCAGGTGAGGATGAAATGAAGGTCGAGCATTCGGACATGCCGAACGCCTCATAGACCGGCTTGCCCGTTGCTTCGCGCCATGCGTCTCTGACGGGTTGCGCCATTTTTTCGCCAGCGGAGAGGCCGTGGCGCAAATATGGCAGCGCCGGTATGGCCGCGCGCAAGAGCCTGCGGTAGACGCCCGGCGCTGCTGCGAAAATCGTGGCCTTGTGGGCCTGCATAAGCGCAGGCAATTGGGCGGGTGTGATATCCTGTGCAGGGATCAGTGCCGTCGCCCCGATCGCCCAAGGATCCAGCAATCCGGTGCCCAATGTATAGGTCCAGTTGAAAGCGCCCGCGTGCAGCATACGGTCATCCTCGCGCAGCCCGTACCAGCCGTCCCACATCATTTGGCGCGCCCAGATCGCGCGGTGTGCGTGCACCACAGGGGTTGGCCTCCCGCTCGTGCCTGAGGTGTAGATGATATATGCGGGGCGGTCCGGGTCGCCCGTCACGATCTCGGCAGCGGGAAGGTCCCGGAAGGCACGCAAACGGTCCATGTCCGCATTGTTGATACTCCGCAATGTCAAGACAGGGCGGATCGTTTCAACGACCTCTTGGTATTCCAAATCACTGAGCGCGCTCGAGAGTGACACAGGCACAATTCCCGCAGCGATCGCGCCGAGAAAAGCAATCGGAAATTCGGGCGTGTTCCCGAGTTGCAGAATGATCTTTTCGTCAGGACGGACGTGCTGCAAAAGGCCCGTTGCGGTGCCAAGGATCGCCTGTTTCAGGGACCGGTAGTCAAACCGCTCACCACTGCCTGTTGCATCCATGATGCACAGCGCGGTCTTGTCGCCCAGACGATCCGCATGGGCCAGCACATGGGCGGCCATGTTGAACTGCTGCGGAGCGGGGGGAGACCTATCTGATTGCACTAGCGACAGCATGTCTCACCGCTACCCACACCTCGGTGCTGTTGCAAGATGCATGCGGTCTGCTTAATAGAAAGCGCATGACAGACAACGGGCCCAAAGATATGATCCGCGTCGCGCGGGAAAGCGGCGAAGCAAGCGTCGCGCAACCGCTTGATCTCGGCGCGCGTGTGCGTGAATTGCGCAAAGCCCGCGACTGGACGCTGGAACAAGCCGCGCAGCAGGCGGGGCTTGCACGCTCGACCCTTTCCAAGATTGAAAACGGCCAGATGTCACCCACCTATGACGCGCTGAAAAAACTGGCCGTGGGGCTGGAAATTTCGGTGCCTCAGCTGTTCACGCCGCCCTCCAAAGGGCAGGTCAACGGGCGTATGGCGGTCACACGCAACGGCGAGGAAACCGCCAAAGTGACGACCACATATGAACACGCGATGCTGGCCGAGGCGCTGACCACCAAAAAGATGCTGCCCTACCGTGCCCGCATCCGCGCGCGCAAGATCGAGGATTTTGACGGCTGGGTGCGCCATGACGGCGAAGAGTTTCTCTATGTGCTCACCGGCCACATCCGGCTTTACACCGAGTTTTATGAGCCCATTGAGTTAAAACGCGGCGACAGCGCCTATTACGATGCGGCCATGGGGCACAATGTGGTGTCGATCAGTGCCGAGGATGCAACGATTCTCTGGGTCACATCCCTCGGCTAGCGCCGTTATTATTGGCCCGGAAATATCCCCGCCGGAGGCCTGAAAGTCGCGCGCAGCGCGCAGGTCTCCGGCAGTGATCCCGTTGCTATTCTTCGTACCACCAGACATCGGGCTGCCAGCCGGGCCAGTCGCCAAAGATGGGGAGTTCTTCGGGGAAACGCAGTTCTTTGGCATGGGCAAGTCGGCTGATGTTCCACTGATAGATCGGGATCACATAGCGGCCAGCGGTCAGAGTCCGGTCGAGTGCTTTGACGGCTGCCACAAAGTCATCCTGACTTTCCGAGGTCAGCAAACGGCCGATCAGCGCATCCACCGCAGGGGATTTGACGCCCATCAGGTTGCTGCCACCGGGTGTGTCGGCGGCCTCGGAGCCGTAGTAAACATATTGTTCGTTGCCGGGCGACAGCGACACACCGCGCCGATAGTAGGTCATGTCAAAGTCAAAGGCATCGGTGCGTTCGGCAAATTGTGCGCTATCCACCACGGCAACAGTGGGCGTGACCCCGATCCGTGCGAGCGATTCCGTATACATGTCGATGATCGCCTGATTTTCCGAACCACCCTGCGGGAGCAGGATTTCAAAGGTAAAAGGCGTGCCTGCGGCATTGGCCATCACGCCGTTCTGCACCGTCCAGCCCGCGGCCTCCATCTGCGCAAGGGCCGCAGCGGTGCCTGCACGGTTACGCTCGGATCCATCGCTGACGGGCAGGGCGTAGCCCTCAAGCGTGCCGGGCGTCAGTTCGGCAGCGAATGGTGCCAGAAATTCCGCAACGCGCCCTTCGGCGGGGCCATGCGACATGCCCAAGGGCGAGTTCGACCAATAGGAGGTGATGCGCGGCTGGGCCGATCCTGTCATCGCCTCGTTGATGAATTCAAAATTGAAGGCATGGATCATCGCATCGCGCACACGCCAATCGGCAAACTGGTCGCGGCGGGTGTTCATGACAAACCCTGTCATCCCCGAGGGGCGTTCGTGCGGCAGGATTGACAGCACCACATCACCGTCCTGCACGGCAGGAAAATTGTACTGGCTTTCCCAGCGGGCGACGTTGAATTCGCGGTTGGAATTCACCTCGCCTACCTTGAAAGCCTCGAATGCAGCGGTTTCATCGCCGAAGAATTCAAGGCGCACCTCATCAATGTTGTTGGTGCCCACGCGGAACGGCACATCCGCACCCCAGTAATCGGGATTTCGGCGCAGCGAGACGAAACGCCCCGGATCATAATCGGCAATCACATAGGGGGCCGACGTGATCGGCACGACCTCGGTTGTGCTTTCGGCAAAGTCCACGCCGTCCCACTGCGCCTTCTTCAGGATCGGGCGCAAGCCTGCCAGCAAGGCCAGTTCGCGGTCCTCGGTATTGAAGGTGAAGCGGACGGAACGATCGCCGGTCTGGTCCATGCTCTCGACTTTGGCCCAGAACCCCAGATAGCGGGGATGGCCCACTGTGCCCAAGGTTTCATAAGACCACATGACGTCTTCGATGGTCACGGGGCTGCCGTCCGAAAATTCCGCGCCTTCGCGCAGGGTGAATTCGACCCATTCACGGTTCGGTCCGGTCTCGACCGATTCGGCCAGAACACCGTAAAGCGAGAAGGGTTCGTCCAAAGACCGGCCCATAAAACTCTCGCCCAAGAAGAACCGCAACTGCCATGGAGTCGAGCCTTTGCGGATAAACGGGTTGAGGCTGTCAAAGCTGCCGACCTCTGCGGTAACGATCTGCCCGCCTTTGGGCGCGTCGGGGTTGGCGTAGGGGAGGGACACAAAATCCGGTGGTAGGGCAGGATCACCATACATAGCTATGCCATGGCGGGGTTCGGCAAAGCCTGATTGCCCTGCCAGTCCCAGCGCCAATGCGATGGCGGTGCTGCGGATCGCTCTGCGCGAAAGTCGTCTCATTTTGGTGTGCTCCCTGCGGCCTTATTTGCTCTTATCACCGGATCGTAGAGAGGGTTACCAACCTTTTCAAACTTTTAGCTTGGAGGCGGGCAAGGGATTGCTTATAAAGAGTGCACTGCTCGATAGGTTTCTTGCCTGTATGAAACCTGCCTCAATAACTTTACGCCCGCCTTGTGCGGGCGTTTTTTTTATGGCTCACGTAACCGTATCGTGGCTTTCGCAGTTGCAGCATATAAGGTGAGTCGCAACGCAGCAGAATCGGAGCCAAACTATGTCCCTGTCAGGAAAAACCGCCGTTATTACCGGATCGAACTCAGGCATCGGCCTTGGAATCGCGCGCGAATTGGCCAAGGCGGGGGCGAATGTTGTCTTGAACTCGTTCACTGACACGGAAGAAGATCACGCTCTTGCTGCTGAAATCGCGGATGTGACGGGTGTTGAGGCCAAATATGTGCAGGCTGATATGTCCAAAGGCGAGGATTGCCGCCGTCTGATCGTGGCGGCCGGCGGATGCGATATTCTGGTCAACAATGCTGGTATCCAGCACGTCGCACCGGTGCAGGATTTTCCCACCGCCAGATGGGATGCAATTATCGCGATCAACCTGACATCTGCGTTCCACACGACCGCCGCCGCCGTAACGGGGATGCGCGAACGCGGCTATGGCCGGATCATCAACATCGCCTCGGCGCATGGTCTGACGGCATCACCCTATAAATCCGCCTATGTCGCCGCAAAACACGGCATCGTCGGGTTTACCAAGACGATTGGTCTGGAAACGGCGCGCGATCCGATCACCTGCAACGCGATCTGCCCGGGCTATGTGCTTACCCCTTTGGTAGAAGCGCAAATCCCCGACACGATGAAGGAATACAACATGTCCCGCGAGGATGTGATCAAGAACGTCATGCTGGAACGTCAGCCTTCCAAGGAATTTGCGACAACTGAACAATTGGGCGGCACAGCGGTTTTCTTGTGCTCGGATGCAGCAGCGCAGATCACCGGCACTACCATCAGCGTTGATGGTGGCTGGACAGCCCTGTGATGCGGATCAATCTGGCACTACAGGGGGGTGGGGCGCATGGCGCTTTTACCTGGGGCGTCCTCTGCCGGTTGTTGCAAGACGAAGACATTGAAATCGCGGCTATTTCCGGCACATCTGCGGGTGCGTTGAATGCCGCAGCGCTCAAATCCGGCTGGGTCGCAAATGGCCGTGCTGGCGCGCTCGAGAACCTTGATTGGCTTTGGGAGCAGATCGGCGCGGTCACTGATCCGCAGTTTGCCCCGTGGATCGGGGCGGCGTCGCCCACAGCCGAATTTTGGGCCAAGGCACTCAAGTATTCGCCTGCCTATACTGCTTTTGACATGACCACGCGGATGTTTTCGCCTTATGTCTATGGCCCTGCGATGCAAAACCCCTTGGCCAAGATTGTGAAGAAATTCCACTACGATGCGGTCTGCGCCAGTGATGGCCCTGCTTTGCACATTTGCGCCACCAATGTGCGTTCGGGCAAGATCCGAGTGTTCACCGGTGACGAAATCATGCCCGAGGTGATCATGGCCTCAGCCTGTCTGCCCAGCCTGTTTCAGGCGGTTGAATTCAAGGATCCGCGGACTGGCACCGTTGAGGCATTCTGGGATGGTGGCTATACAGGCAACCCCGCACTTTTTCCGTTGTTTGCCAATAATTTGCCGGACGATATTCTCATCGTGAATATCAATCCTCTGTATCGGGAAGAGCTGCCGATGGACAGCCAGTCGATTGAAAACCGCGTGAACGAGATCAGTTTCAACAGTTCTTTGTTGCGCGAATTGCGCGCGATTGATTTTGTGAAACGCCTGCTTGCGGATGGGTCCATAAAGCGCGGGACAATGAAGGACGTTTTGGTGCATATGATCGCGGATGACGCGCTAATGAACGGGCTGAATGTCGCCACCAAAACCATCCCGACACCAATTATCCTTGGGCGCCTGAAAGACGCAGGCGAGGCGGCGGCGGACGCATTCCTTGCGGAGCACAAGAAAGACATCGGCAAACGCAGTTCGGTCAATCTGACTGAGATGTTCAACTAAGCAGTTTGACCGCCAGCGCCCACATCACGAGACCGATAAGGATATCAAGTATCCGCCATGCCCGTGCCGATTGCATGACGGGGGCCAACAGGCGCGCGCCGTAGCCCAGCGAAAAGAAGAACACAAAACTTGCGGTCACAGCACCGATGCCAAAGGCCAGCTTCAATGTGGGTTCAATGAACTGCGTCGAAATCGCCCCGATCAGGCCAAGCGTGTCCAGATAAACATGGGGGTTCAACCATGTCAGTGCCGCCCCTGTTGCCAAAGTCGGCAAAAGCGCCGCACTTTGACCGGCCAATTGCATCCCGTATGTGCCTTTCCACGCCTCCCAGAAGCGCAAAGCGCCATAAACCAGCAGGAACGCCGCGCCGCCCATGGCCATAATCTGCGGAAACATCGGGTAGAGGGTGACCAGATAACCAAAGCCCAAGACGCCTGCGGTAATCAGTATCGCATCTGAGGCTGCGCAAAGCAGGCAAAGCCAGAAGACATGCGTCCGTGCCAAACCTTGCCGCAAGACAAAGGCGTTCTGCGCCCCGATCGCGAGGATCAACGCAAATGCCGTCGCAAAGCCTGTCAGTGTTGCGGGGATCATCCGTTATGCTGCGGGATTGGTGACAGGGACTGCGGTCTTGTCGTTGGGATAGACAAGTCCGGCAGAAATCACGAGCTTGGCGGCATCCTCGACCGACATCTCCAGTTCCTTGATATCGCGCCGTGGCAGGAACAGCAGAAACCCCGATGTCGGGTTCGGCGTGGTTGGCAGAAAGACAGTGACGAAAGGCTCGCCGTCGTTCAGTTTGGTATCAATCTCGCCTTTGGCATTGATCGAGATAAAGGCAATCGCCCAGATGCCCTTGCGCGGATATTCCACCAGACACGCCCTATCGAAGGAGGTTTCACGCTGGGAAAACACCGTTTCTGCAATCTGTTTGACCGCATTGTAGATCGAACGCACAACTGGCATCCGATCAACAAACCGTTCCCCGATGCCCAGAAAAGAGCGCCCGATCAGACCCTTGCCAATCCAACCGACAAGAATGGTGAAGATCAGAAAGATCACCACGCCGACGCCGCGGACGTTTACCTCGATCTGGTCGTCGCCTTCCAGACCCAACAGACCATTCAAAAGCGCGGTCGGCTGATAGGCTTGCGGTATAAAGGGCCAGACCCAACTATCGACCCAGCCGACAGCCGTCCAGATCAACCAGATGGTCATCCCGATCGGAGCCACAATGATCAGACCCGCCAGAAAATTACTGCGCAATCTGGCAATGATGCCCGGCTTGTGGCGCCGCTTATCGTCTGAATGTGGGTCGTTCATTTTGATGGTCTCGAACTCTCTCACGGCACACTTATGTGTTGCGCGGCCTTGCAGCAAGCAGTCATCGGACCGTGCTGGCGCTATTTTGTCATTGCGATGGCAATTTGTGCAGCTAACCGCGCATTGTTCCGCACAAGGGCAATATTTGCAGTCAACGAACGCCCTTCGGTCAATTCAAAGATACGTCCAAGCAAGAAGGGTGTCACGGCTTTTGCGGTGATCCCCTGTGCCTCGGCCTCTTGCAGGGCCTGCGCGATGATGGGGTGCAGCACCTCTGCGGGAATTTCATCTGCCTTCGGGATCGGATTGGCCACCAACTGTCCGCCCTGCAGGCCCATTGCGGTGCGGGTTTGCTGGGCCTTGGCGATATCTTCGGGGGTATCCATGCGTAAGGGTGCAGGCAGGTCAGAGCTGGCAGACCAGAAAGCGGGCAGGCGGTCCTGCCCGTAGGCAATCACCGGCACGCCCAACGTTTCCAGCACTTCAAAGGTTTTCGGCAGGTCAAGAATGGCCTTCGCGCCCGCGCCGACAACCGTGACAGGGGTTTGAGCCAATTCGTGGAGATCAGCCGAGATATCAAAGCTATGCTCCGCCCCGCGATGCACGCCGCCAATCCCGCCTGTCGCAAAGACATGGATACCTGCCAGATGCGCCGCAATCATGGTCGCTGCAACGGTTGTCGCACCTGTCCCACCCGATGCGATGCAGGCCGCCATGTCGGCACGCGACAGTTTGGCGACATTCTGCGCCTGACCCAATGCCTCAAGCGTCTCAGGTTCCAGCCCCACGTGCAGCTTGCCGTCCAGCACGGCGATTGTTGCCGGTACCGCACCGGCGGCGCGCACGTCGTCTTCAACTAGCCGTGCGGTTTCCACATTTTGCGGGAAGGGCATACCATGGGTAATGATGGTGCTTTCCAAAGCCACGATCGCCGCACCGGATGCACGGGCTGCGGCGACTTCGGCACTGTAGTGGATCGGGATCATAGCGGCGTTTCTCCAGAAACATAGGTGGCGGCGGCGTTCAAGGCACGGGTGAGGGAGGCTGCACGGTCCATGCCTTGTGCCTCTGACGCGATATGCGCGGCCATAAAGGTGTCACCTGCGCCGGTCACCCGTGTGACCATCACAGCAGGCGGAGTTTGCGTGATGATATCGCCTGCGGTCCCTTCGGATGCCGATCTGTCCCCGTCGGTCACCAGAACACGGTGCGCGCCGCGTTTGATCAAGGCGCCGGCAGCCTCGGCGGATGTCGCGAAGGTGGTCTGACAAAGCAGTCCGGCCTCTTCGAGGTTCACGTAAAGCGTGGCAGAGGGATGACCGACAAGCGCCAAAAGCCGCTCGGCCTTGCCGGGGGAGGCGGGGGCGACGCGTAAATCAGAGGCTGCAAAAAGCGGTGAGATTGCAATGACCTGCAACAACTCCTCGGTCAGGTTACCATCTAGGGCCACAATCCCCACGAAAGGGGTTTCAACCGTCCCCAAGCGGCCATCGGCCATTGGTCGCAGGATTTTTTCGCCAGCAGCTTCGAGCGAATGCGCGTCGGCAATGGCCGCGACCAGCCCATTAGCCCCCTCGATTGCCATATAGACATCCGTGGGCAGGTCATCCGAGCGGTACACATAGTCGCAAATCATACCCATGCGGATCGCTTCGCCCATGAGTTCTTCGCCCTCCGCATCGCGGCCAACGGTGGTCAGCAGGGCAGGCGTCATGCCAAAGCGGCGCAGGGTCATCGCGATATTCATGGCGACACCGCCGGGCAGGCGGGTGATCCGGCCAGGCACATCAGAGCCCACGCGCATGTGGCTTGCGGCGCGCCCGATCACGTCCCACAGGACGGACCCGATGCACAAAATGTCAGGTGTCTTGGTCATGCGCGTCTTCTGACCGAGAGCCGCGGCAAGGGCAAGTCCTAGTCGGGCACAGCAAACGTCAGATTGGCCCAGAGCGTTTCCCAGACAGCGCCAAATTGTTCCACCAGCCGGTCGCTTGGTTCACGCAGGACCACCGCGTCAACCATGTAGCTGTAACCCGCGCGCACGGGGAAAGTCGCAATACCGTTCTCATCGGTCCGGTAGAGCGTAATCGCAACCTGTGAATCCGCGGCCTTTTCAAAGACCTCTACCTGGGCGTTGGCGCGCACATCGTTGCGGTAATGGACCTGCACCTGAAAACCGTCACTCAAATCATCGGTGTAAGGGTTGGTCAGGGCCACGATCTCGGTCTCCAGCCCCACACGGCGATCCGCGCCTGCGCTGTTGCCGACACCCATCAGGGACTTGGCATGACGGGAATAGACTTCTGTGAAATTCTCGAGTGGCAGGCCGCGCGCCTCATGTTGGGCCAGTACATCGCCAAAGTCCTTGTGATCCACGAAGTTCTGGAACTTTTCCCAAGTCTCGTAATCCACCGTCGCGTTATTGGCCTGATAGGCCGCGATGTTCAGCCCCTCTACCACAGGATCCTGCTGCAAAGCTGGGGTGTCCCCAGGGCGGCCCGTCACACGTGCCGAGGCGTCGGCGGCAAAAAGCACAAAATTCACAAAGCTTTGCGGAAGATAGGCCAGTTTGACGCCGGCAAACTCTTCCCCATTGACAATATTTGCCTCAAGACTACCGTCGGCCTCCACCTGATAGTTGGTTGGTTCAATCCAGAACTCGTGGGCGACTGCAGGTGCTGCGAACATGATGAAAGCGAAGGCAAGAATGCGCATGGATATATCCCCTTTTTCGCGCTTGAGGGTGGCCTTTCTGCGGTTGTTGTCAAGCGCTGTCCTCATTTGGCTCACAACACTGTCAACTGCGCAGGCCCATGAGGTGATACCCGCGATCGCAGATATGCGCGCTGTCGATGGTGAGTTGCGTTTCGAGATCCGCGCCAACATCGAAAGCTTCATTGCCGGTGTAAACCTGTCCGAAACAGAGGATATAAACGAAAGCGACGGTGCGGACATCTATGACACGCTGCGCGCGCTTCCGCCAGCAGAGCTTGCCGCGCAATTCGAGGCGTTCTGGCCGCAGATGGCGCAAGGGATCACCCTGACAGCAGACGGCATGCCGTTGGTCCCCACCTTCAGGTCTGTCGCGGTCGACCCCATCGGCAATGTCGAGCTCGTGCGCTTTTCCGTCTTTGAATTCAGTGCTCGGCTGCCCGAAGGCGCCGAAACCGTCCAGATGGGGTGGGCGCCCGAGTTTGGTGTACTTGTCTTGCGCCAGATGGATGTGCCTCTGCCTTACGATGGTTATCTGGCCGGTGGTGCGCTTTCGGATCAGATCTCGCTTGCGGGTGGCGGGCAGACATCATGGTGGGTCACTTTTGCGAACTATGTTCCTGTCGGGTTTGACCACATCGTGCCCAAGGGTCTTGATCATATCCTCTTTGTGTTAGGCCTCTTCTTTCTTGCGGCGCGGTTCCGTCCGCTCTTGGTGCAAGTGTCGCTTTTTACGCTAGCCCATACCATCACACTGGCGGCGGCGGCCCTTGGCTATACCGGCTTTGTTGACGACTTCACCCAAGGTGCCTTCGGCATTGCCTTCATTGATATCGTCGAGCCGCTGATTGCACTGTCCATCGCCTATGTCGCAATTGAGAACATATTCACCAAGGGCATCAGCCCCTGGCGGCCTTTCGTGATCTTCATCTTCGGTCTTTTGCACGGGCTTGGTTTTGCATCGGTGCTGGCCGAATTCGGTCTGCCGGAAGAAACCTTTGTTGCGGCCTTGATCGGCTTTAATGTCGGCGTCGAAGTAGGGCAGCTTGTCGTGATCGCGGCGATGTTCTTTTTCGTCTGGCAGGCGCTGCGCATTGATCGCGGTGCTAATGAAATCACACGGGGGCTGGCGCTCTACGGCTTCCTTGCCGTAATCGGCGTCGTGCTGATCGCGTTCGACAGTGCGCAAATCCCGGCGGTGCTGGCGTCTCCGCTTCTGCTCCTCGATACACCCGCGTTGCTTTTTGCTGTCACCTTCGTTGCGACGGCAGTGCTTTGCAGTCTCTCGATTGTGCTGCGTGACCGGATCGACGCCTACCGCCTTTTCGTCGCTGTTCCGGCCTCGGTCGTGATCGCCGCGATTGGCCTTTACTGGTTCATCGCGCGGTCATACGGCACGCTCACGGGCATATAGTGCGGGTCTGCATATCATCTTGCCCTTAAAAACTCCCGCCGGAGGCATCCTGAGGCTTGCGCAAGGCGTCCACCCCCGCTATAGCGCGCTCACTTAATCCCGCAGGCGGGGGCGGGTCCGATGGGGAGACATCCCAAAGGATCCACCGGTTGGCATAACGCTGATCCCCCGCTGAGGCTTGAAACCGGAAAAGGAAAACGACATGGCTCTTCCCGAGTTCTCCATGCGTCAGCTGCTTGAAGCAGGCGTACACTTTGGTCACCAGACCGCCCGCTGGAACCCCAAGATGGATCAATACATCTACGGTTCGCGCAACGGCATCCACATCATGGACCTGACACAGACTGTTCCAATGCTGGACCAGGCGCTGCAAGTCATTCGTGACACTGTCGCCAAAGGTGGCCGCGTTCTGTTCGTCGGCACCAAGCGTCAGGCCGCCAAGCCGATCATGGAAGCCGCAGAGAAATCCGCGCAATTCTACATGAACCACCGCTGGTTGGGTGGCACGCTGACAAACTGGCAGACAGTTTCGCAGTCCATCAACCGTCTGAAAGCAATCGACGAAGCATCCGCAAACGGTTTTGCCGGCCTGACCAAGAAAGAGCGTCTTGGCATGGAGCGCGAGCAGGGCAAACTGCAGGCGTCTTTGGGCGGTATCCGCGAAATGGGCGGCGTGCCTGACCTTCTTTTCGTCATTGACGTCAACAAAGAAGATCTGGCCATCGCAGAAGCCAACAAGCTGGGCATCCCTGTTGTTGCCATCGTTGACACCAACTGTTCGCCTGCTGGCGTTGACTATGTCATCCCCGGCAATGACGACGCAGCACGTGCAATCGCGCTTTACACCGATCTGGCTGCCCGTGCGGCACTTGACGGTATGACCGCGCAGATGGGCGCCGCAGGTGTTGATATGGGCGAGCTGGAAGAGCTGGTTGAGGAAGTGGTTGCTGAAGAAGCTGCCGCCGAAGCCGCGACAGCCGAGTAAGCGTCATAAAATTGTAGGGCAGGGGCACTATGTCCCGCCCGACCACCCTGAAATACCTCCAAAGGAGAAGTAACATGGCAATCACCGCTGCAATGGTGAAAGACCTGCGCGACAGCACAGGCGCAGGCATGATGGACGCCAAGAAGGCGCTGACCGAAACTGATGGCGACATGGAAGCAGCAGTCGATTGGCTGCGCACCAAGGGCCTGGCAAAAGCCGCCAAAAAATCCGGCCGTACCGCCGCAGAGGGCCTCGTGGCTGTTGCTGTGTCCGGTGGCAAGGGTGTGGCTGTTGAGGTCAACTCCGAGACCGACTTTGTCGCGAAAAACGCCGACTTCCAGAAAATGGTTGCTGGCATTGCGGATGTGGCTCTGGGCACCTCAGATATCGACGGCCTGAAAGCGGCTGACATGGGCGGCAAAACCGTCGAGCAGACAGTGACAGACGCCGTTGCTGTGATCGGTGAGAACATGTCCGTGCGTCGTATGGCAGCGCTTGAAGGTGGCTCGGTGGTCAACTACGTCCACAATGCAGCCGCACCCGGCATGGGCAGCATCGGCGTTCTGGTCGCGATGTCCGGTGAAAACGAAGCCTTTGGTCGTCAGGTTGCGATGCACATCGCCGCTGCGAACCCTGCGTCTTTGTCCGAAGCTGATCTTGATCCGGCAGTCGTCGAGAAAGAAAAGCAGGTCCAGATGGACATTGCCCGTGAAAGCGGCAAGCCTGAAGCGGTGATCGAAAAGATGATCGTAGGCCGGATGCAAAAGTACATGGCCGAGGTCACATTGCTGAACCAGCAGTTCGTCGTGAACCCCGATCTGACCGTTGGTCAGGCTGCCAAAGAGGCCGGTGTGGAGATCACAGGTTACATCCGTCTAGCAGTCGGCGAGGGCATCGAGAAGGCCGAGGAAGATTTCGCAGCCGAAGTTGCAAAACTGAACGGCTAATAGAACCCTTGTAAAACAAACACGGCCCGCGATCACCAACGCGGGCCGTTTCCCGTTTCAGGGAGAAAAACGCGACACCACACTCGGAAGAAAGCAGGTGCCGCAACGATAACACTCAGTTCAGTTTCGGGACGAAGCACCGAGGTTTATCGCTAAAGCGCTGACGTAAACAGGCAAACCTGCCACGCCAGCATCCGGTTACCCGGAACAAGAAAGCAGAGCCTTGTAATCACAAGGGAATACCTCCTCATGTTCCCAGGCCTAAGGCCACCACTCACGGAACATCTGCACAGTGCCAGCTTACGTGGGGTCACGAAAGTAAGGTAAACCTGACTTCACAAAAATTTTATATAACGGTTACAGACAAGATCCAGCACGCGGGTTCACGCGATCTCGGAGTCCATCAGAAACATCTGGTTGTAAAATGCAGCCTTCAAAACAGCCTGCGCAGTCGTTTCCACGCAAAGGGTTTCCCGCGCGAGGCGCAGATGCTTTTCAACGGTCGCCGGTGTCAATTCCAGTAGCTCTGCAATATCTTGTGTGGTCTTGCCATCGCCCACCCATTGCAACACCTCACGCTGTCGCTTGGTCAGGTTGCGTTCGCCCGAGTAGGGGAGTGTCAGCAGTTTGAGGTGCATGACGTTGTTCATCACGACAATCTCGTCGCCATGCTCGGCCCAAACCTGTTCCACTGCCTCCTGGTTCATGCCCGGCTTGGCTGTCAGGGCAATGGCACCTTTGATCCGTTCAGACACGGACCGGAAACTGATCGTATAGCCGGCGGTCACCTTCATGGACTTGTTGAATTCAACGACACGCAATTCACTCGGGGTGAGGTGATCAACACGCTCCATATCCAGCATCCAGCGCCAGCTACAGGCACCACTATTTTCCAATGCCCACCGCAACATAGGGGCATGGGCATAAAGCCCCTCGTGAATGAATACATCCATGTATTCTTCGCTCTGGGTTGAAAGCAGCACCCAGTCTTGTGGATCCCCCAGACTATTTGAAGTCCGGTAGCGGGTGAACCCATACATCAACCTGTCGAAACCGTAGGTGGCCATCTGGCGCGTGTGAATATCCCATAATTCCTCGACCGAATGGGCATTCGTCAGCTTTGCGAGCTGCGCCACCAGTGCCGTCATTGGACCCGCCCGATATAGGTGAGAAGCGCATCCATTGCCAAAGGATAGCCTGCCGCGCCAAAACCGCAAATCTGCCCCACCGCGACTGGTGCGATGTAGGATTTTTGGCGGAATGCCTCGCGGGCGTGGATGTTTGACAGATGAAGTTCGACCACAGGCAACATGATGCTTGAAATCGCATCCATCAACGCGACAGAGGTATGCGTATATGCACCCGCATTCAGGATCACACCCGCATGCACGCCACGCGCCCCATGCAATATATCAATCATCTCGCCTTCATGGTTGGATTGCGAAAAAACTATCTCAACCCCCAGCGCCTTGGCCTTTTCATGGCAAAGCGCTTCGATATCGGCAAGCGTCGTTGGTCCGTAAACCTCGGGCTGGCGGGTGCCGAGCAGGTTCAGGTTAGGACCGTTCAGGATCAGGATAGAATGTGTCATCCGGTTTCTTTAACAGCTTTAACTATCTGGCCCAAAGGATTTTTCGCCAATTGTTTTTGGAGTTTCCGCGAAGGCCAGAATATGCCATTCACAGTGGCGGTGAGGCCCCAGATCAAAGTTCCAGTATCACTGTGCTGAAAAGGAAGTCGATGTTATCTGCAATTGTTGATCCGGTTAGCGGGCGGCCCTTTTTTATTGCAAATTTTTCGTGCGCAAGTGATCTGTCATGACCGAGCGCACAGCATTGCCCGAGGCCACCCTCATAGATGACTTTCTGCGGCCCTACACAACGGACACACCGTTGATCCGTGTCGGTGATTTTGGTGACGGCGGGTATCTTGTGCCTGACGATTTTCGCGGCATTGCCGCCTGCTATTCGCCGGGCGTGTCACAACAGGCCAGCTTTGAGATGGATGTTGCGAAACGTGGCATACCGTCGTTCATGGCGGATGCCTCGGTTGAAAACCCGCCGCTACAGGTGCCCGGTGCGCAGTTCGTTCGGAAATTTCTGGGTGACAAGGACGCGGGGGAGTTTATGACGCTTGCGTCTTGGGTTGCCGCGACCGACCCCGACCCGAAAGCTGATCTGCTTTTGCAGATGGATATAGAGGGCGCAGAATACGAGACATTAGGGGCCGCCCCTCGTGATCTGTTGCGCCGCTTTCGTATAATCGTGATCGAGTTGCACCATCTGCCATCAATCCTGACCAAACCCAAATTTTTGAACCGTGCACTTTCAATGATCAATAAACTGCACGAAGATTTCGTAACTGTGCATCTCCACCCCAACAACGTATCGGGAACCGTGGAGATTGAAGGCGAAATGATCCCGCGCGTCGTGGAAGCTACGCTGCTGCGGCGTGATCGCGCACAGGGGCTACGGCCGGTGCAATCCTTGCCACATCCTTTGGATGTCCGGCACAATTTGCGCAAACCCGCTTTGACCCTGCCGGACAGGTGGATGGGTGGCGCGCAACACCGGCGTGAAGTTTAGGATTTGATGTGGACCGGACCCTTAAGTGCCCCTAGTTGACCATGGCTATCAATTATGAGGCCTGCAAAAATAGCGTTCAACACAAAATCGAAAGCGGATAGACGAAGAATGCAGAGGAATTTGGAGAACGGCTTTTTCTTGGCGGACGGGCTGCATTACCTGAGCTTTATTGCGTTGTTGCATAAGGTTATTGATCCGGACTGGTATCTTGAAATCGGCACGCAAACAGGGGCCAGCCTGAAACTCAGCGCGGCCAAATCCATTTCCGTCGATCCTGACTACCGGCTAAGTCATGAGGTGATGCAGAATAAACCTGCGCTACATGCCTTTCAGGAAACCAGTGACGCATTCTTCAAAGCCGGCCGCATGCAAAACATTGGGGCACAAATTGATCTCGCGTTCCTCGATGGCATGCATCTTTTCGAGTATCTGCTGCGTGACTTCATCGGGACTGAAAAGTGCTGCGCGAACAATGGCCTGATCATGCTGCACGACTGCCTGCCTTGGAATGTGGCGATGGCGCAGCGTGACCGTGGATCGGCCGAAACAGCAGCCTGGACGGGTGACGTATGGAAGATTGTGCCTGTCTTGAAGAAATATCGCCCTGATCTGGAAATAGACGTCCTGGACGCAGCACCGACGGGACTGGTGATCGTCAGCAATCTTGACCCGCACAATACAGTGTTGGAAGAGAACTACGAAGCGATCTTGCAAGACTACCTGAATATGACCTTGCAAGAGTATGGCATCGAACGCTATTTTTCATCGCTCGACATTCAAAGCGCTGCTGACAGCAAATGGATTTGTGCATTCCCCTACGAGCTTGGCGAGGGGTGGCGGGCCAATCCCGATATATCAATCAAGATCGCGGCGCCCACGCGCGAAAAGATGGTGAAGTGGGGCGACTATCACTTTGCGCGAAGCCTTGCGCGTGCGTTTTGTCGTCTGGGGTATAAGGCGTCGATCTGTCCTGAAGAAGACTGGTATACGCATCGCAGCGCTGGCGGGATTGATTTGGTGCTGCGCGGGCGCGCCAATTTTCACCGCCAAGCTGGGCGTTTGTGCTTGATGTGGGCTATCTCAAAAACGATGCGTGCAGTAAATTACAAGAATGCAGATCATGTTTTCTGGGCATCAAAGCAACTGTTTGAGAAGGCAAAGCAAGACCACCCCAACGGGAAATTTTCCCTTCTGCCACAGGCCTTTGATCATGATCTCATGCAGTTGGGGCAATCCACAACCCGACAAGGATTGGCCTTTGTCGGGCGCGCGCGTGCAGGCTTTGAACGTTCAAGCGTTGTTCATGCCGCACAGACAAATGAAGATTTGCGGATTTGGGGGCCCGGATGGAAGGCGGGCAAGTACGCGCCATTTGTCGTTGCCGAAGGTGTGTCCAATGATGAACTTGCGGAAATTTACCAGTCAGCAGAGATCGTCCTGAATGATCACACCGCGACCATGAAAGAGAACGGTTTTCTTTCGAACAGGGTTTTTGATACTCTGGCTTGCGGGGCGATCCCTCTGTCGGAAGATGTGGGTTGGCTGCCTGAGGACATTGCGGATTTCGTCTATCTCTACCGCGATCAGCAGAGCTTTGCCGCGGGTGTGGCCTGTGCGCGTGCTGAACCAAGGTCGAAGCGCCAAGAACGTGACGCGCTGGCGCGGGGTTTGGCCGATACACATTCCTTCGCGGCGCGTGCCGTCGAAATCCTCAATGTTGCGCAAGCTTTAAGCGGTGATGCCGCGTCCACATGACAGGTGAGGACGGGTTCTGACATTTAGCGCAAAACTCCCGCAAATGTCTGTTCATCTGCGGCGGCGGGTCTATTGCCCACTCTCGCCCGCCGCGGCCGCTGCATGCGGCAGCAGCGCCGCCATCAGGTCATTGAAATCCGGTCGCGTCTGCAATTCCTTGATCAAGGTTCGGTGGTTTTCACAACAGGCATCATGTAAAGCGCGCAGCTCGCTATCCGCCAGCAGCTCTTTATAGATTGCAGCTTTGCGCGAGCGGATGGCGTCGATCGTGCGATCCTCGATCCGGTTGTGGTTCATCTTTTGCCAATATTCGAGCCCTAGCGCCTCGCCCCCATGATGCGCGCGCCCGCGTGCCTTTTTCACCAGATAGGACTCGCAGGATTTCAGGGCATAGTGGTTGAGCTGCACAAGATCATAGCCAAGCGAATCCGGACCTGACCGCCAACTGCCCTGCATGTACCGGTCGGGCATGGGCAGGCCTGATCCGTTGTACCATTGTGTTTCCGAAAATTGTTCTACTGTGGGGCGTTTGGGGCGATGCACACCGATGTGTCCCCAAAGGTGACGCTGGAACATGGTCTTGAGACCCCAGGCCTGCGGTGGTCGCGGCGTCTGATCCGCAGCGGCGCTGCGGAATTGATCAGTGAGGAATTTGTCTTTGTAGCTGACCACGCCCGCATTACCGAAAAGCCGCCATGTCATCGACAGCGTGCGCGCTTCAGGGACTGCACGGGTCAGTGCCTGAAGTGTGTGATCGCCCGTCTTGATGTTGATATATTCGTCAGCATCAATCGGGATCACCCAATCCTCGGGGCCTGCAAGGTCCATCTTCATAAAACGCCGGTAGGCACGGCGTTGGGGCGCGGGTTTGCCGCCGAAGGTATTGTCGAAATGGCGCACCTTGCCCATCGCATCAAGGCGGTCAAGCAGCGCATCAGAGCCGTCAGAACAATCATTTGAAAAAACAGCAATTTCATCGACACCTATCGCCAGATTATGCGCGACCCATTCAACGATAAATGGCCCTTCATTCTTCATCGGGGTCGCGATGACAAAGCGTGTCATATCTATGTCCTTATCCAAAACTGCCTGATCGGCCTTGTGAAACGCGTCTTTCAGTCTGGCTTGCGGTCAGTAATCTTTCTGTTCAACGGCAGCCGTGGTTTCAATCCGGTTCTCATAAAGCCAGTCATAGAAAGCATCCCATCCCTCACGTGCCTTCAGTTCGGCAATTTTCGCGCGGTGCCATGCGCAGGCCTGATCATGCAGCGCCCCCAAGACCGGATCAGCCTTCAGCGCCGCCAGCAAAGGCCGCGCGCGGTCCGCATGTGGGGCCATCGTGTGATCCTCAGCACGGTTCACGTTCATATCCGACCAGTAGTGTTCTGTCTGTTCGCGGGCAATGTGGTTTGTGCGGCCTCGATCACGCTTGACCAGAAAACTGTCCAGTGAGCGCACGGAATAATGGTTCAGCCGCGCGTATTCATGGCTGAATCCCTCCCACGCGCGCCACCCGATCTGGTCCATAGGTCTGTGGTTCCCGCCACAATCGGACCACCGCACCTCGGCCTCACGCCCCTCGGGAACGTTCTTGGGCCGGTGCGGATTGAACCGCCGGAACAACCCGTTGTTGCGAAACAGCGTCTTAAAGCCGGTGGCGCGTCCGTTGGCGGGGTCATCCTCGATATCCGCGAGCGTGAATTGCTCCATCACAGGGCGGTCCTCATAGGGACCGATGCCGCCACAGCCGAACAGTTTCCAGACAAATGACACCGCATCGCAATTCCCGATCTTTGCCATCAACTGATCAAGTGTCGTCAGCCCCTCACGCAGATTGATGAATTCATCCACATCAAGGCACATCAACCAGTCTGCATCCATCACCCAAGGGTGGGCGGTGGCGCGCCGCAGCGCCTTGTGCTGTGGGGGTGATCCGTCCGAGACGTCATTGGGCCGGTGACTGCAATAGCCCAGTTCTTCCAGCCGTTGCAGCATCAGATCCGTGCCATCTTCGCAATCATTGGTGAAGACCACGAAACCGGTAAACCCGATCGCCAGATTATGGGCAATCCATTCAAGCAGGAACGGCCCCTCGTTTTTCATCGTGGACATGATGACATGGCTGCCGCCAAGGGCAGGGGGTGGCAGGGCAGCAGTATTCGTCATTCTGCGCCTTCTCTTTTGAGTTTGCGAAAGGCAGGCGTGACGCGTGCCGCGAGTTGGTCGTGCCCGCGCGCTTGCAGGTTTGCGATCAACGCCTTGCGATACCACGGCAAAGCGCGGCGCGCGCGGATCATGTCGTAAAAGACCGCAGGTGTCAGCGTATCGTCAAAGGCGTGCTGCATCAGCGGTTTCAACAAACCTGCGCGGCGCAAAAACACAGGCGAATAATGTCCTGAGCACCATGTCTTGAGAAGGATCAGCTTGTCGCTTTCAAGCCGTTCGACATGCCGCCGGTCAGGGGTGAAGAACGGGTCATAGATCACATATGCCTTTTGCACATCGTCGATTTCAAAGGCACAGTCGCTGTGGGGCAGGGACCAGTCCCGCGCCCGCCCCATGGCAAAGCGTTCCTCCCAAGGCACCAAGGCTTCTTCCAGCGTGGTTTGCGGATTGAAGCTGATCACCGTTGCACCGGGCGACAATGACGCAAAGGCAAGTGCTGCAAAGCCGCCCATGGACGTACCTGTCAGGATCACTTTGTCGAAACCCGCAAAGAACCCGTCCGAGGACAGTCTTTGCAGATAGGCAATCAGTTGTGGATCACGGAACCAGTCCTTGCGGCGTGCCATGACGGACAGGTGCGAAAATCCGTTGTCATGGACGAATTTATAGGCCCATGGCTCGCGTTCGGCTGACATGTCATTGACGCTGGACAGATTGTCGAATGTTACGACAAGACGGGCGGGATCGCGTTCAACGAATGACACCGCGTGGTTTTTCAGGCGGGTGTAGAACCCCTGATTGTCACCGCTAGTATGAATTTCGGCAAACCAGCGGGGCAGCTTTGCTCCGGCTTCGGGTCGTGGATCATCGTCTGCGATACTGGTCTCATCGGTTGCGATAACCGGCTTGGACGGCTCCATTGTCTTGGCTGGGGCCTCACCATTCAGTGCCGCGATGACGGCCTCGAAATCAGGCGATGTGTCGCGCAGGTTTTCGCGGGTGGCGGTTTCCTCGGCGCATAGTGCAGCCTGTGCAGCAGCCACGTCAGGCAGGGCCATCAGTGCGGAAACTTCCGCGCTTGTTGCATCTGGGCGCATGTCCACTGTCCAGCGGGCGCCGGTGGTCGTGGCCAAGGCTTCCAGCCGTGCTGTGTGAACCGCGACACTGGGGTGTTGCTTGGCGGGCAGGGCTTGCTGGTGGACGAGATAGGTCTCAACCGATGGTGCGGGAATTTTCAGAACTGATGCTTTGCTGCCGGCACGGGCGGGACCGGTCGCGCCGGCAAGGCTTTGGGGGGCAGGGATCACAGCGCCGTCACCGTCGACCCAAACCAAGTCTGCGTCACCTTGAACCGGTCCGACAGGCCGTTCCGGTGTGCGTGATGCAAACAGGCCAAGACGCGTCACACTGCGCTGTGTCCCCGCACCCGCAAGCGATATCGCGTGTTGCAAAAGCCCACCCGGAATATGGGGCCGTTTCGGCGCAATCCCTGCGATCTGGAGGGGCGCGCAGAGCACATCAGCATCACCACAGGACTGCATGAGCGCAGGCAGGCTCTGTGACGGATCACTGATGCAGAAATACTCATCCGGTGCAAGGTAGAGCCCGTAACCGGCTGTCTCTGCCGCCTCCATACGGGCCGCACGAATAGCCGAATTGTGAACCTCTTCCTTGATGTCGGAATCAACGGCCACAGGAACAATGTCGATCACGCCTGCCGCGGCAAGCGCATCCAGCAGAGGTTCGTTTCCATCCTGTCTGCGATCTACGTAAATCACGGTCTGGGTCACACCGAGCGTGCGGTGATAAGCAAGCCATTCCACGAAGGCTGACGTGGGTTTCCACACAAAGGCGCTGAGCAACAGTCGTGGACCTACCCTCATGATATTGCGCCTCCTTCTTCCACTGCCCGGCGGTGGGAGTGCTTGTGAATATCGGCGCGAATGTATAGGCTTTGCGGTGGTTAGAAAAGGTTGATTTACGATGCCGCGGACAGGCCAAAGTCGGGGTTTCTTTATTGGCCTGAGGCGGGATCAATTGGGCGCGCGCCTGTTGATGATGCTCAACAGTATGCGCCTTGCGGACGACTATAAGACCGATTTTCGCATTAACTGGTTTCCGCGCGGTGCTGCGGCCCCCAAGCTGGACACGCCGCATGATCTGTTCGATCCTACGTTTATCGACCGGCATTTTATCGCGAATGATGATTTTGAAGAACTGTCCGCAATCACGAAGCCGATTGACAGCTTCCGGCGCGATCCCGATCCCGGCAGACTGAACGCCCATCTCGCGGGCGGCGGCCATGTCCTGCTTGATGAAGGGTTCGAGATCGAAAGACTGCCCTTTGAGCAGGGCGAAGACCATCAGGACCGGTTTCGCGCCTTTATTGCGCGCATCGGGTTCAACGACACCGTCAAAGCCCATATGTCCGCGATCGAAAACGCCATGGCCGCATTGCCGGGGCCGGTGTTTGCCTTCCACATCAGACGCGGCGATATCCTGAACGAAGCGCCATGGAAGCACAAGGAATGGCCCTCCAAGATTGAGCCTGACGAGCTTTATTCAGCCTATCTGACAAAGAATCCTGGTGCTGCCGCATTGGTTTTTTCCGATCAGGCAGAGAGCATTGCAGGGTTGATGGCCGCACATCCGCAACTGCGCAGCATGGCCGATCTGGTGGACCTGTCACATTGCAAACCGGTGCAACGTGATTTTCTTGAACTCTATACGATGTCGCTTGCGTCGCAGATTATCGCCCCCCCTGTCAGCGCCTTCAGTCGTGCGGCGGCCCGCCTGAGCGGCCAAGAGCGCAAGTGCTTTCACGACGTGATGGATATCCCGGAAAGGGACGTCGCCTATGACAGCACGATTGCACGGTTCCACAAAGGCGTTTCCGCCTTCATCACCCCCAGCGAGGCGGCGCATATCTATGTGAAAGTGGCCCGCAGGTTACAGGTGGCGGGGCGTGAAGAAGAAGCATGGGAATATGCGGACAAGATCCTGAAGGCGGGTGCTGACAATGCATTTCTGCCCCTGCTACAGGCGGCCAACTGCATTTACCTCAGCAAATGGGAAGAGGCGCTCGCCCATGTGCAGACCGCCATTGAGGACCCCAACCAGTGGCAGGAAAACTATGTGTCAGCACTTGCCATCCGCGCGCATATTCTCGGCGCGCTGGGCAAGGCCGTGCAGGCGCGCAATTCTTTCCTGAAGGGCTTTTGGCAAAAACCGTCCTTGCCGGATGTGACTGTGATCGGCACTTTCATGATCCGCCGGCAGCGCTTGCGCCCCGGTGACGCGCTGCCCTTTGACCGTGAGACTGTGATGGCGCTCCAGCTTGGGTATCAGCTTCACAACATTGTCTTGCAGCAAAACAAGATCATTCGTGCGCGTGCGCTGGACCTGTCATCTATCGCGGTCGAATGGCCGTGGTTTGCGATTGATGGCAAAACGCAGAAAATGCTGAAGGCCAAACACGCGCTCAAAGCAATGCGCGCAAAGCTTATGGAAGGCGATCACGCTGTGCCGGGGGCAGGGCCCTTTAGTTTTTGTGCCCTGCTTGACGCGCGGATGGGCAAATTGGACCGCGCGCTGGAACGGAACACGCAGGCGATGGAACACGCACCCGAGGATCAGCTCGTGCGCAAACGGCAGGCGGAAATCCTGTTTCTCAAGGGGGATTATGACGGCGCGCTGGCCCAGATGAAGGAATGTGTTGCACTGGGGCCGGACCATGCGTTCTGGCATTTCCTGACAGGCGTGATCCATGAAGGGGCAGGGGACACCGCCAGCGCCGGCCTGTCATTTGAGCGGGCCTGCGCCATGGATGAGACGACTGCGGAGCTTCATGCCTATGTCGCCGAGTTTCACCGCAAGAACGGGCACGAAATTCCAGCAATCGCCGCCCTTGATTGCGCAGCACGCATTGCGCCCAATCAAAAGCGGTATCAGAACCGCCGTGCGCGTATCTTGAAGAAATCGCAGTGAATGCCATGGTTTAGCAGGGCAACCAACTCTACATCGGGACAGGCCTAGTCTTCATCGCATGATGTTGATAAACCCTCCGGCATTCCGGATATCTGGATCTGCATAGATTTTATTGATCGCGTTAAAGGACGGTTCATGCTTTGGATCCATATCGGGATGCCCAAGACAGGCTCAACAGCCTTGCAAGGCTATCTGCATAGCAATGCTGCTTTTCTGGCAAAGCATAATATCCGCTATATGGCGACTGGCCGCGACCGAGGCACTGGCCGGGTACGCCTGATCTGCCAGAACGCGATGGCGATCGCGATGTCGCGCGGCTGGTCCGATTCTCCAACGACCGAAGCTTTTGTCAAAGAATATCAAGAACATGCAGCGCAACACTGTATCCTCTCGAGCGAGATGTTTTTCGGGCGCGATCTTTCACCACTCTACGACCGCTATCTGGCAGCGATCCCGACACCGGTCAAATTTGTCGTCTACATCAGGCGTTTCGATGATTTTATCGAGGCCGACTATAAGCAGCGTGCAAAAAACGGGATGCGCACGCGCGGCGTCGACGCTTTTGTTGCAAACCGTTTGACGCAAATCGAAAGCGATCCTGACTACATGAATTTTTCCGCCATTCTTGACCGCATCCGCGCGCAGGTGCCGACGGCTGAGATTGTCCCGCGTTTGTATCTGCGCGAGGAAATGGCGGGCAATGATGTGATCTCTGACTTTTTGTCATTGATGGATGTACCTGTGCATGAGGTGGTCTTGCCAGAGGGGGCCGCGAACAAATCATTGTCCCGTGTCGCAAGCGAGGCTTTGGGTCACTTTGACGGAGGCGCGGGTTTTGACAAAAAAGCCCGTCGGCGACTTGGGCGGGTGCTTCAACAAAGCGGTGATCCACGGCTTTTTGGACAGGGCGACGTGCTAACACCGGACGAGCGCAAACTGATCAACAACACGCTCGAAACCCGGAACGCCGTATTCCGCGCCGCATACTTTCCTGATCGAGAGCGTCTTTTCACGCCGAGGACAGGCACCGCGCATGGTGTTCAGCGTGGCGACCCAAGCGAAAAGCAAGACTATGAATATGCTGTCAAAAAACTGCATGAACTTGCCGAAAAGCATGGCTGATGGTCGGGGATGCGGCAGCACATGCAAGGTGGTACGACGATGCCCAAACCCGTCAGGCAAAGCCGAAATCGGAGCCGTTGATGAAGCTTTATGACGTTGCCAGTCTTTGGGTCGGTCCGGAGTTGACCTGGATGGAGCAGATGTGCCTTCTGTCTTTCGTAGAGAACGGACATCGCACCATTCTTTACGTCTATGATGATGTAAAATCGGTGCCTGACGGTGTCGAAGTGCGCGACGCCAACGAAATCATGCCCTCGGATAAGATCATCTATCACGTCAATACCGGAAGCCCGGCGTTCCATTCCGATGTGTTCCGGCTCAGACTACTGGCGCAGACGGATTACCTTTGGATTGATACCGATGCCTACTGCTGGAAACCGTTTGTCCGGCCGGACCACGGTTACTTTTACGGTTGGGGTACCGATCGTCAGCGCAAACTCTATTCCGGTGTCCTTGGGATGCCCAAAGAGTCCCAGACCTTGCAGGCCATGCTTTCGCTCACAAAAGATGAATATCCTGTACCGCCATGGCTACCGCAGCGACAGCAAAATAGACTGCAACGCCTGAAAGACGCGGGCGAGGGCGTGCATATGTCGGTCATGCGTTGGGGCATTTGCGGACCGGATGCCTTGCACCATTTTGCCCACGAAACCGGTGAAGTCGCTCATGCCTTTGAGGGTGACGTCCTTTATCCCGTTCCATTTGCGTCCACGCGGTCATTCCATCGTCCGCGTCTGAAACAGGATGTCTACAACTACATTACCGAACAGACGCTCTCGGTTCATTTTTACGGCCGACGGTTCCGGAATATCTTTGCGCTCAGTCAGGGAATTCCACACGAAGGCTCATTTGCTGACGAGCTGTGCAAAAAGCACGGATTGGATCCGGCGCTGACGGGCCATCTGTTTGTGAGAAAGTCCAAAAATAGCTAGACGGCACATCATCGCCACATCTTACGCTATTTCAGCTATGCATAATATTACATAATACTGATTATGCGATTATATCGTGAAGCTGAAATCAAGCAATATCAACGACCTACCGCTTGAGGTTACGCAAGACTGTGCGTGCAGCCGCCATCACCGGATCATGGGTTTCTTTCAGGATCGCGATCCGGTCAAAACGATCAGGATCCTTGTTCACCGCTTCACGCAGCGCTGCCCCGAAGGCCATGCGCAATTCTGTCCCAATGTTGAATTTGCAGATATTTGTGGTCCGCGCCAAATGCCTGCGCTGTTCAACCGGCACGCCTGATCCGCCATGGATCACCAAAGGCACCTGTGTGGCCGCTTGAATGGCTGCTATCCGTGCTTCATCGAGGCCAGCGTCAGTTTCCTGCTGGAGATGCACATTCCCGACCGAAATCGCCATCGCGTCGATGCCGGTCTCTGCTGCAAAAATCGCTGCCTCGCTGGGGTCTGTTCCCGCTGAA
>NZ_DASYOK010000065.1:0-22173 GCF_036007805.1 Yoonia sp.
ACGGCGGCTGGTGTGTCATCCTGTCCAGGTGTCACAAGTGGTGTGCTTTCGGACGTTTCAACTGCATCATCTGCCAAAACAGGCGCGGATGTCGTTGTCGTCGCTTGCGGCGCGGGCTCTTCCACGGTCTCGACGACGGGCGCTTGCGCTGTTTCCGTCGGTACATCCGGGACAGCTTCTGCATCAGGCGTCACAACGCTCAGTGGAACGGCATCGGCAAAACTCGGTACATCTTCAGGGCTGCTGGGCAAGGGCACCGGCAACTGCGTTGTCTGCACCGCGGGCACCATATCCTGTGTCGCCATCTGCGGCGCGTCAGGGCCAGTTGCAAAATCCGGCTGCTTAATGGCAAGCGAGAGGCCACTCAGCCCGACGCCGCCCAAAATCAGCCCCCAGAGACTGCCCTTTACATAGCCCTTCATCTGCCCAAACCTTTTTTCTTCGACCTTGACGTGCCCTTGCGTCCCGGCCCATGTATGGCGGGCTTATACCGTTCTCTTCACCGGAAACGGTAGCCCTTTTTGTTATATGCGCGGGTTTTTACGATGCTGCTTCTGATCGATAACTATGACAGCTTTACCTATAACCTGGTCCACTATCTGGGCGAGTTGGGTGCAGATGTCGTGGTCAAACGCAATGATGCGCTTGATGTGCAGGAAGCGATGGCCATGCGCCCCGAGGCGATCATGCTGTCGCCCGGCCCCTGTGATCCGGCGCAGGCGGGGATTTGTCTTGCCCTTGTCCATGCCGCAGCCGAGGTAAAAATGCCGCTGATGGGTGTCTGCCTTGGACATCAGGCAATTGGCGAGGCCTTTGGCGGCAATGTCGTGCGCTGCCATGAAATTGTGCACGGCAAAATGGGCGCCATGCATCATACTGGCAAAGGGCTTTTTGCGGGATTACCCAGCCCCTTTGAGGCAACACGCTATCATTCGCTGGTGGTGGACCGCGATACCCTGCCCGATTGCCTTGAAATCACGGCAGAGCTGGAAGACGGCACCATCATGGGCCTGCAGCACCGTGACCTGCCGATCCACGGCGTCCAATTCCATCCTGAAAGCATCCGGTCGGAACACGGCCATCAGCTTCTCCAGAACTTTCTTGCCAACACGAAGGTGCCCGCATGAGTGACGCAATGAAGCCGCTGATTTTCGCAGCCTCCGAAGGACCGCTGTCGCGGTCGCAGGCGGAAGAGGCCTTCGGCTATCTCTTTGAAGGGGCCGCCACCCCTGCGCAGATCGGCGGATTTTTGATGGCGCTGCGCGCACGCGGCGAATCTGTCTCGGAATACGCCGCTGCCGCCGCCGTGATGCGCGCGCATTGCATTCCCGTCAAAGCCCCCGAGGGCGCGATGGATATCGTCGGCACGGGTGGAGACGGGAAACACACGCTCAATATCTCGACCGCGACCGCCTTTGTTGTGGCTGGTGCCGGCGTTCCGGTGGCCAAACACGGCAACCGCAACCTGTCGTCGAAATCGGGCACCGCAGATGTGCAAGGCGCGCTTGGCATCAACGTCATGGTTGGCCCTGAGGTGGTAGAGAAAGCAATCGCAGAAGCGGGCATCGGCTTTATGATGGCGCCGATGCACCATCCGGCGATGAAACATGTGGGGCCTATCCGCGTGGAACTTGGATCAAAGACGATTTTCAACATATTGGGACCATTGACTAATCCCGCAGGTGTGAAGCGCCAGCTCACCGGCGCCTTTGCACCCGACCTGATTTTCCCGATGGCGGAAACCCTGCAACAGCTTGGCAGCGAAAAAGCTTGGCTGGTCCACGGGAGCGACGGCACCGACGAGATCACGATCTGCGGCCCCACGGCTGTCGCGGCCCTTGAGGACGGCAAGATCAGGTCCCGCGAAATCCACCCTGAGGATGCGGGCCTGCCGGTCCACCATTTCCGCGACATTATCGGGGGCACGCCCGACGAAAATGCGGCCGCCCTCTCCGCTTTGCTGGATGGCGCGACAGGCGCGTACCGTGATGCCGTGCTTTTGAACGCTGCGGCTGCCTTGGTCGTGGCCGACAAGGCGGGCGATCTGAAAGAAGGTGTGGCAATGGCCCGCGACAGCATCGACAGCGGCAAGGCCAAACAGGCGCTTGCGACACTGGCACGGATTACCTCTGCCGCGTGATGTTTGATCTGACCGATCTTGGTGCGTGGGATGATCTGCCGTTTTTTACGCAGGACCTACCGGAGATAGTCACCCGGATTGAGGGGGATGTGCTGCCGCCCCCCGCGCTGACCTTTGCCGCCCTCAAACACACCCAACCCGATGAGACCCGTGTCGTGATCCTCGGCCAGGACCCCTATCATACCCCCGGCAAGGCCGATGGGCTGGCGTTTTCCATTCCAGATGACTTTGGCGGACGCCTTGACAGTCTGGGCAATATTTTCAAGGAAATTCAGAGTGATACAGGCCATACCCGTACGAAAACCGGCCTTCAGGATTGGGCAGATCAGGGCGTTTTGCTGCTCAACACGGCCCTGACCGTGCCTCCGGGCCAACCCAAAGCCCACGCCCAACTGGGCTGGTCCGGATTGGTCACCCAGACGCTGAAACGTCTCGACGACCGCCCCCGCGCCTTCATCCTGTGGGGCGCACCGGCACAGGCCTATGCCAAACACCTTGGCCCCGATCACCTGATCCTGCGCGCACCGCACCCGTCCCCGCTTTCGGCACATCGCGGGTTTTTCGGGTCGCGCCCATTTTCAAAGGTGAACCAGTGGCTTATTGATCAAGGCCAAGAGCCAATCAACTGGGCGGACCCATGAGCGATATTCTCGAAAAGATCAAAACCTACAAACTCGCCGATGTGGCCGCGCGCAAGGCAGCGGTTCCACTGGCCGAGGTCGAAGCCCGCGCCAAGGCGGCCCCGCCGACACGCGGTTTCGCCGATGCGCTGGCGGATGCGGTACGCGAAGGATACGGGTTGATCGCCGAGATCAAAAAGGCCAGCCCCTCCAAGGGTTTGATCCGCGCCGATTTCGACCCGCCCGCGCTCGCCAAAGCTTACGCCGAAGGGGGGGCCACCTGCCTGTCCGTCCTGACCGACAGCCCTTCTTTTCAGGGCGACGACAGCTATCTGACCGCCGCCCGCAGCGCCGTCGATCTGCCCGCCCTGCGCAAGGATTTCATGTACGACACCTATCAGGTCGCCGAGGCCCGCGCGCTTCACGCCGATTGCATCCTGATCATCATGGCCAGCGTCAGCGACGCGCAAGCGCAAGAGTTGGAAGAGGCGGCCCTTGCGTGGGATATGGATGTGCTGATCGAAGTGCATGACGCGGCAGAACTGGAACGCGCGACGCTGCTGAAATCGCCTTTGATGGGGATCAACAACCGCAACCTCAAAACCTTTGAAACCACGCTCGATACCACCCGCACCCTGTCCAAATTGGTGCCCGTCGACCGCATGATCGTCTGCGAAAGCGGCCTGAACACGCCCGAGGAACTGGCTGATATGGCCCGCTACGGCGCGCGCGCCTTCCTGATCGGTGAAAGCCTGATGCGGCAGGACGATGTGGCCACAGCCACCCGCACCCTGCTTGCGAATCCCGCCACAGGGGGCCTGTGATGTCAGGACTTTCCCATTTCGACACCGACGGCAAGGCGCATATGGTTGATGTCTCGGACAAACCTGTAACCGCGCGTACCGCCGTAGCCGAAGGCACTATTAGGATGACGCCCGAAACGCTCGCCCTGATCACCGAAGGCCGCGCGGATAAAGGTGACGTGCTGGGGATCGCGCGGATTGCTGGCATCATGGGGGCCAAGAAAACCGCCGATCTGATCCCGCTCTGCCACCCTTTGCCGATCACAAAGGTCGCGCTTGACCTGACCCCGGACACCGCCCTGCCCGGCATCCGTATTACCGCCACGGTAAAGACAGGCGGTCAAACCGGTGTCGAGATGGAGGCGCTCACAGCCGTCAGCATTGCAGCCCTTACCGTTTACGACATGGTCAAAGCGGTGCAAAAAGACATGGAAATCGGCGGCGTCCGGCTGACTTTCAAGGACGGCGGCAAATCGGGACGGTTTGAAAACCCATGATTTCGGTCGATGAGGCCCTTTCCCATCTCTTCGCGCTGACCACACCGCTCGAGGCCGAAGAGGTGCCGCTGATCAAGGCGCATGGCCGCGTGCTTGCCAAAGATGCACTTGCCACGCGTAACCAGCCCCCTTTTGCCGCTTCCGCAATGGATGGTTACGCGGTCAATGCCAAATCCATCAAAGCCGGCCAGACCTATGAGGTCATCGGCGAGGCTGCCGCTGGCCATGCGTGGCAGGGTCAGGTTGGTCCGACCCAAGCGCTGCGTATCTTCACGGGCGCACCTTTGCCCGAAGGGACAGATCACGTCATTATTCAGGAAAATGTCACCCGCGAGGGCGATACAATCACCCTTGATGACAGCCCCAATGACACCTCTTATGTGCGCCCGGCAGGTGCCGATTTCAAAGCCGGCGATGCGATCCGCGCACCGCGCCTGCTCACCCCGTCCGATATTGCGTTGCTTGCGGCGATGAACATCGCAACCGTGTCTGTCGTGCGCAGGCCATCGGTCGCCATTATCGCAACGGGCGATGAACTCGTCCAACCTGGCGAAACACCGGGGCCGGATCAGATCATCGCCTCCAACAGCTACGGGCTCGCGGCACTTGTGACACAACTCGGTGCGCACGCGCGCCTGCTTCCGATTGCGCGCGACACCCGCGCGTCACTCGGGCTTGCCTTTGACCTGGCTGCAGATGCGGACCTGATTGTCACAATCGGGGGTGCCTCCGTCGGTGATCATGATCTGGTGGGCGAAGTCGCCGCCGGCAAAGGCATGGACCGCGCTTTTTACAAAGTCGCCATGCGCCCGGGCAAACCGCTGATGGCAGGGCGCATGGGCCGCACCTCAATGATCGGCCTGCCGGGCAACCCTGTCTCTGCCATGGTCTGCGGGCATGTGTTTCTCGCCCCCGTGATCCGCAAAATGCTGGGACTTGGCGCGCACCCTGCGCCGCGTGAAACCCACACCCTTGCCAAACCCGTCTCCGCCAACGGCCCCCGCGAACACTATATGCGCGCGCATCTTGGCCCCGAAGGTGTGACGATTTTTGCGCGTCAGGACAGCGCGCTACTCACCGTACTGGCTGAGGCCAATTGCCTCGCCGTACGCCCTATCAACGATCCTGCACGCAACGCAGGTGACCCGATTGACATTATCCGCCTCTGAGCCCTGGCTTTCCATGTCCCCTCAAACTTCCGCCGGAGGCATCCCGAATTTTCGGCACTAGACAGCCATCAGTTGACACAAAACAAGAACATGCATAGAACATATGCAAAACGTGGCAACGGAGCAGTCATATGTTGACGAAAAAACAGCTCGATCTTCTGGAGTTCATTCACAAGCGCGTCCAGCGCGATGGTGTCCCGCCCAGTTTCGATGAAATGAAAGAAGCGCTCGATCTGCGCTCCAAATCCGGTATCCACCGTCTGATTACCGCTCTGGAAGAACGCGGTTTCATCCGGCGTTTGGCGCACCGTGCCCGTGCGCTTGAGATCGTGAAACTGCCGGATGCGATGCATGGCAAGACCGGTTTTCAGCCGCGCGTGATTGACGGGGACAAACCCGACAGCACCCCCGCCGCCGCCATGGTCGTTGAAACCGGCGCGGTGGATCTGCCAATGATGGGCCGCATTGCTGCGGGTGTCCCGATCGAGGCGATCAGCGAAGCCTCGCACAACGTCTCTGTGCCGCAATCCATGCTGGGCAGCGGTGATCACTACGCGCTTGAAGTCAAAGGCGATTCGATGATCGAGGCGGGCATCAACGACGGCGACGTCGTTGTGATCCGTGAAACATCCGTTGCCGATAACGGTGATATCGTCGTGGCCCTTGTTGAAGGTCATGAGGCCACACTGAAACGGTTCCGCCGCAACGGCGCGGCCATCGCGCTCGAGGCTGCGAACCCTGCCTATGAAACACGGGTGTTCCGTGATGATCAGGTCAAGGTCCAAGGCCGATTGGTCGGCCTGATCCGCACCTACTAGGGGCGTTCCAATTCACCTGGGAAGGGTCGCTTCGGCGGCCCTTTTTTGTTGTGCATAAGGGAGCGTGACGGGCGCGGGCCATGGTCCTTGCCAACTGTTCCAAGGGCGCTGCCCTGTCATCTGATGCGCCGTTGTGATCAACAAATCACCATTCCCCGCCACATCCAGCGCCAAAGCGCCCGTGTTGCGCAACCGCGCCATATCATAGACCGCGCAAGGGCGCGTGATCTCGTCAAACTGGTTGCTGATCAGCACATCGGCCCCATCGCAGCCGCGTAATCCCGCGAGGGCAGTTTTGCCAGACACCTGCAACACCACCCAACCACCCAGGTTGGCCCGCGTGACACGCCCCTCGATCAAGAGCCCGTCACGCGCGGCGGCCACCTCTTGGGCGACGGGCGCGCCATCATTCTCAAGCCAGATCCCCGCCACAAAACTATTGCCAGTGGGCTTGGACAGCGTCCGCCCATCCGGACCCTGTAGCCCAATCAGCGCCCCGCTATCTGCGACAAGCAGCGTGGCACGCGATGTCTGTTGCCAAAGCACAGCTGCCAGAAGGACAACAGCAACCCCGATCAACCGTCCTCGCCCCACGATCAAAACACAAGCCAGAAGCCCAAAGGCCAGGAGCGGCAAAACAAACCAATCCGGCGCCACAACATGCCCCAGCGCCCCCTCTTGTGCGGATACGGTCCGCGCCACCAACAAGATCCAGCGCAGGCCGAGGTCCATCAACCCGAGCCCGATCCACCACAGCCCCAAGGGGGCAAGGCAGACCGCCAGCACCGCCGCAGGCATCACCAGAATACCCATCAAAGGCACGCTCACGACATTGGCGATCAGCCCGTAATGGGCAATCTGGTTGAAATGTGCCGCAGCGAAAGGTGCCGTTGCCAGACCAGCGATGAACGACGACAGGATCACCGAGAGTACCGCACGCGCCCACCGCGGCAAACGGCGCAAGTCAACCTTTCGCAGCGCCCCGAAAGCCACGACAAGTGCCGTTGTTGCCGCAAATGACATCTGGAACCCCGGCCCGATCAGGGCCTCGGGTTGCCACAGAAGCACGAGGATCGCTGCAATTGCGACGGCCCGCAGTGTCAGCGCCTTGCGCCCCAGCAAGACGGCCACCAACATAACGCCGACCATGATATAGGCGCGCTCGGTGGAAACGCTGCCGCCCGACAGGGCCAGATAGAACGCGCCGACCGCCAGCGCACAGACTGCAGCGATCTTCTTGGTGGGCCAACGCAAGGCGATGCCGGGGATCAAAGCTAAACCATAGCGGACGACCGCAAAGATAAAGCCCGTCAAAAGCCCCATATGCAGACCCGAAATGGCCAAGAGATGCGCGAGATTGGAGGTTCGCAAATCACGCAAGGTCTCTTGCCCCATACCGGAGCGGTCACCCGTCATGATGGCGGCGGCAAAAGCCCCCGCCTCGCCCGGGATGGCCGCTTGCACCGCGCGCGACACCGCCATGCGCAGCGCAAAAAGGCGCGCAGCGAGCGTGGTGTTATCCGCCGCCACCAGACGCAGGACCGGGGTGCGCGTATAGCCCACAGCGCCCAGTTGCATGAACCATGCATGGCGTTGAAAATCAAAGCCGCCTGGCTCGGAGGGTCCTGCGGGCGGTGACAGATGCCCTGTCAGGATAATCACATCACCGGGCGTAAAGGCGGCGAGCGGCTGTTGCCCATGCACCGACACGCGCACACGATCCGGCGTGCGGTCAGGCGACATGCGTTCAAGAACCACACGGTCCAGCGTCAACCGCACCGCATCGCTGGCCGAACGGTCGATATTCACGATCCGCCCCTCGATGGCACCATAGTAGCGAAAGGTCAGGATCGGCGCCTCGACCGCCGCAACACGCAGCTTGGCAATGCCGGCACCTGCAACCACAAGAACAAGGGCCACCAGCAAAGGCGCAAACGCCGTGGGCACCAAACGTGATGCCACAAGCAAACCGGCCGCACCAACGGCGAAACCGGCCATAAGCAGGACGTCAGGTTCGAAAGACAGCGCAAAATAGGTGCCGATCCCGACACCGAGCCACACCGGCACCCAGCCAATCAATTGCCCGCGTTGCGCCAGAAGCACGTCTTCGATCCGCGCACGCACTTGTCCTTCACCCCGCAGTCTTCTATCCCACGTCCAAGCCGGGATCTTACCGGAAAGCTGGTTAGCGAAAGGTTAATATACCCATGTCTGTTGTCACACGCTTCGCCCCGTCCCCCACTGGCGCCTTGCACATCGGGGGCGCGCGCACGGCCTTGTTTAACTGGCTTTATGCCCGCGGACACGGCGGCACATTCCTGCTGCGGATCGAGGACACGGACAAAGCGCGTTCCACAGACGAAAACCGTCAGGCGATCCTTGATGGTCTGACGTGGCTGGGCCTTGATTGGGATGGCGAACCGACCAGCCAGGCCGCCAACGCCGACCGTCACGCGGCGGTTGCGCATGAATTGCTGGCCAAAGGAGCGGCCTATAAGTGCTTCAGCACGCAAGAGGAAATCGAAGCTTTCCGTGAAAAGGCCCGCGAGGAGAAGACATCCACTCTTTTCCGTTCGCCATGGCGCGATGTGGCGGCGGCGGATCATCCTGATGCGCCTTACGTGATCCGCATCAAGGCCCCGCGCGACGGGCAGACAACGCTGCACGATGAGGTCCAAGGCGATGTGACATTCGCCAATGACCAGTTGGACGATATGATCCTGCTGCGCTCGGACGGCACACCTGTTTATATGCTGGCGGTTGTCGTGGACGATCACGACATGGGCGTGACGCACGTCATCCGTGGCGACGACCACCTTGCCAACGCGTTTCGCCAAAACCTGATCTACGAGGCGATGGGCTGGGCGAAACCGGTTCTCGCACATATCCCGCTGATCTTTGGCCCCGACGGCAAGAAACTGTCAAAACGCCACGGGGCTACGGGCGCTGCCGAATATCAGGCGCTGGGGTATCCTGCGGCCGGTATGCGCAACTATCTGGCGCGTCTGGGGTGGAGCCACGGGGATGATGAATTCTTTACCGACGAACAGGCGAAAGACTGGTTTGAACTGGATGGCATAGGCAAATCACCGGCACGGTTCGATTTCAAAAAGCTCGAAAATATCTGCGGTCAGCATATTGCGGTCGCGGACGATGCTGCACTGCTGCAAGAAATGCAGGGTTACCTTGCGGCAACAGGGGCTGAGCCGTTCACAGAGGCACAAAAAATTGGCATGTTGAAAGCGATGTACTGCCTTAAAGAACGGGCCAAGACTTTTCCGGAACTGGTTGAAAAGGCTCACTTTGTTCTGACGTCCCGCCCGATTGTGCCGGACGAAAAGGCTGCGGCCCACCTGACTGATGTATTCCGTGGTATACTGGGAGAATTGACGCCGCAGTTGCAAAATGCTAGCTGGTCTCGTGACATCCTGGAAGGGGCCGTCGCATCCACTGCCGAAGCTCATGACATGAAACTAGGCAAGCTGGCCGGACCTTTACGGGCGGCTCTCGCTGGACGCGCGGTCTCACCGAGTGTGTTCGACATGATGTTGGTCCTGGGGCAAGATGAAACCATCGCCCGTCTGCAGGATGCCAGCCGCTGATATCTGCGTCATATACGCGTGATTATCCGCTGGTAACCAATGTTGATTGATGCTGCTGCTGCGACTGGATTGGTCGCAGGACCGAAAGGGAATGAAATATGGCTGACACTACTGATACCGCGAAGCTGACGCTCAAAGGCAAGACTTACGATTTGCCCGTATACTCCCCCACGGGCGGACCAGACGTGATTGATATCCGCAAGCTTTACGCCCAAGCCGACGTCTTCACCTACGATCCAGGCTTTACGTCAACCGCGGCCTGCGACAGCACCATTACGTTTATCGACGGCGAAGAGGGTATCCTGCTCCACCGTGGCTATCCGATCGACCAGTTGGCATCCCAGTCGCATTACCTCGAAGTCTGTTATCTGCTGCTTTACGGTGAGCTGCCTTCCTCCACCGAGTTGGAGAAATTCGAATCCCTCGTGACCAATCACACGATGATCCACGAGCAGATGCACAACTTCTTCCGTGGTTTCCGCCGTGATGCGCACCCGATGGCCACGATGGTGGGTGTTGTGGGCGCGATGTCCGCATTCTATCACGACAGCACCGACATCAACGACCCGCACCAGCGCGAAGTGGCCACGATCCGTCTGATCGCCAAGATGCCAACCGTTGCGGCGATGGCCTATAAATATTCGATCGGCCAGCCGTTTGTGTACCCACGCAACGATCTGGATTATGCCGCGAACTTCCTGCACATGTGCTTTGCTGTGCCCGCGCAGGAATACCATGTCGATCCGATCCTGGCCCGCGCGATGGACCGTATTTTGACGTTGCACGCCGATCACGAACAAAACGCCTCGACCTCGACGGTGCGTCTGGCGTCCTCCTCTGGCGCGAACCCGTTTGCCTGTATCGCGGCCGGTATTGCCTGCCTCTGGGGTCCTGCTCACGGTGGCGCCAACCAGGCCTGTCTTGAGATGCTCAAGGAAATCGGCACCGTTGACCGGATTCCTGAGTTCATCGCACGCGCCAAGGACAAGAATGATCCTTACCGTCTGATGGGCTTTGGCCACCGCGTGTACAAAAACTTCGATCCGCGCGCGACAGTGATGAAGCAAAGTGCGGATGAGGTGCTGGAGCTTTTGGGCGTTGAAAATAACCCCGTGCTGCAAGTCGCCAAAGAGCTTGAGAAACAAGCGCTGGCCGATCCGTATTTTGCCGACAAAAAGCTGTTCCCGAACGTGGACTTCTACTCCGGCATCATCCTCGAGGCGATGGGTTTCCCGACCTCGATGTTCACACCGATCTTTGCCGTGGCCCGCACCGTAGGCTGGATTTCGCAGTGGGCCGAACAGCTTGCCGATCCACAGCTAAAGATCGGCCGTCCGCGCCAGCTTTATCTGGGCGAGATGGAACGCAACTATATCGACATCGAAAAACGTTAAGACTTTGGGGCTGCCTTCGGGCAGCCCTTTTTACGTCTCAGCGGCCTTCGTAAACCGCTTTGCGCTTTTCAAGGAACGCCACGACACCTTCCTGAAAATCGCGCGTCTTGCCACAGCGCCCTTGCAGTTTTGCCTCCAGCGCCAGTTGCTCATCCAGCGAATTCTCGAACGATCCACGGATTGCCTTTTTCAACTGCCGGTAAGCCACCGTCGGTCCTTGGGCCAGATGGGCGGCGCGCGTGGCCACATGGTCTTTGAATGTGGCGGCGGGGGCGGTCTCATAGATCATTCCCCATTGCTCGGCCTGTTGCGCGCTGATCTTGTCGGCAAAAAGGGCCGCACCCATCGCCTTGGCCGCCCCCATCTGGCGCGGCAACCAATAGGTGCCACCGGCATCAGGGATCAGGCCAATCCGTGTAAACGCCTGAATGAAAAAGGCATCCTCGGAGGCGATCACCACATCTGCCGCCAGTGCAAGGTTCGCCCCGGCCCCGGCTGCGGGACCGTTCACCGCCGCAATTGTCGGCACACGGCAATCAAAGATCGCCTTGAGCATCGGCACATATTCATCGCGGAGGGTGCGTTCCAGATCAAGCGTCGCGGCGCTACCACCATCGCCAAGGTCTTGCCCAGAGCAAAACGCCCTGCCTGCCCCCGTCAACACGACGACCCGCGCATCCTTTTCAGCGGCTTTGAATGCATGGGTGATCTCGGCGCGCATCTGCGTGTTGAGCGCATTCATCATGTCGGGGCGGTTCAGCGTAATCTCTGCAACAGAATTGCGAATGGCGAATTGAATGGCCTGATAGTCCATAAACGGGATCCTTTAACAGTTTCCCGACACTCTAGTGAACCGATCCGTTTAGGAAAGCACTACGGCACGTCACGACCGCAGTATTTTCTCCAATTCCGCTTCTTCGCTTTCGGACAAGGCGGGTGCGGTTTCGCGTTTTGCACGAATGGTGGACCACCCCACGCCAAGAGCGATGAGCAGCAGCGCAGGTGCTGCAAGCCAGAGCAGGATATTGGCCCCTTCGGTTGTTGGCCGCAGCAGGACAAACTCACCATAGCGCGCCACAAGGAAATCAACCGCTTCCTTATCCGTATCGCCGGCAACCAGCCTTTCACGCAGCAGCACTCGCAGCTCTTTGGCAAGGGCCGCGTTGCTTTCATCAATGCTTTCATTGCGGCACACAGGACAGCGCAGACCTTGTGACAAATCGCGCGCGCGCTCTTCCAATGCGGGGTCGTCAAGGATTTCACTGGGCTCGACGGACCAAACCGGCCCGCCGAGTAGCAGCAAGATCAGCAAAAAACGCTTCATTCCGCGGGCACCGCCCCGACAGGGGTTTTTTTCTTGGCAGACGCTGCACCAACCCGCAAGCGCCGGTCAGAGAGCGAGAAACAACCGCCGAGCGCCATCAGGATCGCGCCGCCCCAGATCCAGTTGGCAAAGGGTTTGAGGTACACACGCACCGCCCATCCGCCATTTGCCTGCGGATCACCGATGACAACATAGATATCCCGCACAAAACCGTTCAAAATCGCGGCTTCGGTCGTGGGCATGTTGGCGACAGGATAGAACCGCTTTTCGGGGTGCAGATTGCCGACAGGATTATCACCACGCCAGACAGAGATATCGGCCATCGTGGTCATATAGTTGGGACCTTGTTGCTGGCTGACGTCATCCAGACGGAACTCGAACTGGCCAACACTCCAAGCATCGCCAAGCTGCGCCACGCGGATGTCCTCTTTCTCCCACGCCAACATTGCGGCGATACCAAAGATCGTCACACCCATCCCGATATGCGCCGTCGCCTTGCCCCAATCAGCGCGCGGCAAGCGTGATATGCGACGAAGGCGCGACATCAAGCCATCACGGCCACTGCGCAACCACAGATCAAGGATGGCACCACCAACGACCCAGACACCAAGGGCCACACCAACCGGACCCAAGGCCGAGTTGCCGCTTTGCACCGCGTAAACGAGTGCGGCCATGGCGACAGCAAGCACAAGCCAACCGACAAGCGATTTAGACGCGCGCGTCAGATTTCCGCGCTTCCACGCCAGCAGTGACCCAAGCGGCAAGACAATCGCGAGCGCCACCATGAACGGCGTAAAGGCCGCATCAAAGAACGGTGGCCCTACCGATAGCGTGCGATCAAACAACATCTCGGCTACCAGTGGCCAAATCGTGCCGATAAAGACGACAAAGCAGCTGACCGACAACAGGATATTATTAAGGATCAGCCCGCTTTCACGGCTGACGGTTGAGAAGACGCCTTTGGAATCCAACGCCCCCGCGCGGAAAGCAAAGAGAGTCAGCGCCCCCCCAAGAAAAACAGCGAGAATAATCAGGATCAGCATCCCGCGCTCGGGGTCATTTGCAAAGGCATGGACCGAGGTGAGGACACCTGAGCGCACAATAAACGCACCAAGCAACGAAAACCCGAATGCCATGATGGCCAACAGAATTGTCCAGCTTTTCAGCGCTTCACGTTTCTCGACTACAATGGCCGAGTGCAGGAGCGCCGTCGCGATAAGCCATGGCATGAAAGAGGCATTCTCAACGGGGTCCCAGAACCAGAAACCACCCCAACCCAGCTCGTAGTAGGCCCACCATGAACCAAGCGCGATCCCGACGGTCAGGAACATCCACGCTGCCAAAGTCCACGGACGGACCCAGCGGCCCCAAGCGGCGTCAACGCGCCCCTCGATCAGGGCAGCAATCGCGAAAGAGAATGACATGCTCAGGCCGACGTAACCCAGATAAAGAAACGGCGGATGAAACGCCAAACCGGGGTCCTGCAAAAGCGGGTTCAGGTCACGCCCGTTCAGGGGTGGAACTTCCAACCGCAGAAACGGGTTTGAGGTGAACAAAACGAAAGCGAAAAACGCCACAGCGATCGCCGCTTGCACCGACAGCACCCTTGCGCGCAACCGCGCTGGCAAGCCGTCACCAAACCACGCCGCACAAGCACCAAAAAGCGTCAGAATCATCATCCAGAGCAGCATCGAGCCCTCATGATTGCCCCAGACACCGGTGATTTTGTAGATCATCGGCTTGTCGGTATGTGAGTTCAGATAGACCAGCTGCAACGAAAAGTCGGATGTCACAAAGGCCCATGTAAGCACCGCAAAGGAAAATGCGGTGAGAAGGAATTGTACGGTGGCCGCCGGTTCGGCCATCGCCATCCAGCTTGCGTTGCCACGGTGCGCACCGATCATCGGCACGATCATCTGGAAAATGGCAATGCCAAAGGCCAGAATCAGAGCGAAGTGTCCAAGTTCTATCAACATGAACCAAAGATAACGCATTTATCGGCGAGGCAACATACCTGACCCTTCATATATCCGGTACATTTTGGCGCAGGCTCACAGCGCCAGACCACCGCCCACAGCATAAGTCAGCCCTGCCATCAAAAGCCCGCCGATCACCAGCCGCACCAACCATTTCAACGTGTCTTCAATCGCACCCAGACGGCGCGCGACATTGGCCCTGTGCACCTCATCCACCGCATTGCGCATCTCAAGTGCGACGATCCGGCGCTCTAACTGGCTGGCCCAGTTATTCTCCATTTTTGGCCTGCCAATCGGACAGGGCCGGATTGTCGGCAGGCGGAACAGACGGGACTTGCAGCGCTTTCGATACACTTAGGCTTTGCACCACAGAGCGTTGAAATTCTTGTGATTTCACCTGATGTCGCGCACCAAAATAGAAACTTACGATCGCGCCCATCAGCCACCAAAGCGGTTCCGGCACCAGCGCAAGGCCTTCCATCCCTTTTGCAAACTGTTCGGGGTTTTGCATCGCCATCGCAAAGAGCCAGATTGTCCCCAAAGCAAGCGCAGGGCGCGGTAGCCTGTTCAGCCCGTCAACGGTCCGGTCAAACAGGCCCCGCTGCGGGCGCGCAAACTCGGCGGCCAGTTGTGTCAGGCTATCGTTGCGCGCCGAGGCATCCCGCACCGCCCCGTTTTCCGCGTTTTCACGGAATATCTGCGCTGTCTCGACGATCACATTGCGGTTATCGCCAAAAAGAAATGACATCACGGTTGGAATCAACCCCATTTCGCGACCCTCGCTTTATGCTGTGCTTCTGTCAGGTGGTAACGTGCGGCAACAAATTCCTCGGCCCGCTTGATCCACCCGCCTTTGCCGCCATCGCGGCGCATGGCGTACTTGCGGCTTGCCGGACGCCTGTCTGCCAGAGCGTAATAATAATTGCGCCGCGCAATTCCGTAGGCATCGACCAGATGTTCGGGGGCGGCAGCAATCGCCTGACGGGTCGCGGCGATCGTTTTGGGTCCAATGACCCCGTCTACAGTCACCTCAATGCGCATATCGCACAGCAAGCGCTGCAGGATTTTCACCGCATTGGCCCCTGCGTTCACATACATATCGAAAACACTGGGGTGGAGCGGTGCAGGAAGCCGGTCAATCCGAGGTCCGCGAAAATAATGTTCCACAAAGATCGACACCGCATGGGCGCGTGTCAGCACGCGTACGTCGCTGCTGTCAATCTGGCCGTCCTTGGTCAGATCAAGCCCTAAACGGCGCATGGTGTGAACCGTGACGCCAAAATTGGTCGGCCCGCCCGGATCATCGGGATCATTTACATAGCCGCCTTCGCGGTCAACGATCTGTGTGGCAATTTCGGTGACTGTCGGCATCTTCGCCCCTTCCATGTGGATGGGGCAAAGGCTGCTCTCAATTCGTTAATTCGTGACGATAGCACCGTCCGGATCAACATAGACACCCTGTTCCTTCAGCGCATCAAGCACTTCGGAAGGCATGTAGGTTTCATCATGTTTTGCAAGAATTTCAACGGCTTCAAAGCGACCGTCGATGTAGTTGCCCTGTGCAACCATGCCCTGGCCCTCTTCAAACAGATCAGGCAGGATACCGGTGTAGACCACGGGTACAACCGCGCCACCATCGGTCACGGCAAAGCTGACCTGCTCGCCCTGTCCGCGCACCAGCGACCCTTCGGCAACCAAGCCACCGATGCGGAAGCGCTCATTCGGCGGCGGCGGGGCTTCGGTCACTTCGGAGGGTGAGCGGAAGAACTGGAAGCTGTCATCAGGCAGGAACCAGAGAAGCACGAGAACCAGTGCTACACTGACGCCCGCCATCGACATGACCTGAACGCGGCGGCGCTTCTTGAGGCTCTTGAGACCACCCGTCATGGGAACACCGGCGCCAGCATCAGGCCCTCTGTTTCGGGCAAGCCCAGCATCAGGTTGGCGTTCTGGATCGCCTGCCCTGATGACCCTTTGGTCAGGTTATCCAGTGCGGCAATCACAATCGCGCGGCCCGGAATACGGTCAGCCACAACACCGATATGGCAAAAGTTCGATGCCCGGATATGTTTGATCGACGGATGTTGTCCCATCGGCAGTACCTCAATAAACGGCTCTTCCGCGTAAGCGGCTTTCAGCGTTGCATATATAGTATCAGGATCACCTTGCACATAGGTGGTGGCCAAAATGCCGCGGTTGGCGGGAATCAGATGCGGGGTGAACTGGATTTTCACAGGCCGTCCCGCAATGGCCGAGAACTCCTGATCGAACTCGCCCAGATGCCGGTGTGTGCCCCCGACCGCATAGGCATGCGCCCCTTCTGACAATTCCGCGTGCAACAGGTTTTCCTTCAGACTACGTCCTGCGCCCGATACTGCCGCTTTTAGATCAAGGATGATCTGATCCAGATCAATCACGCCCGCTTCGATCAAAGGGCGCAGCACATATTGGCCTGTGGCCGCGTTGCATCCGGTGCCAGCAACCAGCCGCGCGCCTTTGATCTCTTCACGGTAAAACTCGGTCAGGCCGTAAACCGCTTCTTTTTGCATCTCGGTCGCCGCATGGGCTTTGCCATACCATTTTTCATAATCGGCAGGATCGCGCAGACGGAAATCAGCGGACAGATCGACGATTTTGAGCGTTTTGGGCAGTTCCGCAATCACGGCCTGCGATGTGGCATGTGGCAAAGCACAGAACACCAGATCGACACCGTCGAAATTCATGTCCTCAATCGTGGTCAGCACAGGCAGATCTAGATGGCGCAGATGCGGAAACACATCGGCCATGGCCATTCCCGCTTTGGAATTGCCCGACAGGCCCACGATTTGCAGGCCGGGATGCGTTGCGATCAGGCGGACAAGTTCGGCACCGGTATAGCCGGAAGCGCCCAGAATGGCGACGTTATAGGTCATTTGATGATCCCTCAGGATGAAAGGTCTTGAAATCGGTTATGCGGCGGTAAAGGTAATCTTCCGTCGCAGAAACTGGGTCGCCCGATTGGACACGCGGTCCGGATCACCCGTTGTCAGAAAGGCAGAGTCCATCCCCGGGCCAACCATCTCGGGCCGGCGCTGCAGGTAATCGGCAAGGCTCTCTGCGACCAGATTGGCCTGACTGAAGACTTTGACATGCGGGCCAAGGGCGGCCTGAAATGCCTCTTCCATCAACGGGTAATGGGTACAGCCCAGCACCGCGGCATCAGGCTCCGGCATCTTGCGTTTGAGCGCATCAACATGGCTGCGCACCAGCGCCTCGGCCAGGATCATATCCCCATCTTCGATGGCATCCACAACACCGCCGCAAGCCTGTGCCTCGACATCGACACCAATCGCGCGGAAGGCCAGTTCGCGCTGGAAAGCGCGGCTGGATACAGTGGCGGGCGTCGCGAACAGTGCCACATGCTTCACATCAACCTCACGGGGTGGCGAGTTGTCGCCCCACTGCCGTTCGGTCAGCGCCTCGATCAGGGGCACAAAGACGCCCAACACGCGCTTGCCCTCGGGCACCCAGCCCTCTTGCATCCGGCGCAGAGCCGCAGCCGAGGCGGTGTTGCAGGCCAAAATCACCAGATCACACCCCGCATCAAACAACCGCTGCGTGGATTTGGTCGTCAGATTGTAAATGTCATCCGGCGTGCGCACACCGTAAGGCGCATGCGCACTGTCACCCATGTAGACCAGCGGAAGATCAGGCAGGCGCTTGGCCACAGCGTCCAGCACCGTAAGCCCGCCAAGACCACTATCGAATATGCCCACTGCCATTACTGCGTACCTTGTATTTCGCTTCGAACTCATGCCCCAGGTGGGACGGATCCACCGGGCTTGTGCTCAACTCATACGTGGCTTTACGCAGGAAATCCATGCATCCTTTGGGGTCTTTTTTGAAACGCTCCAAGGTCGCTTGCGGGATCGGTTCACCGATGACAACGCGGACGGGTTTGTTGATCTTGGCCTTGAATTCACGGATGAACATGCCCGTGCGCAGGGTGCTGTGTAGGTGGCTGGCCAGTTGGAACAGGCGGCTGTTGTGCCCTTCGAAAAACACCGGAACCACAGTTGCCCCGGATTTCGCAACCATCTTGGCGGTAAAGGTGCGCCAGCTGGGGTCCATCGGCTTGGAAAAAGGCGTGGCGGACGTGGACACCGTCCCGCCCGGGAAAATGCCGATCGCGCCGCCCTCTTGCAGGTAGGCAATCGCTTTCATGCGGGTTTCGAGGTTCAGCTTGGCGGCTTCTTTGGTCTCGTCAAAGGAAATCGGCAGGATGATGCGTTCAAGATCCGCCGCCCGCCGGAAAATCCGGTGCGCGAGCACGCGAAAATCGCCCTGCCTGCGCGCCGACAGGATACGCCCCATCATCAGCCCATCAAGAATCCCGTAGGGGTGGTTGGACACCACGATCAGCGGCCCCGTGCGCGGGATATTCTCGAGCGATCCGCCGATCACATCCAGCTCCACCCCATAGCGGGTGCACATGACCTCCCAGAAATCCGCCCCCGCCGCGACCTCGGCGTCATAGCCTTTCGCCTTGCGGATCAGCCGCAAACGCCCTGTCGCATTTTCCAGCACACGGATGACCGCACGCCCGGAACGGCGCTTGGCCGATGAGGCATAGGTAATATCACGGGCGGCATCACGGTCGGTTGCAGGCATGGCGGGGTTATCCAGAAAACGATTCAGAGTCGTTTAACCGCCAAATACGAAAATACCATGACAAAACGGCTATTCCGCCGCCTGTTGCATCGGGGCCGCCCGCAAGACCGCCAAAAGCTCTTCACGGCGCTTGGCGGCCTTGCGCACATTCGCTTCCTTTACCGGACCAAAGCCACGAATTTCACGGGGTAATGCCGCCAATGCCATCGCCGCATCCCGCGTATCAGGGCGCAGGATCTGCAGCACTTCGGCCATGTCCGCCTCATATTCCTTGATCAACGCGCGCTCCATCCGGCGCTCGGCTGTGCGCCCGAACGGATCAAAGGGCGTACCACGCAGGAACTTCAGCTTCGCAAGCTTCGGAAACGCCCACGCCATGCGCTTGCCAAATTCCTTTTTCGCAGGCCGCCCGTCTGGGCCGGTCTTGGTCAGCATGGGAGGGGCAAGGTGATATGTCAGCTTCAGATCGCCATCAAACTCGGCCTTTGCCTTTTCTTCGGTCTGCGTCAGCAGGCGCGCCACCTCGTATTCATCCTTGTATGCCAAGAGCTTATGATAGCCTGTTGCCACCGCGGCGCGCATCCCGTCATCCATGAAACGATCAACCATTTTGCGATACCGCTTGGCCAACCGTTTGCCCTGATAGGCCACCAAATGCGCCTCGCGGAAGGCTATTTTCTCAGCCGTGGATTTGGGCAATGCCACAACATTCGGCGCCAGCAAAGCCTGCACATCCGCCGGATGCAGATAGGCCCAGCGGCCCAATTCAAATGCACGGATATTACGATCCACAGCGGCACCATTCAGCTTGATAGCTTGCAAGATCGCCTCATAACCTACTGGAATTGCGCCCATTTGCCACGCCGCCCCAAAGACCATCATGTTTGAATAGATGCTGTCCCCCAAAAGCGCCTTAGCCAGATCGGAGGCATCAAACATCGCCAACCCGTCCGACAAACGCGCGCCAAGCGAGACCTTCAATTCATCACTTGGCAGCCGGAATTCGGTGTTACGGGTGAAATCGCCGGTGATAATTTCATGGCTGTTCACCACACCTTTGGTGCGGCCTGTTTTCATCAACCCCAGCGTTTTGGCACCCGCAGAGACGACCAGATCACCGCCGATCAGCGCGTCACATTCCCCCGTTGCGACGCGGATTGCGTTGATATCGCTTGGCTTCTCGCCGATCCGGCAATGGATATGCACCGCACCGCCCTTTTGGGCCAGCCCCGCCATTTCCATCATGCCCGCCCCTTTGCCGTCGATATGCGCGGCCATCGCCAGCACGGCACCGATTGTGACAACGCCTGTACCACCAACACCGGTAATCACCACGTTGTGGGTCCCGTTGATCGCAGGCAGCACAGGGTCCGGCATGTCGGGCAGATCAACGTCTGCGGTCGCCTCTTTGCGGATCTTCGCGCCCTCAATCGTCACGAAAGACGGGCAGAACCCTTTGACGCAGGAAAAATCCTTGTTGCACGATGACTGGTCAATCGCACGCTTGCGGCCCAGTTCGGTTTCAACCGGCACAATGGACACACAGTTGGATTGCACCCCACAATCGCCGCAGCCTTCACAGATATCGGTATTGATAAAGACCCGCTTGTCAGGATCAGGAAACTGCCCGCGTTTGCGACGGCGGCGCTTCTCGGCGGCACAGGTTTGCACATACACTATGGCCGACACACCCTTGTATTTGCTGAATTTTTCTTGCACCAATGGCATCTTGGCCCGCTCGTGTACGTCCAGACCTTTCGGGAAGCGTGCAAGGTCGATGTCTTCTTTCTCATCATAGACAAGGGCCACGTTGCGCACCCCCATCGCCTGAATCTCGCGACAAATCTGATCGGCGGTCAGCCCGCCATCGTTACCCTGACCGCCGGTCATGGCCACCGCGTCATTATAGAGGATTTTATAGGTGATATTGGTTCCCGCCATCAGCGCGAACCGAATGGCCTGCACGCCTGAATGGTTATAGGTACCGTCGCCTAGGTTCTGGAACACATGGTCGCGGGTCGAGAACGGCGCCTCGCCCACCCAGTTCGCGCCCTCGCCCCCCATCTGGGTAAAACCAACAGTTTCGCGGTCCATCCACTGCACCATGTAGTGACAGCCGATACCTGCATAGGCGCGCGATCCTTCGGGTACTTTGGTTGACGAGTTATGCGGACAGCCGGAACAGAAATAGGGCAACCGCTGCGCCAGTTCGGGCGCATTGTCTGCACGGCGCGCTTCGGCCAATTGGGCCAGCCCCGCTTCAACACCCGCCGACCCACATCCCTCTTCCACCAAGATGCCGCCCAGTTTTTCCGCGATCACAATCGGGTTCAAATCTGCCTTGGTCTGGAACACCTCTTCGCGGCGCCCAGCGGAATGTTCATCGCCCTTGTGCCAGCCGTAAACGCGCCGCCCGTCACGGTCATCAAACAGCGCCTCTTTGACCTGCACTTCGATCAGCTTGCGTTTTTCCTCAACCACCACAATCAGATCGAGCCCTTCGGCCCATTCGTGGAACGACGCCATATCCAGCGGCCAGACCTGACCCACCTTATAGGTGGTGATGCCCAGACGTTCGGCCTCGGCCTCATCAATATTCAGCAATGCAAGAGCGTGCTGCAAATCAAGCCAGTTCTTGCCAGCCGCGACAAAGCCGATCTTTGCACCGGGCTTGCCCCATTTGCGCTGGTCCATCTTGTTGGCACGGCTGAATGCTTCGGCGGCAAAGCGTTTGTGGTCGATCATCCGCGCCTCTTGCAGCTGCGGGGTATCAACAAGGCGGATGTTCAAACCGCCCTCGGGCAAGTCCAGACCAGGACGGACGAAAGACATGCGGTCGGGATCACCGTCTACCACAGACGTCACCTCGATCGTGTCTTTCATCGTCTTCAGGCCCACCCAGACACCGGCAAAGCGCGACAGTTCCCACGCATAGAGCCCGTAATCGAGGATTTCCTGCACGCCCGCAGGCGACACAATCGGCATATAGGCATCAATCATTGCCCAGTCCGATTGATGCAACGTGGTCGAGCTTTCACCCGTATGGTCATCGCCCATGGCCATGATCACACCGCCGTGGGGCGACGTGCCTGCCATATTGGCGTGGCGCATCACATCACCCGAACGGTCCACACCCGGCCCCTTGCCGTACCACAGGCCGAAGACACCGTCGTATTTGCC
>NZ_DASYOK010000066.1:0-31907 GCF_036007805.1 Yoonia sp.
CACGGTGCCGCGTGCAGCAGGCTGAAATTGGCCCAGATACCATCGTAGATTTCATCGCCGTCGATATCGTCGAATTCGCCCAGCCGCGCCGGAAGCCCGAATGTGTTCCTCGCAATCTTGATCATGCCTTGGGATGCGTCCACCGGATCGGGCAAAAGCCCTGCTGCGCGCATATGCGCCGATGCTGTCCCCGGGCCGCAGCCCAAATCAAGTACACGCCCGCCATGCGGGATCAGGTCGATGAAAGCTTGCAGCGAGGCGTCAGGTGTGTCGCTGGTGACCATCAGCGCATAGTCTGCCGCTTTGGCATCATAGGTCGCGATCGTGCGTGCATCTGCCATCAGAAAACCAGCGGCAGGAACGAGATGATCACGATCGCTGTCAGCAATCCGCGGAGATGCATCCACCATGCCGGTGCCAGACCCAAGCGCCAGAAATGCCAATCCAGCAAAAGCAGGCCCAGAAAGCCCACGATCAGGTTTACTGCCGCCGTTGTCGGGCCACCGCCTGTCATAAAGAACGCCCAAAGCGCGGGGATCACTGAGAGGATATAGCTGGCGGTGGCCATCTGTCCTGTGGCTTTCGTTGCAAAGCCCCAAAGCACGCCGGACATGAACGACAGGATAATCGCGCCGTAGAAAAGCTGGACATAGGGGCCGATAAAACGGCCGCCCAGCGTCATTTGTCCCCACATGGCAAGATCAGGCTGCAACACGGTGGCCGCGCCCCAAAGAAACGGAAGCAGACCTGCAAGGCCAAGGAGAAGTGCGGAGCGCGGGATCGTGTTCATTGTATCTAAGCAGGTTCGCGCAGCACGCGCGGCACTTTGAATTCGACGTTTTCTTCGGCGGTCACAACCATTTCGACGGTCGTATCATAGCGGTCCTTGAAGGCGTCAATGACTTCGGCAATCAAGACTTCGGGGGCTGATGCACCCGCCGTGATCCCCATTGACTTGATCCCTTCAAGCGCCCGCCAGTCAATATCGGTGGCGCGTTGCACCAGTTGCGCATAATTGCACCCGGCTCGCGCACCCACTTCCACCAGTCGTTTGGAGTTTGACGAGTTCGGTGCACCCACAACAAGCATCGCATCGCATTTCGGCGCCATCGCCTTGACCGCTTCCTGGCGGTTGGTTGTGGCATAGCAGATGTCTTCTTTATGCGGGCCGACGATGCCGGGGAAACGGGCGTGCAGGGCCGCGACGATATCTGCGGTGTCATCGACAGAAAGAGTGGTTTGGGTGACAAAGGCCAGCCGTGCGGGATCGCGCACCTCAACGGTGGCGACGTCTTCGACGGTCTCGACCAAAAGCACTTCGCCCTCGGGCAGTTGCCCCATGGTGCCAACTGTTTCAGGGTGGCCCTTATGGCCGATCATGATCATTTGCAGGCCGTTGTCCGCATGGCGCTGGGCCTCGATATGCACTTTGCTGACTAGCGGGCAGGTCGCGTCAACATAGACCATCTCGCGCTCGGCGGCGGCGGCAGGCACCGCTTTGGGCACGCCATGGGCGGAAAAGATCACAGGGCGGTCATCGGGGCATTCGTCCAGCTCTTCTACAAAGACCGCGCCCTTGTCGCGCAGCGCATCAACGACAAATTTGTTATGCACAATTTCGTGGCGCACATAGACGGGCGCGCCCCACTTTTCCAACGCCATCTCGACAATCTTGATGGCGCGATCAACGCCAGCACAGAAACCGCGCGGTGCGGCGAGATAGAGCTTTAGGGGTGGTTTGGTCATCTTGATCTCCGGTTTCATCACCAGAGGTAAGGGTTTGACGCGGGCAGGTCCAGTATCAGATGCTGCGACGCATTGAGGCGCAGGGAGAATGCGCCTCAATGCGACAGCAGTTCAGTCCTCGTCAGAGGTGTCGTCGTCCTGCACATCACCACGCGGTTCACGCGTTGGACGGCCCACGACATCGCGCAATTCGTCGAGTTCGATAAAGTTGTCGGCCTGACGGCGCAGCTCATCTGCGATCATTGGTGGCTGGCTGCGGATCGTCGAAACAACCGACACACGCACGCCTTTGCGCTGTAGCGCCTCGACCAACGGGCGAAAATCGCCATCGCCCGAAAACAACACGACGTGATCGACATGGGGTGCAAGCTCCATGGCATCGACGGTGAGCTCGATATCCATGTTCCCCTTCACTTTCCGGCGGCCCATACTGTCAGTATATTCCTTGGCCGGTTTCGTCACCATGGTGAAGCCGTTGTAATTCAGCCAATCCACGAGTGGGCGGATCGGTGAATATTCATCATTCTCCAACAAGGCTGTGTAGTAGAATGCCCGAAGCATTTTCCCGCGGCGCATGAATTCCTGCCGCAGAAGTTTGTAGTCGATGTCAAAACCGAGCGATTTCGCTGCGGCATACAAGTTTGAACCATCGATGAAGAGCGCCAATCGCTCGTCCCGATAAAACATAGGTTGTCCTTCCAAATGCGAACCTTGCGCTATTGTATTTCCGTGAGTGTTGTTAGGTTAACGCAAGTATTTCATCTAAGTAATATATTCAGCAGGTGAGACAACCGCCAAATGACCAGCCCTGAATGCAAAATTGCGCTCATTTGCCTTGGTAGCAACGAAGAATCGGCTTGGGGCGACGCTATGGCGACTGTACAAAAAGCTATGCTCAAAGTGGGCGCGCTGTCAGAATTGCCTGCGAAATCCAGCGCGCTTTATGCGACACCCGCCTTCCCTGCCGGTGCCGGACCGGACTTTGTGAATGCCGCGATGGCGATTTTCACGACGCTCTCACCTTCGGCCTTGCTTGAACATTTGCACCGTATCGAGGCAGCAGCAGGGCGTGAACGCACCAAGCGGTGGGGGCAACGCACGCTTGATCTTGATTTGATCGCCGTCGGGGATGGGATCCTGCCCGACGCGGAAACCTATGCCTATTGGCGTGATTTGTCGTTGCAGGAACAGATGATCGAAACGCCGTCACAGCTCATCCTGCCGCATCCGCGCATGCAGGACCGTGCTTTTGTGCTGGTTCCATTGTGCGATGTGGCACCGGATTGGCGGCATCCTGTGCTGGGGCGTTCGGTCGCGCGAATCTGTGCGGACCTGCCTTTGGCCGCCCGAGCCGAGGTCACGCCTCTGGTTGCCCCAAACGCGCCATAGAAAACAACGCGCAAACGCCGCGCAGGCCCTTGTCAATCTGGGCGGAAGGTTCTAAGTAGGCGGCTTCCAAAGTCCTTATTACTCGACTGGAGTACGTCCCATGGCCCGCGTCACCGTAGAAGATTGCGTCGATAAAGTTCCAAACCGTTTTGAGCTTGTGATGCTTGCTGCACATCGTGCGCGTGAAATTTCCGCTGGCGCACCGATCACGGTGAACCGCGACAACGACAAGAATCCTGTCGTTTCGCTGCGTGAAATTGCTGATGAAACCCAGCAAGCCGACGACCTGCGCGAGCGTATGATTGAAGCCAACCAGTCACAGATTGAAATTGACGAGCCGGAAGAAGACAGCATGTCCCTTTTGATGGGCGCTGAAACCGATAAGCCCGCTGATGACGATATGTCGGAAGAGAAACTGCTGCGCGCGTTGATGGATGCGCAAGGACAGCGTTAAGGTCGCCTTGCCGGCCTGACATGGATAGGCGCGCGACCAGATGACGACTGCTGATGATCTGATCGCGCTGGTCCGCACTTACAATCCAAATTCGAATCATGCCTTGCTGCGCGATGCCTTCGCTTTTGGTGAAGAGATGCACGAAGGGCAATTCCGCCATTCGGGTGAGCCGTATTTCACGCATCCTGTTGCTGTCGCGGGTATTCTGGCCGAACAGCAGATGGACGATGCCACCATCATCACAGCCTTGCTGCACGACACGATTGAAGACACCAAAGCCTCTTTCGCCGAAGTCGAAAAACGCTTTGGCCGCGAGATTGCAGAGCTTGTTGACGGGGTGACCAAGCTGACCAACCTGCAGCTTACCTCTACACAGACCAAACAGGCCGAGAATTTCCGTAAGCTCTTTATGGCGACGTCGCGTGATCTGCGGGTGACCTTGGTCAAACTGGCCGACCGTTTGCACAACATGCGCACGATCAAATCCATGCGCCCGGAAAAGCAGGCCCAAAAGGCGCGTGAAACGATGGATATCTTCGCCCCGCTCGCGGGCCGCATGGGTATGCAATGGATGCGCGAAGAGCTCGAGGATCTGTCTTTCCGCGTCCTCAACCCGGAAGGCCGTAATTCGATCATCCGCCGCTTTATTACGCTGCAACGCGAAACCGGCGATGTGATCCAGAAGATTACCGCCGATATGCGCGTCGAGATGGAAAAGGCCAATATCGTGGCCGATGTGGCGGGCCGCGCGAAAAAGCCCTATTCGATCTGGCGCAAGATGCAGGAGAAAGAACAGGGGTTCAGCCGCCTGTCCGACATCTACGGTTTCCGCGTGATCGTGGCGACCGAGGCGGATTGTTACCGCGTTCTGGGCGTTATCCATCAGCGGTGGCGCGCTGTTCCGGGGCGGTTCAAAGACTATATCAGCCAGCCCAAAACTAATGGTTACCGCTCGATCCATACCACCGTGTCGGGCCGTGACGGCAAGCAGGTCGAGGTGCAGATCCGTACCCGCGAGATGCATGAAGTCGCCGAGACAGGCGTTGCTGCGCATTGGTCCTATAAGAACGGTGAACGGGTTGAAAACCGCTTTGCCGTTGATCCGGTGCGCTGGATTTCGTCGCTGACGGAGCGTCTGGATGAAGATCAGGACCACGACGAATTTCTCGAAGCGGTCAAGCTTGAGATGTATCAGGACCAGGTGTTCTGTTTCACGCCCAAGGGCGATGTGATCAAGCTGCCGCGCGGGGCGACGCCGATTGATTTTGCTTATGCGATCCACACGCGGATCGGATCGGCTTGTGTGGGGGCCAAGGTGGACGGGTTGCGCGTGCCGCTTTGGACCCGTCTGAAGAATGGACAGTCTGTCGAGGTGATTACCGCCGAGGGGCAGACGCCGCAGGCTACTTGGATTGATATCGCGGTCACGGGCCGCGCCAAGACTGCCATTCGCCGGTCACTGCGCGAAGAAGACCGTGAACGGTTTGTCCGGCTGGGGCGCGAACTCGCGCGCGTGGCCTTTGAAAATGTGGGCAAGAAAAGCACCGAAAAGGCGCTCAAGACGGCAGCCAAGGCGCTGGCCATTGATGGCGTTGACGAATTGCTAGCTCGCTTGGGCAGTGCCGAAATCACCGGACGCAAGGTGGTCACCGCGATCTATCCCGAGCTTGAGAATGCGCAGGGTGAGGAAATTGATCAGGGGCGCGCTGTGGTTGGCCTTGCGCCGGACCAGATCCAGCAGCGTGGTGCCTGCTGTCAGCCGGTGCCGGGCGAACGGATTGTGGGTATCACGTTTCGCGGTCACGGCGTGGTCGTGCATGCGATTGATTGCGCGGCACTGGTTGATTATGAAGATCAGCCAGAGCGCTGGATTGACCTGCATTGGCAAGAGGGCACACATGGCGCGGTCAACACCGTAACATTTGATGCCACAATCGCGAACGACTCGGGCGTGCTGGGACGTATTTGCACATTGATTGGCGAACAGAACGCCAATATCTCTGACCTCAAGTTCATTGACCGCAAGCCAGACTATTTTAGGTTGTTGATTGATGTTGATCTGCGCGACGCAGAGCATTTGCACCGCGTTCAAACAGCGCTTGAGGCGGAAAGTAATGTGTCGTCAATCAAACGCCACAAAGATCCGGGATTAGCAATCTTGGGGGCGGGTACCCCGCACAGGGAAGGATGACGAGTATTGGTCTTCAAACGTAGGGATAGACGGGCGATCTGGCAGATCGTGCTGGATTTCTTCTATCCTCGTGGTGGTTGGACCCGTGCTTTTGAATACGTCAAACACCGCGTCCGCCGTTTGCCCGATACACCGCAGAAAATCAGCCGTGGTATCTGGGCCGGCGTGTTCGTTTGCTTTACACCGCTTTTTGGTTTGCACTTTGTCTTTGCCGCGATCATCGCGCGTTTGATGCGTGGCAATATCCTTGCTGCCCTGATGGCGACGTTCTTTGGTAATCCGCTGACCTTTCCGCCCATTGGCTTTTTGTCGATCAGTCTGGGCTCATGGCTTTTGGGCCTGCCACCCGGCCGCAATGACCACCTTGGTCAGAAATTTGCGGATGCGAGCTATGTTCTTGGGAACAATGTCGTCGCGATATTCACGCCCGACCCGATCAACTGGCGCGGCTTGAAGGTGTTTTATGACGATGTTTTCTTTCCCTATCTGGTGGGTGGTATCCTCCCCGGGCTGATAACCGCAACCATCGCCTATTACCTCGCTGTGCCGGTGATCAGTGCCTATCAGACCCGCCGCAAGAAAGCGCTGCTGGCAAAGCTTGACCAGTTGAAGAAAAAAACAACACCTGAACAAGGACCAGGTCAGTAGCCTGAGTAATGGAGGGACGATCTACAATGACAAATGCTTTGCGCCTTGGAGTGAATATTGACCATGTCGCCACCGTCCGCAACGCGCGCGGCGGTGCCGCCCCTGATCCCGTCCGCGCGGCGATTATGGCTGAAGCGGCTGGTGCAGACGGGATCACCGCGCATTTGCGCGAGGACCGCCGCCACATCACAGACACCGATATTGAAGGATTGATGGCCGCCCTCAAAGGGCCGTTGAATTTCGAAATGGCAGCCACAGCAGAGATGCAAGCGATTGCGCTACGCCATAAACCCCACGCGGTCTGCATTGTGCCGGAAAAGCGCGAAGAGCGCACAACAGAAGGCGGACTGGAGGTCGCGCGCGAGGAAAACGCGCTGGCCCATTATATCGCCCCGATACGTGACGCCGGATGCCGTGTGTCGATTTTTATCGCCGCCGACAAGCGCCAGATCGAAGCTGCGCACCGGATTGGTGCCGAGGTGATCGAACTGCATACCGGCGCTTATTGCGACGCCCATGCCGAAGGTCGCTTTGATGTTCGCGATGATGAGCTGCGCAAGCTGACGGATATGGCCGCTTTCGCCCATGATCTGGGGCTTGAGGTCCACGCAGGCCACGGTCTGACCTATGACTGCGTCAGCCCGATTGCCGCATTGCCGCAGGTGATGGAGCTCAATATCGGGCATTTCATCATCGGTGAAGCAATCTTTCGCGGATTGGGCCCCGCAATTGCCGAAATGCGCCGGATCATGGATGAGGCGCGGGCGTGACAGCCGGGCAGATGACCATGACGGATGCAGAGCGGGACGCGATGCGGGACGTGACGGATCATGCCTGCGCACTGCATGCGGCGGGCAGCGACATCGTTTTCACCGCCGCCGTCGTACTGGACGACCAAGTCATCGCAACGGCCCGCAACGAGGTGAGCGACAGCGACGACCCCAGCCGCCATGCCGAGGTCGTGGCGATTGCCCAAGCCGCCAAAGCTGCCGGTGATCGGGATTTGTCGGGGGCAACACTTCTTGCATCCTGCCAGCCGTGCGAAATGTGTCTGGCAACGATGCGCTGGGCCGGTATCGGGCGGGTGATTTTTGCGGCCCAACAGGAAAATATTGCCGATGCCTATTTCCGGTTTCCAAAGCTGAAGATTTCGGATTTCCATGCGGCTTGCGATGGGGTGTTCGACTATCTAGGCGGTGTTCAGGAAGACCGCGTTGCGCATATCTATGCGGCAAAGGTAGGCGCATGATTTTGGGCATTGGCACTGATCTGGCGAATATCGAACGCATCCAAGGCACATTGGATCGCTTCGGTGACCGTTTCCGCAACCGTGTGTTCACCGATGTCGAACAACACAAGGCCGAACGCCGCAAAGACGTGGCTGGCACCTACGCCAAGCGCTGGGCCGCCAAAGAAGCGTGCTCAAAGGCTTTGGGCACGGGGTTGCGGATGGGCATTTCATGGAAGGATATGGCGGTGTCAAATCTGCGCACAGGCCAACCGGTCATGGCCGTCACCGGTTGGGCCAAAGAGCGCCTAGACCAGATGACCCCGGAAGGCCATGAGGCCATTATTCATGTCACGCTGACCGACGATCACCCTTGGGCACAGGCCTTTGTGGTGATCGAGGCGCGCCCCATCGCTTGACAGGGCAGTCCCACAGGCTCATGTAGCCACAAACCTATTGCAAGGATCAGAAAATGGCCGAGAAAACAGGATTTATCGCCTGGCTAATTGATACAGTGAAAACCGTATTTTGGGCACTGGTGATTGCCGGCATTTTCCGTACCCTCTTTTTTCAGCCGTTCTGGATTCCTTCGGGATCAATGAAAGACACGTTGCTGATCGGTGACTTCCTTTTCGTCAACAAGATGGCTTACGGCTATTCCTATGCATCCTGTCCTTCGATCCGTATTCAGGGGCTGGGCATTGATATCGGCGCGGATGATTTCTGCGGGTTTATCGAGGACCGTGAAGATCGTATTTTTGGCGCGGACCCCGAGCGCGGTGATATTGTGGTCTTTCGTCACCCTGTCGACGGCCGTGATTTCATCAAGCGCCTGATCGGCCTGCCCGGTGACCGTATCCAGATGGTCGACGGTGTGCTGCAGATCAATGATGTTCCGGTTCAGGTTGAACCCGCAGGCGTCTTTACCGAAATCATGGCACCACAAGGCCCACTTGGTTTGCGCCCGCAGTGCGCCAACGGTCCGGTCGGTTCCGGCGCAGTATGTGAAAAGAACCGCTTTATCGAAACACTGCCCAACGGCGTCAGCCATGCAATCTTGGACATTGGACCGCGTCCGACGGACAACACAGGCGTCTTCACCGTGCCGGAGGGGCAGTTCTTTTTCATGGGCGACAACCGCGACAATTCAACCGATAGCCGCGTATCGCCGGCGTTGAACGGTGTAGGCTTTGTCGCCCGCAAGGATATCGTCGGGCGCGCAGATCGCGTCATGTTCTCGTCCGCAGGGCGTTCGATGTTCGCATTCTGGACATGGCGCTCTGACCGTTTCTTCAAGGCTCTCGATTGAAGCTCTCGTCCGAACTTTCAGCCTTTTCCAAAAGGCTAGGGTATAGTTTTCAAACACCCGAGTTACTGATCCGTGCGGTGACCCATTCGTCCATCGTCAGCCCGCATCGGGATGACAACCAGCGGCTTGAGTTCTTGGGCGACCGTGTCCTGGGGCTTGTGATGGCCGAGGCACTGCTCGCGGCTGACCCTTCTGCGCCCGAAGGCCTGCTCGCGCCGCGCTATAATGCGTTGGTACGCCGCGAAGCCTGCGCCGATGTGGCGCGCCAGATTGATCTGGGGGCGGTGCTGAAACTGGGGCGCTCCGAGATGAAATCGGGCGGTCGCCGCAAAGAGGCGCTGCTTGCCGACGCGATGGAAGCGGTGATTGCCGCGATTTATCAGGACAGTGGTTTTGATGCTGCGCGTGCTGTAATTCTGCGGCTATGGGGTGCGCGTATTACCAATGTTGCCGATGATGCCCGCGATGCCAAAACCGCCCTGCAGGAATGGGCGCAAGCCCGCGGCGAGGTGCCACCGCAGTATATCGAAGTGGCGCGCACTGGACCTGACCACCAGCCTGTGTTTACCATTGAGGTCCGCTTGGCATCTGGCGCATCCGAGCAGGCCACAGCCGGATCAAAACGCCAGGCCGAACAAGCGGCGGCAAGCGCTCTTTTAAAGAAAGTCGATCAATGACTGACGTCCCAACCAAAGCCGGATTTGTCGCCCTGATCGGCGAACCCAATGCCGGAAAGTCGACGCTTCTCAACCGCATGGTCGGCGCGAAAGTGTCGATCGTGACCCATAAGGTGCAAACGACCCGCGCCCGTATTCGTGGTGTGGCAATGGCGGAGAACGCACAGTTGATCTTCATCGACACACCCGGCCTGTTCAAACCGCGCCGCCGCCTTGATCGGGCGATGGTGGCCGCTGCTTGGGGCGGGGCCGCCGATGCGGATGTTGTGGTCTTGATGATCGAGGCGCATCGCGGTGTCACCTCAGGTGTGAAGGCGATTTTGGAAACCTTGTCCGAGCGGTCAGGCAAATCGCCTGTGGCGCTTGCGATCAACAAAATCGACAAAGTGAAATCCGAAGTGTTGCTTGCGCTGACCAAAGAGATGAATGAGGCGTTTCCTTTCGCCGAGACATTCATGATCTCGGCCGAGCGGGGGCATGGCTGTGACGCGCTGCGTGACTGGCTGGTCACACAGGTGCCCGAGGGCCCGTATCTTTACCCCGAAGACCAGATTGCCGATCTGCCCATGCGCATGATCGCCGCCGAGATGACCCGCGAAAAGCTGACCCTGCGTCTGCATCAGGAGCTGCCTTACGAGCTGACAGTTGAAACCGAAAACTGGGAAGAACGCCCCGATGGATCGGCGCGCATTGACCAGCTGATCTATGTCGCGCGCGACGGGCATAAAGGGATTGTGCTGGGCAAAGGCGGCGAGACCGTCAAGGCGATCAGTCAGGCCGCGCGCATGGAACTGGAAGAATTCCTTGGCCGCCGTGTGCATTTGTTTGTGAAGGTCAAGGTTCGCCCCAACTGGCTGGAAGACGCCGAACGGTATTCCGAGATGGGGCTTGATTTCAAAGACGGCAACGCTTGAAGCTCACTGCGGACATCTGGGTCTCGGCCTATCTGACGCGGTTGCGCCTGACTGAAATTCCCGCCTTTGTGGTGCAGCGCGGTGACAGCACCGCAGGTGCCGTGTTGGTCAAGCTGAATACGCTGGATGGGCAGGCCTGCTGTTATCAGCGCAGTTTTGATCTGATGACCGGCGAGCGCAAATGGATGGTGCTGGTTGAGGGCGATGAGGCGGAGGTTGACGCCTCGATCGTCAGGCAGCGTGGCTTTGATCCTGATCTGTGGGTGATCGAGGTTGAAGATCGCCAAGGACGTCACCTGCTGGACGAACCCGGGTTAGACTGACTTTGATGCCTCCGGCGGGAGTATTTTTGGCAAGATGATAAAGTTTCTTTAACCAAGTCATGCGACACAGCTCTCATGGTACAGGCTGGAGAGCCGATGGCCACGCAAGGTGATGAGCTAATGTTCGTCTCTGGGGCAAGATGGTCGTTATCATCTTGCCCTAAATACTCCCCCGCCGGGGGCGTCCTGTCCGTGCAGGCAACGCAGCGCTTGCAACTGTGCCGATCCCGGTCTGTTATGCGCAAATGAAACGGACGTTTTCCCTATGATTGAATGGCGAGATGAAGCGGCACTTCTGTCGTCGCGCCCCTTTGGTGAGAATTCTGTGATCATTGAGGTGTTCAGCGCGGCACATGGTCGTCATGCCGGTGTCGTGCGCGGAGGGACCAGCCGCAAGCTGGCACCAATCCTGCAACCGGGTGCGCAAGTGGCGGTGGCCTGGAAGGCGCGGCTGGATAGCCATCTTGGGAGCTTTACGGTTGAGCCGATCCGAAGCCGTGCAGCGGCGGCGATGGGTGACAGGCTCGCTTTGGCGGGGCTGAATGCGGTGTGTAGCCTTTTGACCATGGTCTTGCCGGAACGCGAGGCACATCGCCCGCTCTATGACCGTACGATCAGGCTACTTGATCTTCTAGGGCAGTCCGAGGTTTGGCCATTGGCCTATCTGCGCTGGGAACAGGCGCTTTTGGAGGAAATGGGATTTGGGCTTGATCTCTCGGCCTGTGCTGTGCGCGGCGTGAATGAAGACCTCGTCTTTGTGTCCCCGAAATCAGGCCGTGCTGTCAGCCGCGAGGCCGCCGGTGACTGGGCCGAAAGGATGTTACCTTTGCCACCGGTCCTGGCGGGCAAGGGGGATGCCTCCAATGCCGAGATCGCCAAGGCGCTTGGGACCACGGGGTATTTCATTGAACATCGCCTGATCAAAAGTCTTGGAGAGCGCCCCATGCCGGGTGCCCGTGCGCGATTGGTTGATGCGATCGGGCGCGCCTAGGCAAGTTTGTTGTCGATCAGATAGGCCGCTGTATCTACGGCTGACTTATGGGCCTGCCGCATCCCGCGCCCCAGGGTGGCCACTGCGCGCGCGTTATCCAGCTTGTCCACACGTCCGAGGCCCGGGGTGATGGATTTGATCGCTGGATCGAAAATTGCCAGAAACCGCACGACGAAATCAGGTGCGACGCGGGTGACGATCCTGCGGTCAGGGTGGGCTGTCTTGATGGCCTTTGCCAAATCGACGAAGCGCATGAACCTGTCGACCGTCATGATCCGTTGGCCGTATGTTTGCGGGCTGTCGATTGCGACCACATGCATTTCGGCCACATCACGGACGTCGACGGTCGGGAAACCGAAATTCGGCAACATCGGGTCTTTGGCGCGCAATATCCGTTCAATCACGGATACGGATGTGCCGAATTTATGGTCGAGTGGCGCGCCGATGACAAAGCCGGGATTGATGGCTGTCAGGTGCAGGTCGGGCGCAGTATCGCGCACAAAATCCCACGCCGCTTGCTCGGCCAGTGTTTTTGAGCGCGTATAGGCAGATGTGTTTGGATCAGCGGGGTCGGTCCAGTTGGTTTCGTCAAAGGATGTGTCCCCCGGCGGCAAAGCGGAGCCGCTGATCGCGGCGGTGGAGGACGTCAGGATCACACGCGAAATACCGGCGTTATGGGCCGCACGCAGTGCACGCAGCGCACCATCAACGGCAGGCCGGATCAGGTCCTCCTCGTTCTTGGGTTGGGTGATCGGGAAGGGTGAGGCCGTATGCATCACCACATCAATGCCCGTCATGGCGGCCGCCCAGCCGTCATCCGCCGTCAGGTCCAAGGCGATGAAGGACAGCCTGTCATCAAGCGTGGAAGGGTCGCTCAGGTGCGGGCGCAGGGCGTCAGTCACTTCCGCGCGACGTTCGTGGCTGCGGACGGTGCCGCGCACATGATAGCCCGCTTCAAGAAGCTGGAGCGCGATATGCTTGGCGATGTAACCTGATGCGCCGGTCAGCAGGACTGTTTTTGGCACTTGGCGTTCCTTATCACTCAGGCGCAACCAATTAGCCGCGCGCGAGGTAAAAGCAACTTAGTCCAGCAAACGGCGTGCGATCACTTGGGCTTGGATTTCGGCCGCACCTTCAAAGATATTCAGAATGCGCGCATCGCAAAGAATGCGGCTGACCTTATATTCAAGTGCGAAACCATTGCCGCCATGGATTTGCAGCGCGTTGTCGGCGCAGGCCCAAGCGATGCGCGCGCCCAAGAGTTTCGCCATGCCTGCCTCAAGGTCGCAGCGGCGGTCATTGTCTTTTTCATGTGCACTGAAATACGTCAGTTGCCGCGCGACCATGATCTCCACCGCCATCATGGCAAGTTTACCGGCAACACGCGGGAAATGGATCAGGGATTTGCCGAACTGCTTGCGGTCCTGCGCGTATTGCATGCCCACATCAAGCGCGGATTGGGCAACGCCGACAGCACGGGCAGCGGTCTGGATACGCGCGCTCTCGAAGGTTTGCATCAACTGCTTGAACCCTTTTCCGGTTTCGCCGCCCAGCAGGTTTTCACCCTTCACGGCAAAGCCGTCAAAGGCCAGTTCGTATTCCTTCATGCCGCGATAGCCGAGCACCTCAATCTCGCCACCGGTCATGCCGGGGGTGGGGAATGGGTGTTCGTCCGTACCGGGCGTTTTTTCGGCCAGGAACATGGACAGGCCGCGATAATCGGTTGTGTCAGGATCGGTGCGCGCCAGTAAGGTCATCACATGGGTGCGGCTGGCATGGGTGATCCACGTCTTGTTGCCGGTCACTTCCCAGTCCTCGCCTTTCCTGACGGCGCGGGTGCGCAGGCTGCCAAGGTCGGACCCTGTGTTGGGCTCTGTGAAAACGGCTGTCGGCAGGATCTCTGCCGATGCAAGGCCGGGGAGCCATTTCTGTTTTTGCTCTTCGGTGCCGCCGCAGAGGATCAGCTCTGCTGCAATTTCCGAACGTGTCCCAAGCGAACCGACGCCGATATAGCCGCGGGAAAGCTCTTCTGACACCACGCACATGGATGCTTTGGACAGGCCAAAGCCGCCGTATTCTTCGGGGATCGTCAGGCCAAACACGCCCATTTCGGCCATCTCTTCGATAACCTCAATCGGGATCAGTTCATCTTTGAGGTGCCACTCGTGGGCGTGAGGCTCGATGCGGTCGATGCTGAAACGTCGAAATTGCTCGCGGATCATCTCCAGTTCGTCATCAAGGCCGGAAGCCCCGACGGTGATATTGGCCGATTGCTCTTCCATCAGCGTAACAAGCCGCATGCGGGCGGCTTGGGTGTTGCCGGATTGAATAAGCGTCGCGATTTCGGGCTGCATCAAGGGAGCCGTGTCGGCTGTGGTCAGGCCAATATCCTGCAGGCGCAGGATTTCACCTTGGCTCATCGGGATGCCGCCAGAGATTTGCGCCAGATACTCACCAAAAGCGATCTGGTGGATCAACTGTTCAACTTCGCCAAATTTGCCGTCACCCTGCAGGCGTTCGGCCCAGTTCTGCATTTGCTGCAACGACTGTGCGTAGGTCGCCAGCCATGCCAAACCATGTGCTGCGGTCTGGTTTTCTTCGATCAGCGCACCCGAGATCCGCGCGCCGTCGGTGACAATCGCGCGCACAGCGTCCTTGGCGCGCGCAAGCACGTCTTCGACCGCAGGAAGGGTGGCAGCGGTGAGCGCCAAAAGATCGCCCAATAGAGGGCTTTGGTTCAACGTCATATCCTGTCCATCATGCGGCATTTTTCGACTCCGTTCAATTTGCAGGTGCAGAGATAGTCATAATGCAGTTGCAGCGCAATAAATATTCACCAATATATCACTAAACGAACAAAAGTGTCGCAGCGGATTTCTTGCTGGCATGCTGCAACCAATGTCGTAAGAAGCGATATGCCCGAATTTTCGCCTCTCCTCACCCCTATGATTTTCCTCTTTGCCTTTTCAGTTACGCTGCTGGGCGGATTTGTCAAAGGTGCCGTTGGGTTCGCCATGCCGCTGATCATGATTTCCGGCATGGGTATTCTGATCCCGCCTGAACTGATTATCGCGGGGATTGTTTTTCCCATTGTGATCAGCAACGCGTTGCAAGTGGCGCGTTCGGGCTTTGACAATGCACAGGCAGCCCTGAAAGATCACTGGCGCTACGTGCTGGTGGTCTGCGTGATGATCCTTGTGGCGGCGCAGTTTGTCCGCAGCCTCCCTGGCAATGTCATGTTTATCGTGCTGGGCTTGCCGGTTGTCGGTCTCAGCATTATTCAATTGATCGGGTGGCGCCCGCAGATCTCGCCGCAATGGCGGCGGCCTTTTGAATGGGCGGCAGGCGCGGTTTCGGGAACGCTTGGCGGGCTGGCAGGAACATGGGGACCACCGACAGTTCTGTATCTGCTTGCATTGAACACACCGCGTTCCAGCCAGATGTCTGTGCAGGGTGTGATTTACGGACTCGGGTCGGTGATGCTCTTGTTGGGGCATTTGCAGTCGGGCATTTTGAATGCCCAGACATGGGGGTTTTCCGCAGCACTTGTCGTACCCGCACTCATAGGAATGTGGCTTGGGTTTCGTTTGGGTGACCGGTTTGACCAGGAACGATTCCGGCGTGTTACCCTGTGGGTGCTGGTGATTGCGGGCGTCAATCTGATCCGGCGCGGTCTGATGGGATAGAAGGGCGGTAAGGTGGATCAAGATCCACCTTACGTTATCTTACCCGATCGCAGCGGCTTTGACGTCGTCATCTATGAAGGGGACATATTTTTCAAAGTTGTCGCTGAACATTGTGACCAGCTTGGCCGCCTGTTTATCATAGGCTTCTTTATCTGCCCATGTGTCACGCGGGTTCAGCAGCTTGTCGTCGACACCATCCACAGATATTGGAACCTCAAAGCCGAAATAGGCGTCTTTGCGGAAGGTGCTTTCGATCAATGTCCCATCCAGCGCCGCCGACAAAAGCGCGCGCGTCGCCTTGATTGGCATCCGTGACCCTGTGCCGTAAGCACCGCCTGTCCAGCCGGTGTTCACCAGCCAGCAAGTCGCGCCATGGCTTGCGATTTTCGAGCGCAGCAGGTTGCCGTAGACCTCTGGCCGACGTGGCATGAAGGGGGCGCCAAAACAGGTGCTGAATGTGGGCTCTGGTTCGGTTACGCCGCGTTCTGTGCCAGCAACCTTTGATGTGAAACCGGACAGGAAGTGATACATCGCCTGCGCTGGCGTCAGCCGTGCGATCGGAGGAAGTACGCCAAACGCATCGCAGGTCAGCATGATGATATTCTTGGGGTGACCACCCAGTGCGGTTTCAGACGCGTTGGAGATGTAATTCAGAGGGTAGGCACAGCGCATGTTCGCAGTGAGGCTGTCATCTTCGAAATCCAGCTCCAGCGTCTCGGGATCGAAAACCATGTTCTCGATCACGGTATGCGGCATAGAGCAGGTCGCGTAGATTTCAGGCTCTGCTTCGGGGTCGAGACCGATTGTCTTGGCGTAGCAGCCGCCTTCGAAGTTGAAAGTGCCGCGCTCGGACCAGCCGTGTTCATCGTCACCGATCAAAACCCGCGTCGGATCAGCAGACAAGGTTGTCTTGCCAGTGCCTGACAAGCCGAAGAACACGGCTGTGTCCACCGGGTTGCCCGGGGCGTGGTTTGCCGAGCAGTGCATCGGCATAATACCCTTCTCAGGCAGCAGGTAGTTCAAAAGCGTGAACACGGATTTCTTGTTTTCGCCGGCATATTCGGTGCCGCCGATCAGGATCAGCTTTGCCTCAAAGTTCAGGGCGATCACCGTTTCGGACCGGCATCCGTGCTTTTCGGGATCTGCTTTGAATGTGGGGCAGTTGATGATGGTGAAATCCGGTGAAAAGCTTTCCAGCTCTGCGGTGTCCGGGCGGCGCAGCAGGTGCCGGATGAACAGGCCATGCCATGCCAGTTCGGTCACCACACGCACATCAAGCCTGTGCGCGGGGTCAGCACCACCAAAGAGATCCTGCACATTGTAAGTGCCTCCCTTCATGTGCGCCAGCATATCAGCATACAGCACGTCAAACTTGGCGGGGTCCATTGGCGGATTGTTTTCCCACCAGATCGTATCAACAACGCCTTCGGTCTTGACGACGAATTTGTCTTTGGGCGAACGGCCTGTGTGCTTGCCTGTGGTGACAAGGAATGTTCCGCCTTTGCCCGTAACGCCTTCTCCGGCGGCAACGGCCGCTTCGTGCAGTTCGGCTTCAGAGCGGTTGTAATAGACATAACCCAGCCCTGTGATGCCTTGATCTTCAAGTTTCATCGATGGGTTGACCGTACCTTGGTCCATGGGTTCGCTCCTTTTTGAAATGGCCAACGTGGCTAGCGATGCACATCAATAGCACCAAGTTTTCAAGGGCCGATACCCTCGTTTCGCATCGTTAGCGCAACCAATTCGATGTTAGCGCAACCATTATACGGGATGGGTGGAACCCAGCCAGAATAGCACTGGGGAATCTCCGGATTTTCGGCAAAAGTACCGCAATTATGGCATTTTCGTGGCTGCGATTGAGTTAAGTATTGATTCGCTTAGGTAAAACGTTGAAAAGTCTCTTCTAGCGCCTTGAAGAACGCCGAGCATATCGAAGGAAGGGTCTCCACCATGTCGAGAATTGCACTTGTAGACGATGACAGGAACATCCTCACGTCTGTTGCCATGACGCTAGAGGCGGAAGGTTTCGAGGTCGAGACCTACAATGACGGTCTCTCAGCGCTCGAGGCTTTCAACAAACGGATGCCTGACATGGCTGTTTTGGACATCAAAATGCCACGGATGGACGGAATGGATTTGTTGCAAAGATTGCGACAAAAGACCTCAATGCCCGTTATTTTCCTGACTTCCAAGGACGACGAGATTGATGAAGTGCTTGGTTTGCGCATGGGCGCTGACGATTACGTAAAAAAGCCATTTTCTCAGCGTTTACTTGTTGAACGAATCCGCGCGCTCTTGCGCAGGCAAGATGCGATTGCGGGCGAAGAGATTGAGGAAACCGAAGACACCAAAGTGATGGTTCGCGGTGAGTTGGTGATGGACCCGCTCCGTCACGCAGTGAAATGGAAAGGGAGAGACGTATCCCTAACGGTAACGGAATTTTTGTTGTTGCAGGCGCTGGCCCAGCGACCCGGCTTTGTCAAAAGCCGCGATCAGCTGATGGATGTGGCCTATGATGACCAAGTTTACGTGGACGATCGTACGATCGACAGCCATATTAAGCGGCTGCGGAAAAAGATGCGTAATACAGATGACGAGTTCTCTGCGATCGAGACCCTTTACGGAATCGGGTACCGCTACAACGAAGAGTAAGCCATGACGGCTTCGCCCAAAATTGACGTACGTGACCTCAAGTCCGTGCGCGCCGCAGCGCGTACACCTGATCTTGTGCTCGGCGACGATTGGGTTGATCCGGACTTTGTCACTGAAGAGTTCGAAGTCGACGAGATCCCGGGCGGGCGTTTGTTCGCACTGCGGCGGTCGCCGATTGCACGCAAGATTATCACGTTCAATCTGATCGGTTTGATCATGTTGATTTCCGGCGTGCTCTATTTGAGCCCGTCGCGCGACAGCCTTGCGTTTCAGCGCGCCAATGGGTTGGTGAATGAAGCGCAGTTGATTGCCGATGTCTTTGAAGCGCAACTGCCCAGAATTGCACCGGTGAACCTTGTTACGGCAGACGGGATCAATCCAACAGCAACACTCCAAGGTCTGAACCTGCGTGGAGGTGTCGAGGTGTCGGTCTTTGCGCCGGATACGACGTTGGTGGCGCGCGCAAGCGGCAATCTCAACCAAGCGCAGATTGCTGAGTTGGAATCGCAAACCGGTGGAACGTTCATTCTCGATTTCCTTGTGTCGGTTTGGGACGGTTTGGTCAGCCTTGGATCGTTTGGACAAGAAGATGTGAGCCAGGACGAGGTTCTCATCCGGCTTACACAAGAAAATGTGCGCAGTGCGATCGCAAACGGAACCCAGTTACGAGCGTCAGAAATTAACGGCGCGACAAGTTTTATCGTGACAACGCCCATTATGCGCAATGATGTGGCCGTGGGGGTTATTGCCGTGACAACCGCTGCCGGCGAGGTTGACAGCCTTGTCCGTCGCGAACGCGAGCAGTTCCTGCGCCTGTTCTTTGTTGGCGTTCTGGTCAGTGTCGGCCTGAGTTTGGTTCTTGCCTCGACCATTGCCAATCCGCTTGCGCAACTGGCCACTGCTGCAGAGGCAAGTCAGGAAAAGAACGCACGCAAGATGTCCCCCGGTCGTGTGCGAATCCCGGATCTGAGCGGGCGCCCTGATGAAATCGGCCGTTTGTCCGCCGCCCTGCGCAGCATGGTTTCGGCGCTTTATGAACGGATCGAAGGGAACGAGCAATTTGCCGCAGATGTGGCGCATGAGATCAAGAACCCCCTCGCCTCGTTGCGCTCAGCCGTGGGGACGATGCGCGTGGCCAAGCGTGACGACCAGCGCGAGCGTCTGCTGGAAGTAATCGAACACGATGTGAAGCGTTTGGACCGGCTTGTCAGCGATATCTCGAATGCGTCCCGGCTCGACAGCGAGCTTGTCAAGGAAGAGGAAGAGTCCTTCGATCTGATCAAGATGCTGGGGAATATCGGTGAATTCCTTGGCAAGGATGCCCAGCTTCGTGGCGTTGATTTCGTCACTGACCTGCCCGAAGGCACGCTGATGGTCCAGGGCCTTGAGGGGCGGATGGCGCAGGTCTTTGTCAATTTGATCACAAATGCGATTTCGTTCTGTGACAAAGGCGATGCAATCCGCATCTGGGCACGCACCCGTCAGAACCGTGTGCTGGTGGTGGTCGAAGATACCGGCCCCGGTATTCCTGACGATGCGCTGACCAAGATTTTCCAACGCTTCTATTCCGAACGTCCCGAAGGACAATTCGGCAACAATTCCGGCCTAGGTCTGGCGATCTCCAAACAGATCGTTGAGGCGCATGGTGGCGCAATCTGGGCCGAGAATATCCGGCCAACCGATGCTGACCCAACATCAGAGCCGTTGGGTGCCCGTTTTGTTGTTGGCCTGCCAATCTAGGGGCATCCATCATGGCCGCATCCCATACCTTGCACGCGACCTGTGTGGCTTGGGACGATCGCGCAGTTATTATCACAGGAAAGTCCGGCGCGGGTAAATCTGCCTTGGGGCTGCAACTTATGGCACTTGGCTGCAAATTGGTTGCGGATGATGGTGTGCACCTCATGTTGGAAAACGGTGCCGTGGTCGTGCAGGCACCGGACACCATCAAAGGGCTGATTGAAGCACGCGGTATCGGCATCCTGAATGCTCAGGTGCGGGGCCGTGCAAGGGTTGTTTTGGTGGTAGACCTTGATCAATCCGAGCCGGCGCGCCTGCCCGAGGCGCGGTTTTTTGAAGTACTGGGACATAATCTCCCCTTGATCTACCGCGTGGACGCGCCACACTTTGCGCCAGCAATCTTGCAAATTCTCAAATCCGGTTGGAGCGATCGATGACCAAGACGGGCGCAGCCCCACAAGATCAGGCCCCTAGCGTGGTCTTGGTCACCGGTCCATCCGGTGCCGGGCGCTCGACCGCGATCAAAGCGCTTGAGGATCTGGGCTATGAGGTGATCGACAACCTGCCTTTGTCGCTTTTGCCGCGCTTGCTGGATGGCCCGCCGCCGGCGCGTCCGCTGGCCTTGGGCATTGATGTACGCAACCGTGATTTCAGCATCAGTGCGTTGATCGACACGATTGACCGGCTGACAGGCAAGGGGCAGTTCCCCGCGCAGGTTCTCTATATGGATGCCAATGAGGAAGAACTGGTGCGCCGCTATTCCGAAACGCGGCGGCGGCATCCTTTGGCCCCGGGTGGTCCGCCGCTTGCCGGTATTCAGGCCGAGCGGGAACTGTTGATCCCCGTCCGTGCGCGTGCGGATGTGCTGATTGATACGACGGGCATGTCGCCGCATGAGGCCAAAGCCGAGGTAGAGCGGTGGTTCAAAACAGGCGAGGGCGGCGCCAAGCTTGGCGTCACATTACATTCCTTCTCCTACAAACGTGGCCTGCCGCGTGGCATGGACATCGTGATTGATTGCCGTTTTCTGCAAAACCCCCATTGGGAAGAGAGCCTGCGCGTCCTTGACGGCCGTGATCCTGCCGTGGCGGCCTATGTCGCGGCTGACCCGCGCTTTCCGCCGTTTTTTGCCCAAGTGAAAGGCCTCGTGGCTTTGCTTCTTCCTGCGCATAAGGATGAGGGCAAAGCGCATCTTTCGATCGGGTTTGGCTGTACAGGGGGCAAACACCGCTCGGTTGCAATGACAGAACGGCTTGCAGAGGCCCTTGCACAAGATGGGTGGCATGTGTCTAAACGACATCGCGAATTAGAGCGGCGCGATGCGCAAGGGAAAAGGGAAGACGTAGTTTGATTGGTATCGTCATCGTGGCGCATGGGGGGTTGGCGCAGGAATATCACGCCGCAGTCGAGCATGTCGTTGGGCCGCAGCCCGGCATGGTCAGTATTGCGATTGGCCCCGATGATGACCGTGCGACGAAACAGACCGAAATCTGTCAGGCAGCAGATGATGTCGATACCGGTGACGGTGTTGTGATTGTCACGGATATGTTTGGTGGCTCGCCTACCAATCTTTCGCTCAAGGCGTGTAGCCCGGAAAACCGCCGCATCCTGTATGGAGCAAACCTGCCGATGCTGATCAAACTTGCCAAATCCCGCAAGGCCAGCGTACCGGATGCGGTTGAAGCGGCCATCGCTGCGGCACATAAATACATCAACAGTCACGACGGGGGGCTACCCCAATGACCCAGATGCGTTTGAAGATCGAGAATATCAAAGGCCTGCATGCGCGCGCGTCTGCCAAACTGGTAGAGGTTGTCGAAAGCTTTGATGCCGAAGCCATTGTCAGTAAGGACGGGGAACGCACCAGCGGCGACAGCATCATGGGGCTTTTGATGTTGGCAGCCTCCATCGGAACCTTTATTGACGTGGAAACCCGCGGACCGCAGGAAAAAGAGCTTGCTGCGGCAATTGAAAACCTTGTTGCCGATAAATTTGGTGAAGGCGACTGATGAATATCAGGATCGGATAGGACAAGTGTATTGACCGATACGAGCCCCAAGGCCCCTGCACAGCCCTCCGTCCCAGAGCCTGTTCCGCATGTTTATAACCGGCGGGCGCTGACCTATTCGGAGACGTTTGATCACCCCGTGCGGCGCACCGTGATCAAGACGATCGAGTGGCTTACGGGGAAAATCAAGATTATCCGGATGGTCCGCGAGTTTGAAAAGCGCGGCAAATTTCACGGTCAGGCGTTCTGGCGCAATGCGCTGGACGTCATGGGGATCGCGGTGACAACGCCGCAAGAGCAGCTGGCGCGTATCCCCCAAACCGGGCCTGTCGTTGTTGTCGCAAACCATCCGCATGGGTTGGTTGACGGCATGATCTTTGCCGAATTGATCGGGCGCGTGCGAAGCGACTACCGTATCCTGACACGCGCTTTTCTTACCGATATTGATGAAGGTGCCGGTAAGTTCCTCATCCCTGTCCCGTTTCCCCATGAAGAAGGTGCGCAGGCAAAGATGGTTGAGATGCGCAAACAAGCCATGGCGCATTTGAATGCTGGTGGCGTTGTCGCCGTTTTCCCTTCCGGGGTTGTCGCATCGTCTGATACGCTTTTTGGCCCCATGATCGAGAGGGAATGGAACCTCTTTACCGCCAAAATGATCCGGATGTCAGGTGCGCGTGTTGTACCGCTCTTCTTTCCGGGCGCGAATTCGCGCTGGTATCAAATGGCCAACCGTATTTCGCCTACCCTGCGCCAGAGCCTGTTGATCTATGAAATCGTCAGGGCCTGCGGCAAACCGCAAAAGCCTGTGATTGGGCATCCGTTTGATGCAGACGAAGTCAGGGCACGGCTTGGCGACCAACGCGCCTGCATGGAGTGGATGCGCGAACAAACGCTGCGCCTGAAAGACTAGCGCGTGGGGACAGGCGTGCCGCTGCGATAGTCATAGAACCCGCGCTCCGATTTCCGGCCCAGCCAGCCTGCCTCGACATATTTGGTGAGCAAGGGGCAGGGGCGATATTTGGTATCGGCCAGACCGTCGTGCAGCACGTTCATGATTGCCAGACAGGTATCCAGTCCGATGAAATCGGCCAGTTCCAGCGGCCCCATCGGGTGGTTCGCGCCCAGTTTGAGCGAGGTATCAATGGATTGCACCGACCCTACCCCTTCATAAAGGGTATAGATTGCCTCGTTGATCATGGGCATCAGGATACGGTTGACGATGAAGGCGGGAAAATCCTCGGCGGTGGCAGAGGTTTTACCCAAGCGTTCCACAACGGCGTGGCAGGCCTTGAAGGTGGCTTCATCGGTCGCGATGCCGCGGATCAGTTCAACCAGCTGCATGATCGGGACAGGGTTCATAAAGTGGAACCCCATGAATTTTTCGGGCCGGTCTGTTCGTGATGCCAGCCGCGTGATTGAAATTGACGAGGTGTTGGACGTCAGAATCGTGTCCGGCTTGAGGTGCGGCACAAGATCTTCGAAAATCGCGGTCTTGATCGTCTCGCGCTCGGTCGCGGCTTCGATGATCAGGTCGGTCTTGCCCAGATCGGTCAGGGTCGGCGTCGTTGTGATCCGTTTCATCGCGTCGGTCTTTTGCGCTTGGGTGATCAGGTCTTTGCTGACCTGACGATCCAGATTGCGCTCGATCAACGCGACGGCGGCATTCAATGCGTCCTCGCTGATATCGGTCATCAGCACTTCATATTCCGCAAGGGCAAAAACATGGGCAATGCCGTTGCCCATCTGGCCTGCGCCAACGATGCCTACCTTCTCAATTGTCATGATCATTCCTTCAACGGTTGGTCGCACCATAGGCCTCTGCGGGGGTCCCCTTCAAGTCGGGCGTGTAGGTAAAAGTTTCATCAAATGCCGTCATTAGCAAATTCGCAAAAGAATTGGGCGAATCTGCCGCTTGGGTGATGACTATAAGGGGCGGTAGCCATGCGACATGAAACGATTGAAACAGGCGAACTTTCGTATTCGCCGTGCCGTTACGGAAATTCACGGATGTTGTTTCGCGGGCCACGCAAACGGCTTGATTTGCCGTATCTCGCCTTCATCGGCGGGACCGAAACCTATGGTAAATTTATCGAAAAGCCGTTTCCAACCCTTGTTGAAAAGGCCATGCGCCAGACATGTGTGAACTTTGGGTGCGTCAACGGCGGGATTGATGCCTTTGTAAATGATCCGACGATCATGGATATTTGCGCTGAAGCCGATTTGACCGTGGTGCAGGTGATGGGGGCAAATTACCTGTCAAACCGGTTCTATTCGGTCCATCCACGGCGGAATGACCGCTTCCTGCGCGCCTCAACAGTCTTGCAGGCGATTTATCAAGAGATCGATTTTTCGGAGTTTTCCTTTACGCGGCATATGTTGGGCGCACTGCATGCCACATCTCTGGAACGGTTTGACACCGTCGTGATTGAACTGCGCGCGGCGTGGTTGGCGCGCATGCGCAATATGCTGGGCCAGATCGGGCGTCGCACTATCCTGCTTTGGTTTTCCGAAGATGCCATGACAGATACGCATTGGGCCGACCGCCCCGGCCAGTTGCAGGTTGATCCCCTGTTTATTACGGCGTCGATGATTGATGAGTTGCGGCCTCTGGTCAAAGATGTTGTCGTCGTGAACCCGACGGAACGTGCCCTGTCGCAGGGATCACGCGGCATGTTCTTTCCACCCAGCCAGACGAAAGCCGCCTCAGAAATGCTGGGGGTTGATTGCCATGTTGAAGCGGGCGCGGCACTGATTCAATCCATCAGAAATCAGCTTTATGCCATATAAAAGGGGCCCCAGCACTGCTGGGGCCCTTTATTTGCAATGGCGCAATTGATCAGAGCTTGCCGGTCAGTTCCGGCACAGCATCAAAGAGGTCTGCCACGAGACCGAAGTCTGCAACCTGAAAAATAGGCGCTTCTTCATCTTTGTTGATAGCGACAATGATCTTGCTGTCTTTCATGCCCGCAAGGTGCTGGATCGCACCCGAGATGCCAACGGCCACATAGAGTTCAGGTGCTACGACCTTGCCGGTCTGGCCCACTTGCCAGTCATTGGGCGCGTAGCCACTATCCACCGCAGCGCGGGACGCACCGACAGCGGCGTTGAGCTTGTCGGCCAGCTTTTCGATCAATGCAAAGTCCTCTTCAGACCCGACACCACGACCACCGGAAACAACAACACCGGCAGACGTCAGTTCGGGGCGATCAGAAGCTGCGACTTTGTCTTCGATCCATTCAGACAGGCCCGGATCGCCGGCGGCACCGATGCTTTCAACGGATGCAGAGCCACCCATCGCCGCAGCATCAAAGCCAGCGGTACGGATTGTCATGACTTTGATGGCGTCAGCAGATTTGACTGTCTGGATCGCGTTGCCCGCATAGATCGGACGCTCGAATGTGTCGGCGTCAACCACGGCAGTCACTTCAGAGACGATCATCGCGTCCAAGAGTGCTGCGACCCGTGGCATGACGTTTTTCGCGTCCGTGGTGCCGGGGGCGGCGATATGCGTGTAATCGCCCGCGAGTGATACAATCAAAGCGGCGGTAGGCTCGGCCAAGCGGTGACCAAGGGCCGGATCTTCAGCGCAGAGCACTTTGGAGACGCCGTCAATCTTGGCGGCTTCGTCAGCGGCCGCTTTCGCTGAGGCACCCGCGCAAAGCACGGTCACATCGCCCAAAGACTTCACCGCAGAGACGGCCTTTGCCGTCGCGTCAACGGCCAATGCGCCGTCAGTTACTTCACCAATCAGAAGAACAGCCATTATACAGCCCCCGCTTCTTTGAGTTTCTCGACAAGTTCATCAACCGACCCCACAATGATACCGGCCTTGCGGGCCTCTGGTTCTGTGGTGCTCACGATGCTGAGGCGCGGCGCGACATCAACGCCGTAATCGGCAGGTGTCTTTTCATCCAAAGGCTTTTTCTTGGCCTTCATGATGTTGGGCAGCGATGCATAACGTGGCTCGTTCAAGCGCAGATCCACCGTAATGATCGCGGGCATTTTCACCTTGATCGTCTGCAGACCGCCGTCCACCTCGCGGGTGACAGTGGCGCTATCGCCATCAACATCGACTTCGGATGCAAAGGTCGCCTGCGACCAGCCCAGCAGGGCTGACAACATCTGGCCTGTAGCGTTCATATCATTGTCGATCGCCTGTTTGCCGCACAGCACCAGCCCCGGCTCTTCTTCCTTGACGATTGCCGCAAGAATTTTCGCAACAGCCAATGGTTCAATGTCGGTGTGCACATCGTCAGTAGCAACAACAAGGATCGCACGGTCGGCACCCATCGCAAGGGCGGTGCGCAGTGTTTCCTGGCTTTGCTTGACGCCAATCGAGACTGCGACGATTTCTTCAACCTTGCCTGCTTCGCGCAGGCGGATCGCCTCTTCTACAGCGATTTCGTCGAACGGGTTCATCGACATTTTGACGTTGGCGAGATCGACACCGGAGCCGTCCGCTTTCACACGAACTTTCACGTTGTAGTCAATCACGCGCTTGACGGGTACGAGGACCTTCATATGCGTTTCTCTCCCAAGAATCTGAAAATAACACTTCTCGCACCGTTGTTAGCCTGCGCGGCCGGGTGAAAACAGTGCAAAATCGACGCGGCAGATGTCACCGACGCCACGTTCTTGACGCGAACGTAAGGTCAAACCCCGATAGCGGGGTTTGCTGTGTGCTTTATTGGCAGATTAAGCGCGGTTTGCTCCAGGGACCCAAAGCACATCGTCATTGCCGTTATTATTGGCGATGCGCGAGGCTTGGAAAAACCAGTCTGACAAGCGGTTCAGGTATTTGACCGCCGCTGGATTAACCGATTCAAACGTCGCCAATTCGACCGTCAGACGCTCGGCACGGCGCGAAACGGTACGGCAAAGGTGCAGATGGGCCGCGAGTGCCGATCCACCAGGCAGAATGAAGCTGCGCAGGGGCTCGACCTCTTTGGTCATTGCATCAATCTGGCTTTCAAGGCGCGCAACTTGCGCGTCGGTCATACGCAGCACGGGGTATTCTGCCTCGCCGTCCTTTTCCATATCGGGGCGGCAAAGATCTGCGCCAAGGTCAAACAGATCGTTCTGGATCATCGCAAGCTGGGTATCCATCTCGCCGGTGGCATGCAGGCGCGCCATGCCCACGGTCGCGTTCGTTTCATCGACCGTGCCGTAAGAGGTGACCCGCATCGAGTGTTTGGCAACGCGACTGCCGTTACCAAGGGCTGTTTCGCCGGAGTCACCGGTTTTTGTGTAAATCTTGTTGAGAACGACCATCGGTTAGTTTCCTCCACCGCGCAAATAGACAAAGATCAGGATCATCACGACTGCAAGGAGTTGTGCACCAATGCGCCAGCGCATGATCTTGTTTGCGTGCTTGCGGTTATACTCACCGCCCTTGCCAAAGCTGCCGATACCCCACATCAAAATGCCAAGCACAACCAGCACTGACACAGACATTGCCCAAAACAGCGGGTCATTGGCCATTGGTTCGATCCTTCCTTAATTCCTCTCGCATGTAGCAGGGCGCGCCGGAAAGAAAACCCTCAGCCGCGCAAAATGACCGCATCAAGAAGCCGCGTTGGCAACACGCGCCGCAAAAAACCCATCAGATAGGTGGGGGTTGTCACATAGTAGCGCGGTTTCGGGCGTGCGGATGTGAGGGCATGCAGGATTTTTCTGGTCACCGCCGAGGGAGGTAACTCGAAACGGTCCGGTCCGTTGTCGTCATAGAGCCGTGATCGCAACTGCGCATATTGGCCGGCCCGCGCCGATCCTTCCCAGTCAATCCATTTCTCGAAATGCGGGATCGCATTTTCGCGGATCTTGGCTGTGATGGGGCCGGGTTCGATCAGGATCACCTTGATCGGCGTATCGCGCATTTCGATGCGCAAGACATCTGTCAGGCCCTCAAGCGCGTATTTGGTCGCCACATAGGCCCCGCGCCAGCGCAGTGCGACGAACCCCAAAACGGATGAGCAATTGATAATCCGTCCATGTCCTTGGGCGCGCATCACGGGAATGACCAGCCGTGTCAGTTCATGCCAGCCAAAGACGTTGGTTTCGAAAATCTCGCGCAGGGCGCCGACCGGTAAATCCTCGACTGCTCCGGGACAGGCGTAAGCGCCGTTGTTGTAAAGCGCGTCCAGTGTGCCGCCGGTTGCCTCGAGTGTTTCGGCAAGGCCGGTGACGATGCTATCGGCGTCAGCGTAGTCAATGCGTGGGCTCTCGAACCCTTCGCTGCGCAGCCGGTCGCAGTCTTCTTGTTTGCGGCAACTGGCAAAGACACGCCAGCCCGCGGCGCGCAGTCCATATGCGGCGTCATAGCCGATGCCAGAGGAACAGCCTGTGATCAAAATGGATTTCTGTGTCATGCGCTGTCTTTGCACCGCGGATGGCTGACTGACAAGTGGCCGCGCGCCGAGACGGCGACTGAACGCCTGTTGTCAATCGAGATTGCGCGGCGCAGTACCTATTCGCCGCTTTACGCCAGAATCGAGGCCCGCTAAACCAGTCCCATGAATGATGAGATCGATACCGGCCTAGGGCCCAACGACGTGACCGAAAGCCTGCGCCGCGCCATTGGCGACCGGTATCTGACCTATGCGCTGTCCACGATTATGCACCGCGCCTTGCCCGATGCGCGTGATGGTCTGAAACCGGTCCATCGTCGTATCCTCTATGCGATGTCGCGCCTGCGGCTGTCGCCCACGGGCGGGTTTCTGAAATCCGCCAAGATCAGCGGCGACACGATGGGTGATTTCCACCCCCACGGTGATGCCGCGATCTATGATGCGATGGCGCGTTTGGCGCAGGACTTTAACGTCCGCTACCCGCTGGTCGACGGGCAGGGAAACTTCGGCAACATTGACGGCGATAATCCTGCCGCTTCTCGCTATACCGAGGCGCGGATGACCGCCGCCGCCGAGGCACTGCTGGAAGGGTTGTCCGAGGACGCCGTTGATTTCCGTGACAACTATGACGGGCGACTGACCGAGCCGACAGTTTTGCCGGCCACATTCCCCAATCTTCTTGCCAATGGATCAAGCGGGATTGCGGTAGGGATGGCGACGAATATTCCGCCCCATAACCTGCATGAGTTGGTGGATGCCTGCCTGCATCTGATCAAAACACCTGATGCGCGCGATGATACGCTGCTGAACTATATCCCCGGCCCCGATTTCCCGACCGGTGGTATCATTGTCGAACCCAAAGAAAACATCGCCGAGGCCTATCGCACAGGTCGGGGCGCGTTCCGTTTGCGCGCCAAATGGGAAGTCGAGGATCTGGGCCGTGGTCAGTGGCAGGTTGTCGTGACCGAAATCCCCTATCAGGTGCAGAAATCGAAACTGATCGAGAAGCTGGCCGAAGTGATCCAGCTTAAGAAGGTGCCCTTGCTGGCCGATGTCCGCGACGAGAGCGCCGAAGATATCCGCGTGGTCCTGGAACCGCGTGCGAAGACCGTCGATCCCGAGGTCATGATGGGGATGCTGTTCCGCAATTCCGATCTGGAAACGCGCTTTAGTCTGAACATGAATGTGCTGATTGACGGGCTGACACCCAAGGTGTGTTCGCTCAAGGAAGTGCTGCGCGCCTTCCTTGATCACCGCCGCGACGTCCTGATCCGCCGCAGCAAATACCGTCTGGAAAAGATCGACCATCGGCTTGAGGTGCTTGAGGGCTTTATCATTGCTTTCCTCAATCTTGACCGCGTGATTGATATCATTCGCTATGACGACGATCCCAAACAGGCCCTGATGATTGAGGATTGGGGGCAGGATCACGCGCGCGCCACCTCCGAGGCGGATTACCGGTCGCCGATCGTGCCGGGGGCGGATCCGGAAATCTCGCTCACAGAAGTACAGGCCGAAGCAATCCTGAACATGCGCTTGCGAAGCCTGCGCCGCCTTGAAGAGCTGGAACTGATTGCCGAGCGTGACGCGCTGATGGAAGAGCGCGCAGGCATCGAGGATTTGCTGGAAAGCGACGAGCTGCAATGGGCGCGGATTTCCGAGCAACTGCGCGAGACCCGTAAAATCTTTGGCCGCGATAGCGAAGGCGGGGCGCGTCGCACGCAATTCGCCGAGGCGACCGAGGTTGTGGATGTCCCGCTTGAGGCAATGATCGAGCGCGAGCCGATCACTGTCGTTTGTTCTGAAATGGGCTGGGTCCGCGCAATGACGGGCCATATTGATCTGACCCGCGAGTTGAAATTCAAAGACGGCGATGGGCCGCGCTTTATTTTCCACGCGGAAACTACCGATAAATTGCTCGTCTTTGGCGCAAATGGCCGCTTTTATACAGTCGGTGCCGCCAATCTGCCGGGCGGGCGCGGTATGGGCGAGCCGTTGCGCCTGATGATTGATCTGCCCAATGATGTCGAGATCGTCGATTTTCTGATCCATAAACCGGGTGAAAAGCTGTTGGTGGCCTCGGCAGAGGGCAATGGCTTTATCGTGCCGGAAGAAGAAGTTCTGGCGCAGACGCGGACGGGCAAGCAGGTTCTGAACGTGAAAGACACTGTTGCCAAGGTCTGCCGCCGCGTGGCGGGCGATCATGTCGCGGTGGTGTCCGAGAACGCCAAGCTTTTGGTCTTTGAAGTGAGCGAATTGCCTGAAATGGGGCGTGGCAAAGGCGTGCGTATCCAGAAATACAAAAGGGCCGCTGGGCGGCAGGGTATGCTTGAGTTGGATGGCGGGTTGTCGGACATCACGACATTCGCTTGGCAAGACGGGCTGTCATGGCAAATGGGTGGTGGCAAAACACGGACTGAGCCGGACATGACTGAGTGGAAAGGCGCGCGTGCCGGTGTCGGCAAGCGCCCGCCACATGGTTTCCCCAAGAGCAACCGGTTCAATTAATCTTTTGACCTTCCAGCGCGGGAAGTTCCTAGCTTGTCCGCCAATGGAGTTGCGAATGAGCGATGCTGGACATGAATAGAGTTGCAATCGGTGTGTTTGCGGCGGTCGTAGGCGCTGGGGTTTACGTGATGATGGGTGCGGCTGATGCGCCAAACGTCGCTGATACAAAACCTGCAGCCGAAGCTGGCCCGTTGGTTGATGTCATAATTCCAGCGCGCTTTACCGAGCAGCAGGCGATGGGGCAGATTGCCTTTGAAGCTGATTGCGCGGTGTGTCACGGGGTAAATGCCGTTGGACGTGATGGCGTCGGTCCGCCCTTGGTTCATAAAATTTATGAACCGTCGCATCACGGCGATGAGGCATTTCAGCGGGCTGTCGCACTTGGCGTGCAGGCGCATCATTGGCCGTTCGGGAATATGGCCGCAATTGAGGGTCTGACGCGCGCTGATGTTGAGATGATTATTTCCTATATTCGCGCTCTACAGGTTGAGAATGGGATCAATTAGGCCTGTCTGATCCCAGCGCCATCGTGCAATTGTCCAACAACCGGATTGACTGATTTGCATTTCGTTTCCGTTATCGCAAATGCGCCACTTGATTTCCCATCCATTTCCAAATACATCGCCCGCGATGTTGGACCGGGCCGCTTGTGGCCCCTCAGAATTAAGGGCCCTGCAAAATGGCAAAGGCAAAGTTTGAACGTAACAAGCCGCACGTAAACATTGGCACAATCGGCCACGTTGACCACGGCAAGACCACCCTGACCGCTGCGATCACCAAGTATTTTGGTGACTTCAAAGCCTACGACCAGATTGACGGTGCGCCCGAAGAGAAGGCCCGTGGTATCACCATTTCGACCGCACACGTCGAGTATGAGACAGAGTCCCGTCACTACGCCCACGTCGACTGCCCCGGCCACGCTGACTATGTGAAGAACATGATCACCGGTGCCGCACAGATGGACGGCGCGATCCTGGTTGTGAACGCAGCCGACGGCCCGATGCCACAGACCCGCGAGCACATCCTGCTCGGCCGTCAGGTTGGTATCCCTTACATGGTCGTTTACATGAACAAGGTTGACCAGGTTGATGACGAA
>NZ_DASYOK010000067.1:0-2902 GCF_036007805.1 Yoonia sp.
GATGCTGCGCGATGCGGGCCATACGCTTGTTGCGGTTGTGACGCGCAACACGGATGTGGCCGCATGGGCGCGGGATGCGGGCCTGCCAGTGGTGTCCTCTGACGATGATCTGGTGGCGGCCCTGTCGAACCTAACTTTTGATTGGCTCTTGTCTATCGCCAACCTTGATATGATCCCCGATGCCGTGCTGGCCCTACCCACGCGCGGTGCTGCGAATTTCCATGATGGCCCATTGCCACGCTATGCGGGCCTGAATGCGCCGGTTTGGGCGCTCTTGGCAGGTGAGGCCGAGTACGGGATCAGCTGGCATTTGATCGAAGGTGGCGTAGACGAAGGCAGGCTGCTGGCGCAGAGCTTTTTTGATGTGGCCCCAGATGAAAACGTCCTGACGTTGAACGCGAAATGCTATGCCGCCGCGATCGACAGTTTCGCCACTGTGATTGACAAGCTGGCCAGCGATGCCCCCGTTGTGACCGCGCAAGACCTGACGCAGCGCACCTATTTCGCCAAGAATGACAGACCCGCCAACGCCGCCCGTCTGGATTTCACACAGACTGCCCGCAAAATCACGACGCTGGTGCATGCGCTGGACCACGGCGACTATTGGAACCCGCTGACCTGTCCCAAGATCGCGACAGATGCAGGTGTGTTCCTTGTTGCCAAGGCAGTTGCCGAAAAAACCACGTCTGATGCGGCACCCGGCACAGTGATTGCGGTGGGCGAGGACAGTCTCACCGTTGCAACAGCTACCGCGCCGGTCACCTTGCGGGGGTTGCGCGATGCGGCGGGGCGCGCTGTCGCTGTCGCAGATGTGGCAGGTGTCGGCGATGTGCTTCCAAAGCTTGTTTCCGAGGAAGCTGAGGCGCTGACCGCAGCGCTCAAAGCCACACTGAAACATGAGAGGACATGGCGCAAAGCGCTTGCGGCGATGACCCCTGCCAACCTGCCGCTGATCGACATGGGCGCGAATGAAGGCGAGGTTATCAGCCTGCCCCTGACGGGTGATGCTGCTGATTTGGCCCGCGCGCTTGCGGCATTGGCGGCCGCGTCGTCCGACGATCCTGTCACGTTGGCGCTGGGCGTGGCCCATGAGCACCCCGGCTATCTGAATGACTGGGTGCCCGTTGGAGCAGGGGATGACATGGGTGTGGCGGCGGCCCGTGGCCCCTTTGCCGCCGATCTTTGCGCCCGTATTCCGGGTGGTATCACGATGCCCGCTTTGGGCCTGTCGTCACAAGGCCACATCAACGGAACTGCCCTGACGGTGGCGGGGACCACGCTCTTCGCCGATACGGGCAAGATGAGCGCGACAACCGCCCAACTGATGGCTGCGCGCCTTGATCATATGGCGGCACAGATCGCCAAGGGCGCGGCCCCCACGGTCCTGTCCGAGGCAGAGCGCCAGACCGTACTTTATGACTGGAACGCGACCGCCACGGACTACCCTGCCGACCTGTGTATCCATCAGGCGTTTGAGGCGCAGGTCGCCCGCACCCCTGATGCCGAGGCGCTGGCCTTTGAAGGTGAAAGCCTGACCTATGCGGAACTGAACGCGCGCGCCAATGCGTTGGCCCATGTGTTGCGCGCCAAAGGCGTTGGCCCTGACGCGATTGTCGGTCTGCATCTGCGGCGTTCGTCCGCGCTATTGATCGGGGCATTGGCGATTATGAAAGCAGGCGGTGCCTATCTGCCGATGGACCCTGCCTATCCTGGTGACCGGACCGCGCATTTTATCGCAGACAGTGGCACCCGGGTGATCGTCACCGACAGCGCCCTTGCCGCCGATCTACCACCTTCCGATGCGGACATCGTGCTGGTTGATGCCTTGCCCGCAGGCACCGAGACGGGCAATCCTGACAGCGGCGTCACGGGCGCGCATCTGGCCTATATGATCTATACCTCAGGCTCGACCGGTAAGCCCAAAGGCGTGATGGTTGAACATCGCAATGTCGCGAATTTCTTTACCGGCATGGATGACCGAATTGCGCATGATCCGCCCGGTGTGTGGATGGCGGTCACATCGCTGTCGTTTGATATTTCGGTGCTGGAGCTGTTCTGGACCCTCGCGCGTGGTTTCAAGCTGGTGATCTCGGGCGATGAAAGCCGCGCGCTTGTGGCAGGTGAAGGCAGTGCGCCGGGTGTCGGCATGGATTTCAGTCTGTTTTACTGGGGCAATGATGACGGGATCGGGCGCGATAAATACCGCTCACTGTTGGAAGGCGCGCAGTTCGCCGACAAGAACGGGTTCTGCGCTGTCTGGACGCCCGAGCGGCATTTCCACGCCTTCGGCGGCCCGTACCCGAACCCTTCCGTGACGGGTGCTGCCGTTGCCGCTGTGACCAAGAATTTGGCGGTGCGTGCCGGCTCTTGCGTGGCACCTCTGCATCATACCGCACGGATCGCCGAAGAATGGGCGGTGATTGATAACCTGACAAACGGGCGCACGGGGCTTGCCATTGCCTCTGGCTGGCAGCCGGATGATTTTGTGCTGCGGCCCGAAAACACGCCGCCCAAGAACAAACCCGCGATGTTTGATGCGATCCGCGATTTGCGCAAACTCTGGGCTGGTGAAGCCGTGGAATTCCCGCGCGCGAACGGCGAGATGCACGGTGTCGTCACGCAGCCGCGCCCTGTTTCAAAGAAACTGAACGTGTGGGTCACGACCGCTGGCAACCCCGAGACGTGGAAAGAGGCGGGAACCAACGGTTGCAACGTGCTCACCCACCTTCTGGGGCAAAGCGTGGATGAAGTCGCCGAAAAAATCGTGATCTATCACGATGCCTTGCGCGCGGCAGGCCATAATCCCGAAGATTTCACCGTCACCTTGATGCTGCACAGCTTCCTGTCGGACACCCGCGACCACGCCCGCGAAATCGCCCGTGAGCCGATGAAGGACTATCTG
>NZ_DASYOK010000068.1:0-5329 GCF_036007805.1 Yoonia sp.
CGACGCCTTTGGCGCGCAAGGCCCCCGCAAGCGAAGCCACGCGCGTCTGCAATTCCGCATAGGTGATCGTGTGCTTGGTATGGGTGACGGGGCTGTCATAGATAATAGCCAACTGTTCGCCGCGCCCGTTTTCAACATGGCGGTCAACGGCGTTGTAACAGGTGTTCACCTCGGCATCGGTGAACCAGCGGTAAAGCGGGGCCTTGCTGTCATCAAGCGCCTTTGTCGGGGGGGTGACCCAGTCGATTGATTTGGCCTGCTCCATCCAGAAACTTTCCGGATCGTTCTGCCACGCGCCATAAACCTCAGCATATCCCATGTCGTCCTCCCAAACGTATTGGCAGGATTGTTAAGCTTGGGGTCAGGCCTCTGCAAGCTTCGCAGCGGTGCAAGCGACCGATCTAGTCAAAAACTTAACTAACCGTAATGCGCCACGGGTGTCCCAGCGATGGCGGACATGTTCAAAAGACCGCGCGCGGTGATGGATGGTGTCACAATATGACAGCGGTTGCCCATACCCATCAGGATCGGCCCGACCTCAAGCCCGCCCCCCTTCATCTTCAGGATATTGCGCACGCCAGAGGCTGCATCTGTGTTGGCAAAGACCAGCGTATTGGCCGCACCCGGCAGATGGGCCGCAGGGAAAACGCGGTTGCGCAGTTCCACGTCCAAAGCGGCATCGACATGCATTTCGCCCTCATAGGCGAAATCACGCGGCGCGCTATCAAGGATTTCCATCGCCGCGCGCATCCGGCGTCCGCTGTCGCTTTCAAGGTTGCCGAACTGACTGTGCGAACACAGCGCGATTTTGGGATCGACACCAAAGCGGCGCACGTGCCGTGCCGCACCAATCACCGTCTCGGCGATTTGCGCGGGCGTTGGTTCGGGATGCACTTGGGTGTCGGCAATAAAGAGCGGGCCATCCTCAAGGATCATGAGCGACAGGCCCGCAATGGGGTGATAGCCGTCAGTGCCGAGCACCTGACTAACGTAGTTGAGGTGCCATAGATACTGGCCAAATGTGCCACAGATCATGCTGTCAGCCTCGCCACGGTGCACCATGACGGCGGCAATCGCGGTGCTGTTGGTGCGCATCACGGCCTTGGCCAGATCAGGGGTCACCCCCCTGCGAGCCATCAGATCGTGATAGGTGCCCCAATAGTCCCGATAACGCGGGTCGTCCTGGGGGTTGACGATGCTGAAATCCACACCCGGTCTGATCTTCAGGCCCGCGCGTTCGCAGCGTGCCGCGATCACCTCGGGACGGCCGATCAGGATGGGCGTATCTGTGGTTTCTTCCATAATCGCCTGAGAGGCACGCAGCACGCGCTCATCCTCGCCTTCGGCAAAGACGATCTGGCGGGTGACCGTGCGCGCTGCATCGAATACGGGGCGCATGATCATGGCTGATTTGAAGACGGAACCGTCAAGTGCCGCCTTATAGGCCTGCATATCGTCGACAGGGCGGGTGGCGACACCGGTTGCGATCGCAGCACCGGCCACTGCGCTGGCGACAACACCCATCAGGCGCGGATCAAAGGGTTTCGGGATCAGGTAATCGGCCCCGAAAGTCAGTTTCTCGCCTTGATAGGCGGCGGCCGCCTCGGCGCTTGTTGTGGCGCGGGCAAGTGCGGCGATGCCTTCGACGCAGGCGATTTTCATCTCGTCGTTGATCTCGGTGGCGCCGACATCCAGTGCGCCACGGAAGATGAAAGGGAAGCACAAGACGTTGTTGACCTGATTGGGGAAATCGCTGCGTCCCGTGGCGATGATGGCTTCGGGATTGACCGCGCGGGCCACTTCGGGGTCAATTTCAGGGTTGGGGTTGGCCAATGCAAAAATGATCGGGCGCTCGGCCATTTTGGCAACCATCTCGGGTTTGAGAACCCCGGGGCCAGAGAGGCCAAGGAACAGGTCCGCGCCTTCAATCACTTCGGCCAGTGTTGTAGGCGTTGTCCCTTGGGCGTATTCGGCCTTTTGTGGCGTCATGTCTTTTTCGCGGCCCGCGTAGACAAGGCCCTCGATATCGCAAAGGTAAACATTCTCGCGCTTCACGCCCAGTTTCAGCAACATATTCAGACAAGCAATGCCCGCCGCACCGCCGCCTGTACTGACGATTTTGATCTCTTCGAATGTCTTGCCCGCGATCCGCAACGCGTTGGTCGCGGCTGCGCCGACTACAATGGCTGTGCCGTGCTGGTCATCGTGGAATACGGGGATGTTCATCCGCTCACGGCAGATTTTCTCGACAATAAAGCAATCAGGGGCCTTGATGTCTTCAAGGTTGATCGCGCCGAATGTGGGCTCGAGCGCGCAGACGATATCGGCAAGCTTGTAAGGGTCAGGTTCGTTCAACTCGATGTCAAAGCAATCAATATTGGCGAATTTCTTGAACAGAACCGCCTTGCCTTCCATTACCGGTTTGGAGGCCAGTGCGCCGATGTTGCCTAGGCCCAAAACGGCCGTACCATTCGTGACAACCGCCACCAGATTGCCGCGCGCGGTGTAGTCGCGGGCGGTGTCGGGATCATTCTTGATCTCGATACAGGCCTCGGCAACACCGGGGGAATAGGCGCGCGCCAGATCGCGGCCTGTGGCCAATGGTTTGGTGGCGCGGATTTCGAGTTTTCCGGGCTTGGGGTACTTATGATAGTGAAGTGCGGCCTCTCTCAGGCTGTCTTTTGCATCGTCTGTCATAGCGTCCTCCAAATATGGTTTAACGTTAAACCATTTTCCCTTGTCCCTACGGAAAGCGCAGCGCGGGGTCAATTGCGTAGCGCCTACTCTTGCAAATATTTTGCGACAAGGACAGGGTGCAAAACATGACAGAGTTACATGAAATACGTGCCGAGCTGTGCCTGCCGACAACAGACCTGCGGGCTGACCTTGGGTTTTTCGGTGGCACCTTGGGGATGCGGCTGGATATGATTTATCCTGCCGATGACCCCTCCGTGGCGGTCTATTCCGGTCATGGAGTGCGGGTGCGGCTTGATCAAGGCACCGGCGATAGCCCTGGCCTTTTGCGTATTCTGACGGATGATGCAGGATTTGCGGATGGGCAAAAGACGCTGACATCCCCGGGTGGCACACGGGTCGAGGTGCATCCGCTGCACCCGCCTCTGGAACTGCCACCAACCGATCACGCCTTTGTCGTGCGCCGCCTTGCCGATCAGGCCCCTTGGGTAATTGGCCGCGCAGGTATGCAATACCGTGACCTGATCCCGACCCGCTTGGGCGGGTCGATCATTGCCAGCCACATTCGGATTCCAGATGGCGGGCCGGTTCCGGATATGGTGCACTTCCACAAGGTCGGGTTTCAGCTGATCTTTTGCTACCGTGGCTGGGTCGATGTGGTCTATGAGGATCAGGGCCCCCCGATCCGCCTGACCGCAGGTGATTGCTTTATCCAGCCCCCCGAAATCCGCCACCGCGTGCTGGAAGCCTCCGACGGGATCGAGGTGATCGAAATCGGTGTGCCCGCAGAACACATCACCGAGATTGACCACGAAATGGCGCTGCCCACCCCGCACCTGCGGCCTGATCGCGAATGGCAGGGGCAGAAGTTTGTCTTCAACGAAGGGGCCAAGGCCGCGTGGGGGCCTGCCCGCCTGCCAGGTTTCATCGCGCGTGATACGACCATCGCCACCAATACCAAAGGTGTTGCAGGTGTGAATGTCCTGCGCAAAGGCGCGGGCGATCCGGTCTGGACAAGCCATGATGCGGACATTCATTTCACTTTTGTCATGGAAGGCACGATGACATTGGAGGGAGAGGGCAAAGACCCGTTCACCTTGTCCCCCGGTGATGCCTTTGTGATCCCGCCGGGTATGCAGACGCGCTATGCCGATCCCTCGGATGATCTGGAGCTACTTGAAGTCACCTTGCCGGGCGTCTTTACAACAACCTAAGCCTCTTGCATCCGGCAGCTACCCGTCACACTCTGGACGCCATCAATACCGGAGGCCTCATGTCATTGATTGATCACGCGCGCGCGGTTCGCGAAAACGCCTATGCGCCATATTCGAAATTCAAGGTCGGGGCGGCGTTGCGGGCGACCTCGGGTGCTGTGCATGTCGGCTGCAACGTCGAAAACGTGGCCTATCCCGAGGGCACCTGCGCCGAGGCCGGCGCGATTGCTGCGATGATTGCGGCAGGTGATACTGCTATCGCCGAAATCGCCGTGATCGCAGACAGCCCCAAACCCGTCAGCCCTTGCGGCGGATGTCGCCAGAAGATCGCGGAATTTGCAACTGGCGATGTCAAAGTGACCCTGACGACAACCGATGGCATCGTGCATGAAACCACGGTCGCAGCCCTTTTGCCGGGCAGTTTCGACGCAGACTATATGAGCCGCGTCTGACATGGACGCCCGCGCCATCATTGCCGCTGTCAGGGACAAGAAGGCCCCCACGCAGGACGAGCTGACATGGTTCGCCAAAGGGTTGGCGAGTGGTGCGGTCAGCGATGCACAAGCGGGTGCCTTTGCCATGGCGGTGGTGTTGAACGGGCTGGGTGATGCGGGGCGCACGGCGCTGACCATCGGGATGCGCGACAGTGGCGACGTGATGACATGGGATTTGCCGGGCCCCGTGATTGACAAGCATTCGACCGGCGGTGTGGGCGATTGCGTTTCACTGATCCTTGCGCCGGTGCTGGCGGCCTGCGGCGTCTATGTCCCGATGATTTCAGGGCGTGGTTTGGGGCATACCGGCGGCACGCTGGACAAGCTTGAAGCGATCCCGGGTGTGAACATCAACGTCTCTGAAAAGCAGTTGCGCCTGATCACCCGCGAGGTGGGTTGCGCGATTGTCAGTGCGACTGGCCAGATTGCCCCTGCCGACCGCCGCCTTTACGCGGTCCGCGATGTTACGGCGACTGTCGAGAGCATTGATCTGATCACCGCATCGATCCTGTCCAAGAAGCTGGCGGCGGGGCTGGATAGCCTGATACTGGACGTCAAATGCGGCTCGGGTGCGTTTATGAAAACGCGCGATGAAGCACGTGCGCTTGCACGGGCGCTGGTGACTGCCGCCAATGGTGCGGGTTGTACCACGGCGGCAATGATTACGGATATGAATGAACCTCTGGCCCCCGCGCTAGGCAATGCGGTCGAGGTGGCGATCTGTATGGAGGTACTGGCGGGCAATACCACTGTGGCACCGCGGCTCTATGACCTGACTGTCGGGCTATGTACCCAGCTGTTGATGATGCAGGGCGAAGAGACCGCCGCTGCCGTGCAGCGCGTCAAGGAGGCCCTGAGCAGCGGTGCCGCGATGGAGCGGTTTTCCCAGATGATTGCGGCCTTGGGCGGTCCGCCCGATATGGCGCA
>NZ_DASYOK010000069.1:0-12070 GCF_036007805.1 Yoonia sp.
ATCCTGAATGACGGTTCGATCTTCTGGGTCATCAAAGGCGTGATCCTCTGCCGTCAACCCATTGCGCGACTTGAAGAATACATCGGCGGCGACGGCATCCGCCGCTGCGCCATTGTCTGCAAACCGGGCCTGATCCGCGTCGAAGCCACACCTAAACGCGCCTTCCAGGGCTGGCGCTATCTGACCACAGAGGACGCCCCCCGCGACCTGCCCGAAGGCCGGCAGGACGAAGAGGCTCTACCGCCCGAACTCTCCAAGGCTCTTGCTGCCATCGGTGTCCGCTAGGCAGACGTGAAACCCTGTGCCATGATCTGTGCAGGAGGAGCCCTGCATGACCATTTTCACAAGTCCTTATCCCGCCGTCCCGGCAACGGACCTGACGATCACCGAGCGTGTTTTCCAGAACCTTGAAAGCCGCCCCAACGACGTTGTGCTGACGGACGGCCCCAGCGGGCGCAGCATGACCTCCGCCGCATTCATGGATAAGGTCAAACGCATGGCAGGTGGATTGGCCGCAGCGGGCTTTGGCGCGGGGCACACCATCGCGATCATGGCCCCCAACATGCCCGAATACTGCGTGATATTTCATGCGGTCGCCTGGGGCGGTGGGACAATCACAACGCTGAACCCCACCTATACCGCGCCTGAGGTCGCCCACCAGATGCGCGACGCCGGTGCCGAACTCCTTATCACTATCCCCGACTTTCTGGAGACCGCCGTCGCGGGCGCAGGCGACGCTCCCGTCATCGCCATCGGCACACCGGAATACGAAGCCCTTTTCGGCGATCCAATTACCACGCAAGTCTCTGTAGATCTTGATGAATTCAGCGTTGTTCTGCCCTATTCATCCGGCACCACCGGCCTGCCCAAAGGCGTGATGCTTTCGCACCGCAACCTTGTGATCAACGTCGATCAATCCATCGTCGCCGCAGATTTTCAGGCGGGCGAGGTAACTGCCGCCTTCCTGCCCTTCTTCCACATCTACGGTATGACCGTTTTGATGAATATCCACCTCGGTGGTGGTGGTGCATTGGTGACAATGCCCCGCTTTGACCTGCCGCTATTCCTGCAAATCAGCCAAGACTACAAAGCCCAGCGCATGTGGGTCGTGCCTCCTGTCGCGCTCGCATTGGCCAAGCACCCGCTCGTTGATGACTACGACCTATCGGCGCTGCAAGAGGTGTTCATCGCCGCCGCACCTTCCGGCGCCGATCTCTCCGAAGCGATCGCAGCACGGCTGGGCTGCAACGCGCTGCAAGGTTACGGCATGACCGAACTCAGCCCCGTATCCCACGTGGTTCCGCGCAGCGCCCCCCGTTCTGGTGCGGCAGGCGTGACAGCGCCAAACACAGTCTGCCGGATTGTCGATATTGAGACTGGCCAAGACCTGCCCGCAGGCGAAGAAGGCGAACTCTGGATCAAAGGCCCACAAGTCATGCAGGGCTATCTCAACAACCCGCAAGCCACCGAGCAAACCATCACCCCTGACGGATGGCTACGGACCGGTGACATCGCAAAAATTGACGAAGATGGCTATATGTTCATCACCGACCGCCTGAAAGAACTGATCAAATACAAAGGTTTCCAAGTTGCCCCAGCCGAACTTGAGGCAACTTTGGTGGCCATGGACGGCATTACGGACGCTGCTGTCGTTGGCTTGCCGGATGATGAAGCGGGCGAGCTGCCCGTGGCCTTTGTCGTGGCCGGCGATCCTGCCCCCGATCAGGCCGCGATCAACGCCTATATCGCCGCGCGACTGGCCACCTATAAACAGCTCCACCATATCTATATCGTCGATGAGATCCCCAAATCCGCATCCGGCAAAATTCTGCGCCGTTTCTTGCGGGACAGATTGAAGGGCTAACACTGGACGCCCCGCCCCTGCCTTCTATAGTCACGCACGACGATGGCATCCAAGGGCGCAGTATGAAACCAGCATCTTCCCGCGCGGCCCGCAGGCGCGCCCAGAAAAGCAATACGCCAGGCGCGATCACTGTCGCCGATATTGCCGCGCGCGTCGCCAAAGCCAAGGTCAAAGGCGCAGGCAAGGCGCAAGAGGATCGCGCCAAACGCATCCTCTCCTCTTTCCTGCAAACCGCCCAAACCTACGGCATGCCCGCCAAAGAGGTCATTGCGGAAATGGCCAGTGGCAAAGCTGCATGGCGACTGGGCCACGCTGTCCGTGACGAGATCATGAAAGCCCCGCCCGAGGCCGTGACAAACGCGGCCTGCACGCAAGGGTGCGCCTTTTGCTGTATCCTCTCGGGTGGCGAGGGCGGCGTCATTACCGCCTTTGAAGCAGCACAACTCCACAAAGCCGCAGGCCCGTTTGCGGGCCAACCCGATGGCCGCGCATGGCACCCACAGGCCTGCCCCGTCCTTGACCCCGATACACGCAGTTGCCGCGCCTATGAGGCGCGCCCGATGATCTGCCGTTCATTTCTGTCGACGGATGCCGAAGCCTGCGAAAGCAATGCCGCGGGCGGGACCGAGAAAGGTGCAGGACTCCTCGGTAGCCATCTGGATTATCTGGTGATCCATGCCCTGTGCCGGCAAGCCCTGAAGGGCATCACACAGGTCCACAGCTACAGCATGGCCGCAACGGCCGCATCGGCTGTGGCTGGCGATGACACCGAAACCGGTCTTGCGAAAGCCCGCCACAAACCCTCGGCCCTCGACATTGCGTGCCGTGACGCGATCAGGGCCGCGCAGGCCTAAATGCCCAGCACCAATTGCAACGCTTTCAATTTCTTGCGTTGCTCATCTGTCCAGTCATTACGCCTTCCGCGAAACAGGGTCGCCTGGGAGGCATGGATCAACCCGTCATCCAAGATCTTCAAACCATTGGCGCGCAGTGTCTCACCGGTCGAGGTGATATCGGCAATCGCCTCGGCAGTCTCATTCTTGACGGTCCCTTCAGTGGCACCCTGACTATCCACAATCTGGTAATCCGCCACACCCTGCTCGCGCAAAAATTCACGCACCAGACGGTGGTATTTCGTAGCGATCCGCAGCCGGAACCCGTGTTTTTGTCGAAACGCTGCCGCTGTTGCATCCAGATCATCCAGCGTATTCACATCGACCCAGGCCTGCGGCACAGCAACAACCAGATCAGCACCGCCAAAGCCCATCGGCGCTAGTTCCGCGACGCGACTGTCCCAATTGACCAGCTTCTCGCGCACCAGATCAGACCCCGTCACACCAAGATGAATATTCCCCGCCACCAACTCACGCGGAATTTCCCCTGCGGACAACAGCACCAGTTCCAGCCCCTCAAACCCGTCAACAGACACCGCATATTCGCGATCAGAGCCGGATTTGCGCAGGCTGATCCCGCGCGCGCCAAACCAGTCAAAGGTCTTTTCCATCAACCGGCCCTTTGAGGGCACACCCAGTTTCAACATCAGCGCAACCCCAAAGCCAGATCAGGGCGGATCACACCGCCCACCGCAGGCACTGCACGGCCCTGCCCCAATCGCGCCGTCAGCGCATCATAGCGGCCACCAGACGCAACGGGCGGCTGGTCCGGGCGGTCAGTGGCATAAAATCCGAAAACAAATCCGTCATAGTACTCCAGCGAGGTGCGCCCATAGCTGCCTTCGAAATCAAGGCTGTCAACATCGACACCGTGGTTGGACAGCGCCTCAAATCGGGCGTTCATGGTGGCAACGGCCTCACCAATTGCAGGCATATCGACCGCCATATCGCGCAGGGCGCTCAGAACATTCGGCGCCGTCTCACGCAGGCCCAAAATCGCGTCAATCACTTCGATCTCTTCGGTGGCAATCGGCGGCGCTGCCGCATCGGCACGCAGCGCCTCAATACGCGTCTGCACTTCGGCACGGCTGCGCAGCCCGATCTCCGTGCCTGCCTGCGCAAAGGGATCATCCGCAGCCAAAAGAGCCGCCCGCGCAGGCGGCACGGCCCCGCTGCCAAACCGCTTCAACAATGCGCGAAACCGCTGCGGCCGCCAGATGTGCCGCATGAGCGCCGCCTTGCGGTCATCGGTTGTACGCAGCCCGCGCACCGCCGCCATCAGCACCCCGATATCACCCGTGGCTGCGCGTACAGGCAGCCCGGCAAGGCCTTCTGCAATAGCTGCAAAAACCTCCGCATCGGCACCTGCGGGGTTTGCCCCGTCAAACACTTCATACCCCACCTGCACGAACTCATTCGCGCGGGTTTCATCCATTTCCTGCTTGCGAAACACCTTGCCGGAATAGGTGTAGCGGGCGGGATCAGCACGGGCCTCCATATGCATCTGCACCACTGGGACCGTGAAATCAGGCCGCAAGACCATCTCACCGCGCAACGGATCAGAGGTCAGATAGGCCCGCGCACGAATATCCTCGCCGTAAAGATCAAGCAAAGTCTCCGCCGATTGCAGCACATCCGCCTTGATCACCTGCGCGCCCTTGGCTGCAAAGAGATCACGCAGACGCCGCGCCTCGATCAATGTATCGGATGAAGTTGGCATCAGCTGTGCGTGTCCAGAATTTCGCGGACCTTCGCAAGCATCTGGTCGCGCGGCACCTCGTATTGGCTGGGGCGGTCTTTCCACTCTTCCAAGGTGGCGTTCTTGGCAATCTCGGCACCAAGGATCAGGTCCTTGATCTGCACGATGCCTTTGTCGAATTCATCACTGCCCGCGATGATCGCGACAGGTGAGGCGCGCTTGTCAGCATACTTCAACTGATTGCCAAAGTTCTTGGGGTTGCCCAGATAGACCTCGGCCCGAATACCCTCGTTGCGCAGTTCGGCCACCATCGTTTGATAATCCGACATCCGGTCGCGGTCCATGACGGTGACCACGACAGGCCCCACAGCGGTCTGATCCATCCGCCCCTTGGCACGTAAAGCCGCCAATAACCGGTCCACACCAATCGACACGCCCGTTGCAGGCACTTCCTGCCCCGTAAAGCGCTTGACCAGATCGTCATACCGCCCGCCACCGGCAACAGAGCCAAAGTTCCGCGGGCGGCCTTTTTCGTCGGTGACTTCGAAGGTGAGTTCGGCCTCGTAGACAGGACCTGTGTAGTAGCCGAGGCCACGGACGACGGAAGGATCAATCTCGATCCGCTCGGCGGTATAGCCCTGCGCCGCCAAAAGTGCCGCAATAGTCTCTAACTCTTCGACGCCTTCGACACCAATCGCTGATCCGGCCACCAGTTCATGCAACCGTGCAACAGTCGCCGCACCCGTGTCGCGCTTGGCTTCCATAAAGCCCATGACGACCTCGGCCTGCGCATCCGCCAGCCCGGCACCTTTGGTGAAATCCCCACTGGCATCCTTGCGGCCCTCGCCCAAGAGCGCACGCACACCATCTGGCCCCAGCCGGTCCAGTTTATCAATCGCGCGCAGCACGATCCCGCGCTCGGCCTCTTTGTCATCACCGGACAGCCCTGCGACTTCCATCACACCGTTCAGCACTTTGCGGTTATTCACGCGGATCACATAGTCGCCGCGCGCAATCCCCACAGCCTCCAACGTGTCCGACAACATCGCACAAATCTCGGCATCAGCCGCAACAGTGCCCGCGCCTACCGTATCGGCATCACACTGGTAAAACTGCCGAAACCGCCCCGGACCGGGCTTTTCGTTGCGCCACACCGGGCCCATTGCATAACGGCGGTAAGGGGACGGCAGATCATTGCGATACTGTGCCGCCACACGCGCCAAAGGCGCTGTCAGATCATACCGCAGCGCGAGCCAGTCGTTGTCTTCCTCCCAAGCGAACACGCCCTCGTTCGGGCGGTCCACATCCGGCAGGAACTTGCCCAGCGCCTCGACCGTTTCTACGGCCGAAGTCTCAAGCGCATCGAACCCGTAGCGATGGTACACGCCCGCAATCGTAGCCAGCATCTCATTGCGCGCGGTCACATCCGCGCCGAAATAGTCCTGAAACCCCTTGGGCGTCTGCGCCTTGGGGCGGGGCTGTTTCTTGATCTTGGCCATGCACTTGATCCTGCCGGTCGCTTCTGTTCCAGCGCCGTTTAACCCGCCATTGTGACAGGGGCAATGCACCCGTGCGCGCATCAAGGCAAAGCCCTGTCATCATCTTGCCAAAAATACTCAAATACCGACCGCAGACACAATTCGCAGCGCGGCCCTTTTCGCGGCATCGTTGCAGCGCTAAGGTGCGGACATGACAAACATCACGCACCTTGAAGAAAAGATCGCCCACCTGACCCGAACGGTCGAGGAATTGTCGGATATTGTCGTCCGTCAGGAAACCGAATTAGCTCTGGCACAGCGGCGCCTGGCGATGCTGATGGAACGCGAAGCAGGGCGCGAAATGGACGCGGGCGGCACAGTGCCACTGGCAGATCAGCGCCCGCCGCATTGGTAAGCTGCGCGATCAGCCTAGTGCGGAAGGTGGATCATCTGCGAAAGCAGTTTGCCTTCAGCTGACTTCAGGCTCATACGTGCCAGCGGTCCGAACTGGGCGAAATCCTGTTCCAGCTCCGGAAACAGCGCGAATATTTCGTCGCGTTGCGCATCATCCATGCCGGAGATGCCCACATGTCCTGGATGGAAGCTCTCGCAAGGGGCGCCATCCGCGTAGACGATTTCGTGCTGATCGAACATCATGTGGAAATAGGTCACGGTGCCACCCTCGCGGCGCAGGATCCCCTTATCATCAACCAGATGCTTTGCCGCCACCAGCACCTCTGGGACGCCGAACAACAACTCGGCCTGCCAGCCCCCCAGCATTACCCGGTGCTGCGGCGACAGGACAAGCGGCCGGTCGTTGCCAAGCACATCTGCGGCAATCACGATCGGTGCGAACCGGCCCACGGCATCAACTGTCCGCGACCCGATCCAGCGGATCGGCTGCAGGCCATTATCCTTTGTGCGCACCAGATCCCCTACGCAAAGGTCCTGCACCGCGACCTTCCCGTCTCTCGTTTCAATCTGCGTATCATGCGCAAAACAGACAATGTCGCCCGCGAGATCACCGATACCAATCGTACCAGCGCGCACACCACTCGTTTGGCTGCCACCCATCAAGATAAAGACTTGAACGACAGGCTGCTCGAAGGTGACAGTCAACGAGTCGTCCGCACCCGGCCCCTCGACGCCCGGATTGTTGTTACCGTTCGCTTCAACAGTAAATGCATCAACAACATCATGCGTTGTGCTCAGATTGCTGAAGGTAGGTTCGACAATGTTCCCATTGATGTCGAATGCATAGATTACAACTTGATCGTCCCAAGCGGTGCCGTTTGCATCAAGGTCAAGGATCTCAAAGGTGAGGTCGTCAACAGCGCGACCCGTGAAGTCCAAACGCACACCGCTAAGCTGTCCCGAGGGTATTCCGTTCGTTCGAATATAGCCGCCGAAATCGCCGTCATAAACTGGCCGCGGTGTGAAGAAGGAGCTTCTAACAGCGGTGGAAGAAAACGACGTACTATTCGCCCCATCGGTCAGCGTGGTCGTCCCGTTCGGACTTGAAAAGGTTGTCCAGTCAAAAAGAAATGGCATCGCGGCTACCTGATTAAAAATACGTTTTGCAGGCTATTACATTTAATTTAGACCATGTTAAGGAGCTGTGGAACTATCCTAGACTAAAAGAGATAAACAGCGCGCTAATCTGCCACATTTTTCATAGCGCAAGCACGAATAGGGTCACAAAATGCCTATTGTTACTTTACCTAAGGAAACCTCTGAACGGTTGCGCCCACGAATTGAAGCTCTTGGCCAGACACATCCGGTCGAACTTTTTCCGGCCAGCAAGATTGTCATGGGCATCGTTTTCACGACTGCAGAAACCAAGGAATTCGGCGGTGAAGGGGGCGAAGCAATGGTTCTGGCCGCAAAAGATATGGCCGTACTCAGCGCCGCCATTCCCGAATTCGAAGAGGAACGCAGGAATTACTGTGTGATCAATCATGCGAAAGCTATCGCAAGGCTTGATCCCTTTGCCTAGGCGTCTTCCACTTCGATCACGCCGCCCAAACTGCGCAACGCGCCTTTGATTTGCGGGTTGACCGGAAATTCCTCGCCCAGATCAAGCTCGACCTCACCGGGAAGATCGTCGCGCATCAGGCAAAAATAGATCGGCCCCCGCGCGGCACGCACAGCCCCCTTGGAAGCATTTTCAAGCACGGTGGCGACCGAGCCGATCACGTCCGGCCCGTCGATAAACACCCGCAAACCCGCACCACCTGCATCGGCGACCACCGCATCCACAGGCCCCACCGAACGCCCCAACAGCTTGAGCTGATCGGCCTCCATCGTGGCCTCGCAGGTCAGTACCACCTGACTGCCGGTCTCAAGAAACTCACGCGCATTTTCCAAGACATCCGAAAAGAGTGTCACCTCATATTGTCCGGTCGGATCAGAAAGTTGCGCGAAGGCAAAGCGGTTGCCGCGCGCCGATTTCCGCTCTTGCCGGCCTGACACGGTACCAGCCATCTTCACCACACAAGCCCCGCGCTCGGCCTTGGCGATCACTTCGTCCAGCGTCAAAATCTGCTTGCGCTTGAGCGCGCCCATATAGTCATCAAGCGGATGACCCGATAGATAGAAACCGATGGCCTTGAACTCTTCGGCAAGCCGCTCGGCAGGCAACCAGTCTGCACCATCCATCAACCGTGGTTCCGGCAGATCCTCGCCAGCATCCCCGAAGAGCGAAACCTGATTAGAAGATTTCTGGTCGTGGATCGCCGCGGAATAGGCGGTCAGCGCATCCAGGCTCATCATCACGCGGCGGCGGTTCGAATCCAGCACATCAAAGGCCCCTGCCCGTGCCAGCATCTCAAGTGACCGCTTGCCGACACGCTTGAGATCACAGCGTCGCGCAAAATCGAAAAGGTTCACAAATTCGCGGTCCCCGCGCCCTGCAACAACGAGCTTCATCGCCTCGACACCTACGTTTTTCAACGCGCCCAGCGCATAGACAAGCTTTTGATCTTTCACATCAAACGTCGCCTGAGAGCGGTTCACACAGGGCGGGGTATATTCAATCCCAAGGCCTTTTTTGACCTCTTGGAAATACACGCCCAGTTTATCCGTCAGATGGATATCGCAATTCATCACTCCGGCCATGAACTCGACCGGATGGTTCGCTTTCAGCCATGCCGTTTGATAGCTGACCACCGCATATGCGGCCGCGTGGGATTTGTTGAAACCGTAGTTGGCGAATTTTTCGAGAAGGTCGAAAACCTCGCGGGCTTTCTTGGGCTCAACCCCGTTGGCCTTGGCGCCCTCTTCGAATTTCGGGCGCTCCTTGGCCATTTCCTCGGCGATCTTCTTACCCATCGCGCGGCGCAGCAAATCCGCACCACCAAGGCTGTAACCCGCCATGACCTGTGCGATTTCCATCACCTGTTCCTGATAGACGATGATGCCTTGGGTTTCCTTGAGAATATGGTCAATTGAAGGGTGGATGGATTCCAGTTCCCTTTGGCCGTTCTTGACCTCGCAGTAGGTCGGAATATTCTCCATCGGGCCAGGACGATAAAGCGCCACAAGAGCCACGATATCCTCGATACAGTTTGGTTTCATGCGCTTGAGCGCATCCATCATACCGCTGGATTCCACCTGAAACACAGCCGTTGTCTTGGCGCTGGAATAAAGAGCATAGGATTTCTCATCATCCAGCGGAATCGCCCCGATGTCGTATTCAAAACCTTCAGGCGCGTCATAAAGCTTGGTGCCATCCGCCGCGACATTCAGCGGGCGGCCTGTCTTTTTCACAAGTTCCACCGCGTTCTGGATCACTGTCAGTGTTTTCAGACCCAGAAAGTCAAACTTGACCAATCCGGCCTGTTCCACCCATTTCATATTGAACTGGGTCGCGGGCATGTCCGAGCGCGGGTCCTGATAGAGTGGCACCAGTTCATCCAAGGGCCGATCACCAATCACGACACCCGCCGCGTGGGTTGAGGCATTGCGGAGCAGCCCCTCGACCTGCTGGGCATAGGTCAGCAGGCGGTCAACAACCTCTTCATTCTTGGCCTCTTCGCGCAGGCGGGGTTCATCTGCGAGCGCCTTTTCAATTGAAACTGGTTTCACCCCTTCGACAGGGATCATCTTGGACAGACGGTCCACCTGCCCGTAGGGCATCTGCAGCACGCGGCCCACGTCCCGTACGGCGGCCTTGGACAGCAGCGCACCGAAGGTGATGATCTGTCCTACTTTGTCGCGTCCGTATTTATCCTGCACATAGCGGATCACCTCTTCGCGGCGGTCCATGCAAAAGTCGATGTCAAAGTCAGGCATCGACACACGTTCGGGGTTCAAGAACCGTTCAAACAGCAGTGAATAGCGCAAAGGATCAAGATCGGTGATGAGCAGCGCATAAGCCACCAAGGACCCCGCGCCAGAACCACGGCCCGGCCCCACGGGAATCCCCTGATCCTTGGCCCATTTGATAAAGTCGGCCACGATCAGAAAGTAACCGGGGAACCCCATGCCTTCGATGATCCCCAGCTCGAATTCGAGCCGCTTTTCATATTCGGCCACATCGGCGGCATGGGGGATGACGGCAAGACGCGCTTTCAGTCCCTCTTGGGCCTGACGGCGCAATTCCGCGACCTCGTCATCGGCGAATTTGGGTAGGATCGGCGCGCGTTTGTAGGCCTTGAAGGCGCAGCGTTTGGCGATTTCGACCGTGTTTTCAATCGCCTCAGGCAGATCGGCAAAAAGCGTCGCCATCTCTTGCGGTGATTTCAGATAGTGCTGCGGCGTCAGCCTGCGGCGTGGCTCTTGCTGGTCAACATACGCACCTTCCGCGATACAGATGAGCGCGTCATGCGCTTCGTAAAGCTCGGTCTTGGGGAAATAGACGTCATTGGTGGCAACCAGCGGCAGATTCTTGGCATAGGCCATTTCAATATGACCGCGCTCTGACAAACGCTCGGCCTCGGGCAGGCCATCGCCGGGATGGCGCTGCAGCTCGACATAGAGCCGGTCGGGATAGATCGCGGCAAGCCTGTCGAGGAATGCTTCGGCCTTGGGCCGCTGCCCTTGACGCAACAGACGGCCCACAGGGCCATCAGGGCCACCGGACAGACAAATCAGACCCGCGTGATACTGCGCCAGTTCTTCAAGCGTGACCTGCGGCAACTGGCCTTGCGCATCGAGATAGGCGCAAGAGTTCAGCTTCATCAAGTTCATATACCCCGCTTCGGATTGCGCCAGCAGCACGATTGGTGCGGGGGCCTCGGGCCGTTTACCCGGCTCTGCGGCACTATAAGCCACATCCAGCTGACAGCCGATGATCGGCTGCACCCCCGCCTTGGACGCGCCTTCAGAAAATTCCAGCGCACAGAACATGTTATTGCTATCGGTCACCGCGACAGCGGGCATGCCCATGTCCGCTATCATCCCGGGCAATTTTTTGGTCGGGATCGCACCCTCCAACAGTGAATATTCAGTGTGGACGCGCAGGTGAATGAATCGGGGATCAGCAGTCATAGACGCAAGGTAGCGAAAGCCCACGGCGCTGCAAGCGCCGTCGCATGACGTCTTGACAGTTTCACATGTTTGGCAAACTTAGCGGCATGACTAATAGTCTCGACCGCTTCTTTGGCGCGATGTCCGATCCGACGCGGCGCGCAATCATCGAAATGCTGGCCACGCGGCCTGCAAGCGTGAGCGACCTGCACGCACCCCACCAGATGGCGCTGCCGACGTTCATGCGTCATTTGCGGGTCTTGGAAGAGGTCGGCTTGATCCGTTCGGTCAAGAAAGGCCGCGTGCGGACCTGCTATATTGAACCCCAGCCACTGATCGCGGCACAAGGATGGCTGGCTTGGCAACGTGAGATCTGGGAAAATCGCAGGGATGATATCCCTTAGGCGCGTTTCCCGTCGCACGAATATTTTTCTTGCCAAAACGGCCTGTGATCGCTTTCATGAGGTCTGATCTGGGGCAGATGTCTACGTCGCATCGACATCCTTACGCTCTCACAGACTTCGGTAAGGCGACAGGTTTATATCATGAACGTCACGTTTCTTCTCAATGGGGAAACCGTGCAGGTCGAGGCGGAGCCTACCCGCACCCTGCTCGAATGGCTGCGCGAGGATCAGGGTCTTTGCGGCACCAAGGAAGGTTGTAACGA
>NZ_DASYOK010000070.1:0-4904 GCF_036007805.1 Yoonia sp.
CGGCAATCCGAAACCGCGCCTGTTTCGCCTGACCGAAGACCGCGCCGCGATCAACCGTTTCGGCTTTAACAACGACGGGATGGAGGCGATTGCAGCCCGCCTTGCCCAGCGCCCAAATGGTGCCGTGATCGGCCTGAACCTTGGAGCCAACAAGGATAGTGCCGACAAGGCCGCAGATTTCGCAACGGCGCTGACACGCTGCGGTCCGGTCGTGGATTTCGCGACGGTCAATGTCTCATCCCCCAACACCGAAAAGCTGCGCGACCTGCAGGGCAAAGCCGCGCTTGCCGCACTGCTTGACGGGGTGATGCAGGCACGCGCCACGCTGGCTAACCCGATCCCTGTTTTTCTGAAAATTGCACCAGACCTCAGCACCGACGAAATTGCAGAAGTGGCCGAGGTCGCAAATGCTTCGGGCATCGACGCCATCATCGCTACCAACACCACACTGGACCGCGCAGGATTGCACGGGTCGCATAGCGCCGAAATGGGCGGGCTCTCCGGCCAGCCGCTTTTTGAAAAATCCACGCGGGTGCTGGCGCAACTGGCGGGGCTGACCACGCTGCCGATTATCGGCGTGGGCGGCGTTGGATCGGCGGAGCAGGCCTATCAGAAAATCCGCGCAGGAGCCTCTGCGGTGCAGCTTTACACAGCCCTTGTCTACGGCGGCATTTCGCTGGCGGGCGAGATTGCACAAGGCCTCGACACTCTGTTGCAACGTGATGGTTTTACCACTGTGGCCGATGCTGTGGGATCAGGGCGCGGCGACTGGACCTGAGCGTGGCCTGTCTGCCTCGGCCTCAAGGTCGGGGTATTTCCACGCCAGCGTTGCACCGCGCACGACAAAATTCATAAGCAAGGCAATCCAAAGCCCGTGGTTCTGGAACAGTGCCATCAGCGGCAACACCGTGGCGAAATAGACCAGCGCAGAAATCACCATCATATTGCGCATGTCCTTGGTGCGGGTGGCACCGATGAAAATCCCGTCCAGCATCCATGCCGCGACGCCCACGATCGGGGCCATTACCATATAGGGCAGATAGATGCGTGCAACCGCGCGTACTTCGGGTGCAGTTGTCATGACATCAATTACCCATCCACCAAAGAGCGCGAAACTCAGCGCCAGCAGCGCACAGATAATGCCACCCCACAGACTGCTCAGTACCGCACTACGCCGCAAAGCTGCCCGCGCCCGCGCGCCCAGCGCCTGACCAACGAGCGCTTCGGCAGAAAACGCGAACCCGTCAAGCGCGTAGGCGGTGACCTGCAAGAACTGCATCAGGATCTGGTTGGCGGCCAGTTGCACATCGCCAAAGTCCGACCCGAAAAACAGAAAGCTGACAAAGATCGCCTGCAACAGCACCGAGCGGATCAGGATATCCGAATTCACCAGCGCCATGTGCCGCAGCCGTATCAGATCGAACACCCGCGCCACCGACAGCCAAGCGGCCCGCCCAAAGACACCGCGACAAAACCACAGGCCCAACACCAGACCACCCCATTCGGCCATAAAGGTCGCCCAAGCCACGCCCTCAACACCCCAACCAAGCTGCAGGCCAAGCCAGAAACTCAGGACGATATTGGCACCATTCATGCCCACCTGAATGACCAGCACCGCCCGCGTGCGTTCCTGCGCGATCAGCCAGCCGGTAATGCCATAAAGCGCAATCGTGGCAGGGGCTGACCAGATACGTATCACCATGTAATCGCGCGCCAGTGCTTCCACCTCGGCGCTTGCGGGGGAAAGCCAGAAGGCTGCGTTAAAAATCGCCACCTGCGCGATGATCATCACAACGCCCGCCGATAGCCCGATCAAAAGCGCGCGCGACAAGAGCGCATCGACCTCATCCCCGTCCCCTGCCCCGCTGGCCTGCGACGTCAGGCCCGTGGTGCCCATGCGCAGGAAACCGAAAACCCAATAGACCGCTGACAGGATAATCGCGCCGATGCCGACAGCGCCAATTGGTGCAGCTTCGCCCAGTTGCCCGACAACACCGGTGTCCACGACCCCCAAAATCGGGACCGTCGCATTCGACAGCACAATCGGCAAAGCAATCGCAAGCACCCGTTTGTGGGTAAGTGCGCTAGCCATCGCGTTCGGGCATCAGGAAATGACCCGTGGCAGAGGCAAAAAGACGGCTGCGGTTATCCTGCCATGTCTCGACATGGACAGAAGCATAACGGCGGCCCGACCGGTTGACGCGCGCGCGCGCATAGGCATCACGCGGCAAACCAGACCGCAGATAATCGACGGTAAAGTCGATTGTCTTGGGCAGTTGAATGCGGGGCGCATCGTCGGTGTACTTGCCCGCCTCCATATCCTCCCAGATCATGGCCCAACTCAGTTCAACAATCGCGGTCACTTCCAGAAAGGCGGCCGTGACACCCCCGTGCAAGGCAGGCAACATCGGGTTGCCGATAAGCTTGTCATCATAGGGCAGAATAGCGGTCAGTTCATCGCCGCGCCGGTCGATCTTGATTCCCAGAAACTGGATATAAGGCACGCCGGCCACCAGTGTCGCAAGGGTCGCATCGCGGCGCTGCTTGATGACTTGCACGGGTTCAGGGCGGCGGCTCATGATTTGCCCCTTTCAATCGTAAAGGCGCCCGTTGCCGTGGCAACGGGGCGCGAAGGGTCTGCATCCACGGCCGTAGCGCGCACAAAAGCAACCGAGCGGGTCACGTGATAACATTCGGCCGTCGCCGTGATCCGGTCACCGGGGGTCGCGGGCCGCATGTAGTCGATCCGCAAATCCAGCGTCGCCGTCGCAAGCGCTGCTGCAGGATGCGCCATCACAGCCGCCCCTGCACAGGTATCCATAAGCGCCGAAACAGCGCCTCCATGAATGACCCCTGTTTCAGGGTCACCAATGAAACGGGCATCGTAATCCATGGCGATCACAGCCTTGCCGTCATCAATTTCGGTCACCTGCATGCCCAAGGCCTGGGCATGCGGGATGGCCGCAATAAACTGGCGGGCCAAAGTATCGCGGCGGGTTTTCTGCGCGTCAGACATATGTGCTCCTGAAAGGTTCTTGTGATGGGTAACGCTGAATTGAGGTTTTGACCACCTCTACGCGCCCCCCTGGTAGCAATCCATGTTGCCCCGTTTCTTCGTTGCCGCTAGCATTGGGCGAAGGGAGAAGCAGATGTCCGAAACACGCCTGTCATTCAAAGAGATGTGCGCGAAATTCGACGTCACGCCGCGCACCTTGCGTTATTACGAGTATATCGAGCTCTTGCGGCCCGAACGCGAAGGGCGGTCGCGTTTTTATGGCGCAAAAGAACTCGCGCGCATGACACTGATCCTGCGCGGACGGCGGTTCGGGTTTTCCTTGGAAGATATTCGCCAATGGCTCTTGATCTACGAACATGAGGGCACCGAGGCGCAGATGCACGAATGGGTGACACTGGCGGACAAGCAACTGGTCGAGCTTGCTGAGCAGAAAAAGCAGCTTGAAGATACGATTGCCGAACTCAAGAAACTGCGCGACGAGACGGCAAAGACCCTCGGATAGGCGACAGCGCCCGTCAACGCGACTCAGCAACACCAGTAAAAATTACAGTTTAGAGGGAAAAACGCGGCGTTTTCCCCGTTTTTTTATTGCGCATCACCCAGCGTCATCTTTCCTGACCTTTCGTCAACCGAACCGTGACGCCACGTTACGTTTACGTGCGCGTCAACTTTACTTGTATGCTGCCTATATCCTTTGCAGTTGCGTGGCATTCGTTAACCCCATGCACAGAAAGATATGAGTGATGACGACCGATACATTGAATATCCGTCAGATGTGTGACGCCTTTGATGTCACACCACGCACGCTTCGTTTTTACGAAGCCAAAGAACTGCTGTTTCCAATTCGGGAAGGTCAGCGCCGCCTTTTCACCAAACGTGACCGCGCGCGGCTCAAGCTGATTTTGCGCGGCAAACGCTTTGGTTTCTCATTGGAAGAAATCCGCCAATTGCTTGACCTCTACCACATGGACGACGGGCAAGAGGCGCAACTGTCAAAGACCTACGTTCTTGCCGAGCGCCACCTTGCCGACATGGAGGCCCAAAAGGCCGAGTTGGAAGAGGCGATTGGCGAGTTGAAAGAACAGATGGCCTGGGGTGCTGAAAAGCTTGCCCAACTGGCCAAAGAAAAAACGGCTGCTGCCTGACACTTGGGCGCGGCCCCAAAACGACCAACCGGAGACTTCAGATGCCAATCTACAATGCACCCACCAAAGACATCCAGTTTGTACTGCATGACCTGTTGAAAGTCAGCGAACAGGACATTCCGGGTTTCGAAGACCTTGACCGCGACTTTACGGCCGCTGTGGTCGAAGAGGCAGGCAAAGTGGCCTCTGAAGTGCTGCATCCGCTGAATGTGGTCGGCGACAAAGAGGGCTGTGTGCTGGAAAACGGTGTTGTGCGCACGCCAACCGGTTTCAAGGAAGCCTTCCAGCAGATGAAAGACGGCGGTTGGACCGCGATGGATTGCGATCCTGAATATGGCGGCCAAGGCCTGCCCTATGTGATGCACACCGCCGCACAGGAACCGTTCGTGTCCGCCAATATGGCGTTCAACATGTATCAGGGCCTGACCCACGGTGCTTACTCCGCGATCTACGCCCACGGGTCTGAGGCGCAAAAGCAGACATACCTGCCCAAGCTGACGACCTGCGAGTGGACCGGTACAATGAACCTGACCGAGCCGCATTGCGGCACCGATCTGGGCCTGATGCGCACCAAAGCTGTGCCGAACGATGACGGGTCCTACAAAATCTCCGGCCAGAAGATCTTTATCTCGGCTGGTGAGCACGACATGGCGGAAAACATCATCCACCTTGTTCTGGCCAAAATTCAGGGCGGGCCTGAGGGCATCAAAGGTGTGTCGCTCTTCATCGTGCCCAAGTTCATG
>NZ_DASYOK010000071.1:0-2477 GCF_036007805.1 Yoonia sp.
CCCTGTCAGGACAACAACGCGGATCGCAGGGTTCGCCGCAATCTTGGCGGCCACTGCCGTCAAATCATCAATCAGCGCCTGCGACAGCGCATTGTGCTTTTCAGGCCGCGCAAGGGCCAGCGTCGCGACACCGCGCGCATCAACATCCAGCTCTATCATCGCATCCCCCTTGCCATTTCGGCCGCCTGCGCGATCACATCCGCATCAACGCCGGTCTCATATCCCAGACGCGCCAAAAGCGCCAAGACCGCCTCGGTCGCCACATTCCCCGGTGCGCCGGGCGCATAAGGACAGCCCCCCAGACCACCCACGGCGGTATCAAAGGCGCGTAACCCCAGATCAAGCGAAGCCCCGATATTGGCCAAAGCCAGCCCGCCTGTGTCATGAAAATGCCCCGCAAGGTCAGCCGCGGGTGCCACGTTAAGCACCGCCTTCAGCGTCGCGGCAACACGTTCGGGTGTCCCTTTGCCGATCGTATCCCCCAAAGACACCTGCATCGGCGCAAGACCCCGCAGCATTTCAACCGCTCGGGCCACATCGTCCGGCGCCGTTGCCCCATCAAATGGGCAGTCGGTGACGCAAGAGACATAGCCCCGCACGGTCACACCTGCGCCCTCTGCCGCCCGCACAACAGGGCGTAGCCGCGCGACAGATTCCGCGATACTGCAATTCAGATTGCTCTGTGAAAAACCCTCCGAGGCGGAAATGAACACCGCGATTTCCGTCGTCATATCCGCACGCCTTGCGGCCAGAAAACCTTCCCATCCCCGCATATTGGGCACCAGAACCGCATAGCGCACCCCCGCACGCGGCGTCAGACCCGCCAGCACCTGATCGGAATTCGCCATTTGCGGCACCCATTTCGGACTGACGAAACTGCCCACCTCGATATCGCGCAGACCCGATTTGCTGAGCAGATCAATCAGGGCCACTTTATCCGCAACCGCGATCACTCCGGGCTCGTTCTGCAGCCCGTCGCGCGGGCCGACTTCATGGATACGGACGTGCTCCCGCATCACCCCTCCCACGGCGGATAAAACGCCTTGGCATAAAGGGCGGGGGCATCCGGCAAGGCCTTTTGAAACGCGGGACGCGCCTCAAGGCGGGCATACCAAGCGGCCAAGGCGGGCAAGTCATCCAGATGCACGAAATGCCTGGCCATATAGACCGCCTGTCCCACGCCGATATCGGCAGCCGAGAAAGCAGAAAGTAGATAGTCCCCTGTCAGTGCCAGTTCCACGGTGCCCAAGGTTTTCAGAAGGCGCTTCGCCTCCAACTGCATGATGATCGGCGACCGCATGCTGTCATCATAAAGCGCGATATGTTGCTGGGTCAGGGCGGCAGTATGCTGCGAGATCGTCTCGGCGAAGTGGATCCAGTTCAACCACTGTGCGCGCTCTGCGTGACTTGGGTCGCGACCCAAGCCCGCCTGCGGGAAACGCTCGCAAAGATATTCGGCAATCGCCCCGCTTTCGGTCAGAACGACACCATCAATCTCGAGTGTCGGGACACGGCCTGTCGGATTGAGCGAACGGTAGGGTTCCTGCCGCAGGGTCTTGTCGAACGGATAGGTGACGAGATCAAAATCCAGCCCCAACTCATGCAACAGCCACAGGCTGCGCATCGAGCGGGTTTGCGGGCAATGGTGCAGCCGGATCATACCGCGTCCTCCAGCCGGACCATCAATGCGCCCGCCGTGACCTGATCGCCCGTGGCCACGCGCACCTCTGCGACGACGCCACCGCGCGGGGCACGCAGCACATGCTCCATCTTCATCGCTTCAAGCACCACCATACGGTCCCCCTCTTGCACGGTGTCACCTGCCTGCACGGCCACATCCCGCACCAGACCAGGCATCGGTGCCAGCACGGCATCGCCGCCCAGTGCCGCCCCGCTGCGCGCCAGCGGATCGACAACGTCGAAACTGATGCTTTGCTGCCCGAAAACCGTCACGCGCCCTTGGTGCAAAACCGCTGGGGCACCCCAATGCCCTGCGCGGCGCTGCAACGACACGACTTGTCCGTCAATGTCCACGCGGCACTGATCCGCGCTTTGCATATGCAGCACCGCCACGATATCCACATCTCCCTGCCGCAGCAGGATCTGCCGCGGCAAGGGCTCCCACAGGGTGAACCCCGTAAGCGGATTATCCGCCAACCGTGCCGCCGTCACAGCCGCAATCGCGATATCGCGCGCAGTCGGGACAACCGCCGCAGCAAGCGTTTCACCATGCCGCGCAATCAGCCCTGTATCGACATCACCCGCAACAAAATCGGGCACACGTGCCAAGCGGCGCAGAAAATCCAGATTGGTCACCGTACCGGCTACCTGGCAGGCATCCAGCGCCGCCGACAAGGACCGCAAAGCCCCCGCCCGATCTGGGCCATGCACCGTCACCTTGGCGATCATCGGGTCGTACCAAGGCGAAATCTCGTCTCCCTGCGCCACGCCGCTATCAATACGCGCAGCAGCAGGGA
>NZ_DASYOK010000072.1:0-7220 GCF_036007805.1 Yoonia sp.
GCGCCTCAGCGCGCACTAGCGATTTCTAACGCCGAAAAGAAAAGGCCACGTCCCGTTGACGTGGCCTTTGTAATTTTCAGGATGTGCCAGACCTTAGGTCATATACTGGCCGCCATTGGCCGACAGGGTCGAGCCCGTCACAAAACCCGCATCATCAGACACAAGGAAACAAACCGCACGCGCAATTTCCGAGGCTTCGCCAAGGCGACCAACAGGGATCTGCGGCAGAATGACTTCGTTCATCACTTTCTCAGGGATCGTGCTCATCATTTCGGTGTTGATATAGCCGGGTGCCACGATGTTGACCGTGATACCGGCGCGCGCGCCCTCTTGGGCGAGTGATTTAGTGAAGCCGATGTCGCCTGCCTTGGTCGCGGCATAGTTTGCCTGCGCAAACTGGCCTTTCTGGCCATTGATCGAAGAGATGGTCACGATGCGGCCAAACTTGCGCTCGCGCATACCGCCCCAGACATTGTGCGTCATGTTGAACACGCCGTTCAGGTTGGTGTCGATGCATTCATGCCACTGCTGCGGTGTCATCTTGTGGAATGGCGCGTCACGGGTGATGCCCGCGTTGTTCACCAGAATCTCAACCGGACCAAGATCAGCTTCGACCTGGGCGACGCCTGCCTGACAGGCCTCGTAATTCGCGACATCCCATTTGTAGGTCTTGATGCCGGTTTCAGCCGTAAAGGCAGCAGCCTTTTCATCATTGCCCGCGTAAGTCGCGGCAACCTGATAGCCTGCATCTTTCAATGCTGTCGAAATAGCTGCGCCGATACCGCGCGAGCCGCCTGTTACGAGTGCAACACGGGACATAGTTTCTCCTCCGGGGAATTTCCTTAGATAATCTTATTATCGTTGCGCCACACTAGGCGCAACAATATTTCTCTGCGGGGTTATGGACGCTCAACGCACATCGCAACACCCATGCCGCCGCCGATGCACAACGTCGCAAGGCCTTTTTTGGCACCACGGCGTTTCATTTCGAAGAGCAGCGTGTTCAGAACACGGCAGCCAGAGGCACCGATCGGGTGACCGATTGCGATTGCTCCGCCGTTGACGTTCACGATCGCCGGATCCCAACCCATCTCTTTGTTGACGGCACAGGCTTGGGCCGCGAAAGCTTCGTTCGCTTCAACAAGATCCAGATCATCAACGCTCCATCCGGCTTTTGCCAGCGCTTTTTGCGATGCATAGATCGGGCCGACACCCATAATGGTCGGGTCAAGCCCGGCTGTGGCATATGACACAATGCGCGCCAGCGGTTCGATGCCGCGCTTTTCGGCCTCATCCGCGGACATCAGCAAAGTTGCCGCCGCACCGTCGTTCAAGCCCGAGGCGTTCGCCGCAGTCACAGACCCGTCCTTGGTAAAGGCAGGGCGCAGCTTTTGCATGGCTTCAATCGTGGCGCCGTGGCGGATGTACTCGTCTTTGTCGACGATGATATCGCCTTTACGTGTCTTCACGGTGAAGGCTGTGATTTCATCGTCAAAGCGGCCTTCTTTCTGGGCTGCTTCCGCCTTGTTTTGCGACGCAACCGCGAATGCGTCCTGCATCTCGCGTGTGATCTGGTATTTCTCGGCCACGTTTTCGGCTGTCTGACCCATGTGATAGTTGTTGAACGCATCCCACAGACCGTCACGGATCATGGTGTCGATATAGGTCATATCGCCCATTTTGTGACCGGCGCGCAGGTTCGCGGCATGTGTGGACAGAGACATGTTTTCCTGTCCACCAGCGGCCACAATAGACGCATCACCCAGCTGGATATGCTGTGCGCCCAGCGCAACCGCGCGCAGACCGGACCCACAGACCTGGTTGATGCCCCAAGCGGCGGATTCTTTCGGCAAACCCGCGTTGATATGCGCCTGACGCGCGGGGTTCTGCCCCTGGGCGGCTGTCAGAACCTGACCGAGGATCGTTTCGCTAACTTCGGATTTATCGATACCGGCACGCGCGACGACGGCTTCCAGAACGGTGGCCCCCAGATCATGTGCGGGTGTGTTTGCGAATGATCCGCCGAAACTGCCAACGGCGGTGCGTGCTGCGGATGCGATAACGACGTTCGTCATGGATGGTTCCCTTCAGGTTTTGGTCCAGCAAAAAGGTGCCAGTTCCACCCGACAGGTGCAAGCCAAACACCTTAGCCCATTGCCCCTTTGGGTATGCGCAATTGTACCGAAAAGCAAATCAAAGCATCTGGGTACTTGGTAGATTTCTGCTATAGCGCGGGTTTTGGCACGCCAAAGTAATACCCTTGCAAGCAATCCACACCGAGGCCTTCGAGAAATTCAGCCTCTGCCGCCGTTTCCACCCCGTCTGCAACGGCAAACATTTCGAACTGATGCGCGACTGTGATCAGCGCCTCTGCCAAAACCTGATTGTCGGGATCACGGTCAATGCCACGGATAAAGCTTTTGTCGATCTTCACCAGATCAAAGAAAAAAGACTTTAAATGTCGAAACGCGATAAGGCCCGCACCAAAGCCATCCAAAGCAAAGCCAACGCCCCGCGGTTGCATTTCGCTCATAAAGCGGATCACGTTTTCATGCAGCATCATGGCTGATGTTTCGCTGATCTCAAAGATCAAACGATCCCCCAGATTGTTGCGGTCCAGAAGCCCGCGATCCAAGGTGCGCCGCCATTCACCATCGCCAATGGAACGCGCCGAAAGGTTGACCGACAGGCGCAGGTCCGGGTTCTGACGCAGTTTGCGCAGCGCCAGTTCCAGCGACAGACAATCAATCTGACGGCCCAGATCCGTGTCTTCGACCTGCGGCATAAAGTGGGCCGCAGGCAGCACCCGCCCGCTTTCATCCGACAAACGCATCAGGCCCTCATAGAAAGCGACTTGATGCTGCGCGTCGGATGTCACAACAGGCTGGAACGCCAATTGCCCACGCCCCGCTGCCAGTGCATCGCGCACCAGATACAGCACATCTGCATCACGGCTTGCCATTGCGTATCCGAATGGATCATCCAGCTCTTGCTTATCAACCTGCGCAAGGCTGAGCGTGGTGTTTTGCATCTGCGCACTCCATACTAAACCTGCGCAAGATGCCCCAGTTTGGGCTAACAACCGGTTAAGGGAACCCGAATGAATGAGCGTTGCGGCTGGGCCGGACCTGAGCAGATTTACATTGATTACCATGACACCGAATGGGGTGTGCCCGAGTATGACAGCCGCGCGCTTTGGGAAAAGCTGATCCTGGACGGGTTTCAGGCGGGGCTGTCATGGATCACGATCCTAAAAAAGCGTGATAACTTTCGGGCGGCCTTTGCGGGGTTTGAGCCTGATGTGATCGCCGAATGGGGCGAGGCCGACGTTGCGCGCCTGCTGGGTGACGCCGGTATCATCCGCCATCGTGGCAAGATCGAAGCAACCATCGGCAATGCCCGCGCATGGCAAGAGATAGAAGCGCGGCAGGGCTTTGACCGGTTCTTATGGAACTATGTGGACGGGGTGCCGCTGCGCACCACCATTTCAGACCGTGCAGATATGCCAACGCAATCGCCGCTCTCTGCGCAGATATCAAAAGACTTGAAAAAGGCGGGCTTCCGGTTTTGCGGCCCGACGATTGTCTATGCCTTCATGGAAGCAACAGGGCTGATCAACAATCACCTGACCACCTGCCCGCGCCATGCCCCCTGTGCGGCATTGGCGCGCGATCCGGCCGATGTCTGGCCTACCAGCGTTTAAGCGCGTCCTCGTCAGCGTCTTTGGCATCAACCCATGAGGCGCCCTGCGCGGTCACTTCTTTCTTCCAGAACGGCGCGCGGGATTTCAGGTAATCCATCAGAAAGTCCGCCGCCTCAAAGGCTGCGGCGCGATGGGCGGACGCCGTGGCGACCATCATGATCGGTTCACCGGGTTTGAGCGGCCCATAGCGATGGATCACCAATACATCCGCCAGCGCCCAGCGCGCGACAGCCTCATCCGCGATCGTAGCAATCGCGCGTGTCGTCATGCCGGGGTAGTGTTCGATCAGCATTTCTTGCAGGTCGCCTTGGGTGTCGCGGACAACGCCAGTAAAGCTGACAACCGCGCCAATATCGGTGCTCCCTTGCGCGAAGGCATTCAGCTCTTCGCCTGCGTCAAAAGCCTCTGCCTGTACACGAACCGTCATCAGCCGCCCGTCATCGGAGGGAAGAACGCAACCTCGCGCACACCAGCCAAGGGCGCGTCGAAATCCGATAGCTCCTGATCAAGTGCGACGCGTAGCGCGCTGATATCGGCAAAGGCAGCGGCATAGCGTTCTTCGCGGGCGCTCAGCTCGGCAATCAGGTCTTTCACCGTTGCAGCACCTGTTTCCACTGTTTCTTGCGGCAGACCAATGCGTTCACGCACCCATGCAAAATAGACAACATTCATATCCCACCATCCTGCAGAAAAGGACGCGATTTGTTAAAGTAATCCCAGCCCGTCACCAGCGTCAGCACCGCTGCGGCCCAGAGCATCACGATACCGCCCCACCAGCTTATGACCATGCCTTGGTATTTCCACCAAAGCCCCAATTCGTCAGGCCCACCGCCAAAGATCGCGTCCTCGACCATCTCTTGTGTCATCGCGAGCGATTGCATCGCGAAATAATGCTCGAACGCGCCGGTCGCGAAAAGCATGGAAATCGCGACCATCTGGGCGGTTGTTTTCCATTTCGCAAGGTTCGTCACTTTCAGCGTGCCGGCAGTGTCGCCCAGGAATTCGCGCAGGCCAGAGACAAACACCTCGCGAAAAATGATGACCGTGGCGGGCAGCAATATCCAGGGGTTCATGCCGGAAAAGCCCGTAATCACGACCAGCGCAATGATCACCATCGCTTTGTCGGCAATCGGGTCCAGCATCGCGCCAAGCTTGCTTTCCTGCTTCCATGCGCGCGCCAGATAGCCGTCAAGAAAATCGGTGAAGGCCGCGACGACAAACAGTACCAGCGCGAACCAATCCGCCCAAGGCCGCGCGAAATAAAGAAACATCACGACAACGCCAGGGGCCGCTGCCAGCCGCAGGATTGTCAGGATATTTGGCAGGTTCAATGTCATAACCGAGTGGTAGCGCGACGCGGCTTCCGATACCAGTGGGAGGAGCGAGAATTTGACGCATCACAGCGGGAATGGATTTGACCCTCCGGGGCGTTCAAGACACAATACACCTGACGCAGCGCGCGTGCGCCGCAAATCCTACCGATATATGGGGATACCCAATGAGATACGTTAAGCCCGAGAGTTTTGAGGCGGCTGCAACCCTATTGCGTGACGCAACCGGCATTTCCCGCATTCTGGCGGGTGGCACCGATGTGCTTGTGCAGTTGAAGGCAGAGATGGTCGAGCCTGATCTGATGGTCGATCTCAAGCACCTGCCCGGCATGCGCGAGATTACCCCCGAGGATGGTGGATTTCGCATTGGCGCGGCGGTGTCAGGGGCTGAACTGGGCGAACATGACGCGGTTAAGGCAATGTGGCCCGGCGTGGTGGAAGGGGTCGAGTTGATCGGCTCTTCCCAGGTCCAAAGCCGTGCGACGATGGCAGGCAACCTTTGCACTGGCTCGCCTGCGGGCGATGCGGTACCCGCGATGGTCACAGCGGAAGCGGTGGCGCGCGTGCACGGCCCTGACGGGGTTCGCGATGTGCCTGTTGTGGATATTCCAACAGGCCCCGGCAAGAATTCCCTGAGCAAAGGGGAATTCATCACCTCGATCTATCTGCCTGCCCGTCCGGCGCATGCAGGTGACGCCTATTTGCGCTTTATTCCCCGCACCGAAATGGACATCGCGGTGTCATCGGCAGCCGTCAGCCTTACATTGGATCAAGAGGGCGTAGTCACGGATGCGCGCATCGCTATTGGTGCGGTGGCCCCGACAGTGCGCTTGGTGAAAGACGCAGGGGTGGCGCTGGTCGGATCAAAGCTGGATGACGCGGCCATCGCTGCAATGGTGCGCGCGGTTGAAGCTGCCTGTTCGCCGATCACAGACAAACGCGGAACTATCGAATTCCGCACGAAAACAGCAGGGGTTCTCGCGAAACGCGCGGCCCTTATCGCCTACGGGCGCGCAGGAGGTCAGCTATGAAAACGATACCCGTTGCAACAACCATCAACGGTGATGAGACAGAATTCCTCTGCCACACCGATGAAAGCCTATTGGATGTACTGCGCGACCGGCTTGGGCTGACAGGCGCCAAAGAGGGCTGCGGCACAGGCGATTGTGGCGCCTGCAGTGTGATGATGAACGGGCGCTTGGTTTGTTCCTGTCTGGTGCTTGGTGTCGAAACCGAAGGCGCAGAGATTGAAACGATCGAAGGCATGGCCAAGGGCGATACCTTGCATCCTTTGCAGCGTGTCTTTCTCGAAGAAGCCGCCTTGCAGTGTGGCATCTGCACACCGGGTATTCTGGTGGCGGCCAAGGCGCTCTTGGAAAAGAACCCCGACCCAACCGACACCGAGGTGCGCTATTGGCTGGCGGGAAACCTGTGCCGCTGTACCGGCTATGACAAGATTATCAAAGCAGTGCAGACTGCTGCCGCTGAAATGAGAGGCGCATAAGATGGCTTTTGATGCACAAGCAGAACGCAAGTTCAATGTGGTCGGCACACGTGTGACCCGCCCTGACGGGATCGACAAGGTCACGGGCAAAGCTGCCTATGGCGCGGATATCTCTGCGCCCGGTATGTTGCATGGCCGCATCCTGCGCAGCCCGCATGCCCATGCGCGGATCGTATCGATTGATACTTCTCAAGCAGAGGCACTGGCTGGGGTGAAGGCCGTTGTCACAGGTGCTGACCTTGCGATGCCGGAGGACGCGGACTTTGCCGATGTGGCAATCAACTGTCTGGCGCGTGACAAGGCGCTTTACGATGGGCACGCTGTGGCCGCCGTCGCAGCAACCAGCAAGGCGATTGCAAAACAGGCGATCCGGCTGATCAAGGTAGAATATGAACCCCTGCCCCATGTCACCGATGTGGACGCCGCGATGAAACCGGATGCACCCGTGGTGCAGGAAGGCCGCGCGCTTGAAAACGTGCCAGCAGGCATGTCGCAGAACGTGACCACCTACTGCAAATTCGGGCATGGTGATCTGGACGCGGGCTTTGCCAAGGCGGACAAGATCATCGAACGCAGCTTCAAAACCGCCGCGACCCACCAAGGCTATATCGAACCGCAGGCCTGCATGGCGAGCCTTGGTAATGATGGCCGTGGCGAGGTCTGGTGCTGCACCCAAGGTCAG
>NZ_DASYOK010000073.1:0-15062 GCF_036007805.1 Yoonia sp.
GCCGCCGAAACAGGTGCCTGGCTGCACACCGAATGCGCGCTCTCCTTCGGTCCGGGCCTGATTGCCGAGGACCTTCCCGAAGAACTGCCCAAAGTCTTTCGTGCATTGGGCCTTTAACGCGATTTTTCCTCTCGCATCCCCCCGTTTCCTTTGCTAGACAGCGCGCAAACCGGGGCTGGCGCAATCCAGCCCCTTTTGATCATGCGGGTGTGGCGGAATTGGTAGACGCACCAGATTTAGGTTCTGGCGCCGCAAGGCGTGGGGGTTCGAGTCCCTTCACCCGCACCAAGTTTGAAAAAAGAAGGACAGCACATGAAGGTCACCGAGACCCTGAACGAAGGCCTCAAGCGCGCATATGCGATCACCGTTACGGCGGCCGAACTGGACGCCAAGGTTGAAGAGAAGCTGAAAGAAGCACAGCCTTCGGTCGAAATGAAAGGTTTCCGCAAAGGCAAAGTGCCGATGGCATTGCTGCGCAAGCAGTTTGGCCAGCGCCTGATGGGCGAGAGCATGCAAGAGGCGATCGACGGCGCGCTGTCTTCGCATCTGGAAGAAACCGGTGATCGTCCTGCGGCCCAGCCCGAGATGAAAATGACCAACGAAGACTGGAAAGAAGGCGACGACGTCGAGATTTCCGTCTCTTACGAGAAGCTGCCAGAGGTCGCGGAAATTGATTTCAGCGAGGTCAAGCTTGAGCGTCTGGTTGTGAAGGCTGATGAAGCGTCCGTCAACGAAGCGCTGGAGAACCTTGCCGAGAGCCCACAGGCTGTGACCTATGAGGCCAAAAAGACCCAAGCCAAGGACGGCGATCAGGTTGTTCTGGATTTTGTCGGCAAGATTGATGGCGAGCCCTTTGATGGCGGCGCAGCCGAAGATTACCCGCTTGTGCTGGGTTCCAACTCTTTCATTCCCGGCTTTGAAGACGGCCTGTTGAAAGTGAAGGCGGGCGATGAGAAGGATGTCGAGGTTTCATTCCCCGAGGATTATCAGGCGGAAAATCTTGCAGGCAAGAAAGCTGTCTTCTCATGCACCATCAAGGAAGTGCGCGGCCCCAAGAAGCCAAAGCTGGATGACGAATTGGCCAAGAAGTTTGGCGCCGAGGATCTTGAAGCGCTGAAAGGTCAGATCACAGAGCGTCTGGAAGCAGAATATTCGGGTGCGTCCCGTGCGATCGCAAAGCGTGGCTTGCTTGATGCGCTGGACAAGATTGTAAAGTTCGACTTGCCCGCGTTGCTGGTCGAGGCGGAGGCCAACCAGATTGCCCACCAGTTGTGGCATGAAGAAAACCCCGAGGTTGAAGGCCATGATCACCCTGAGATCAAGCCAACCGAAGAGCACATCAAGCTGGCCGAGCGACGCGTAAAACTGGGTCTGTTGCTGGCAGACATCGGCCAGAAGGCCCAAGTGAAGGTGACCGATCAGGAAATGACACAAGCGATCATGAACCAGGCGCGCCAGTACCCGGGTCAAGAGCGCCAATTCTTCGAGTTTGTTCAGCAGAACGCACAGTTCCGCCAGCAACTGCAGGCGCCGATGTTCGAAGACAAGGTCGTTGACCACATTCTTGCACAGGCGGCCGTGACTGACAAAGAGGTCAGCAAAGAGGACCTTCAGAAGGCTGTCGAGAAGCTCGAAGAAGAGTAAGCTTTCTACAGTTTGGAATCGAAAAGGGCGCCTGTTGGGCGCCCTTTTTCGTGACGTAGCCTTGATATTGCCTGAGCGTTTTCTCCACGGGAGCTTCCTGCAGGCATTTATTTGTCCTTCTTGGCGTATGCTTTTTGCATCAAGTGAAGGAGCCAGTTGGCGGGAAAGGTTCCTCCTACTTTGGTGTTGTGTCACGTATTAACGCCCCAGCGCACCAAGAACTCGTGAACAAGAGAATCGCCAAACCGAAAAAGGCCGCCCCGAATGGAGCGGCCTTTGGATTTGTCAGATGAAAAGAAGTTACTTCTCTTCGGTCGCGTCGTCCGCGTTTTCCTGAACGCCGGCTGTTTCGGCCAGATCGTCGTCGTCAGATGCGGCAGCACCGATATCGTCAAACAGTTCCTGAATTTCAAATTCAGCAGCGGCTTCTTCTTCTGCTGCGAGCTCGGCGATGGATTTGCCGGCTTCCTGCAGTTCAGCTTCTTCAACCGAACGTGCGACGTTCAGTGTGATCGTTGCTGTGACTTCGGGGTGCAGGTTGATCGAAACATCGTGCAGGCCCAGTTCTTTGATCGCGCCAAGCAGAACAACCTGCTTTTTGTCGACCGAGTAACCGGCTGCAGTGGCGGCTTCGGCCGCGTCACGTGTTGTGACAGAACCGTAAAGCGAACCCGCGTCGGATGCAGAGCGGATCACGATGAACTTCTCACCGTCAAGCTTTGCAGCCAGCGCTTCGGCTTCTTTTTTGGTTTCAAGGTTGCGTGCTTCCATCTGGGCTTTTTCGGCCTCGAAACGGGCAAGGTTTGCTGCGTTTACGCGCAGGGCTTTGCCCTGTGGCAGCAGGAAGTTGCGTGCGTAGCCTTCTTTGACAGAGACGACTTCGCCCATCTGACCCAGCTTTGCAACGCGCTCAAGGAGGATGATATCCATGGGATGATTTCCTTATTTTACAGCGTATGGCAGCAGGGCAAGGAAACGGGCACGCTTGATCGCACGGGCGAGAGCACGCTGGTTCTTTGCACCGACAGCGGTGATACGGGCGGGAACGATTTTGCCACGCTCAGAGATGTAGCGCTGCAAAAGGCGGGTGTCTTTGTAGTCGATCTTTGGGGCGTTTTCACCCTCAAACGGATCGGACTTACGACGGCGGAAAAATGGTTTAGTAGCCATGATTGATGTCCTTTCTCAGATCAACGATTAGCGGCGCTCGCGGCGTTCGCCACGGTCACTACGCTCTTCGCGCTTTTGCATTTGCACGGAAGGGCCGTCTTCGTGTGCATCGACCTTGATGGTCAGCACGCGCATGACGTCTTCGTGCAGACGCATCAGGCGTTCCATTTCCTGAATAGCAGGAGCAGGTGCATCTGTGCGCAGCAGGGCATAGTGGCCCTTGCGGTTCTTGTTGATCTTATAGGCCATCGTTTTGACGCCCCAGTATTCGTTCTCCAGCAACTTGCCGCCGTTGTCGGCAAGTACGGTTCCGAAATGTTCGATGAGGCCTTCAGCTTGCGTGTTGGACAAGTCCTGACGCGCAATCATGACATGCTCGTATAGCGGCATGTGAACTCCAGTTCATTTATCAGCGCATTTCAAAGGATGGGCGGTTCACCTTGCATGCGTCCCATCCACGAGAGCCTGCGCAGTTCATACGTTTTGCAGCAAGGATGGCGTCTTATACAGGTGAATTCCCGTGGTGCAAGCCATGAATGCCCCAGAAAAGCAGCCTTTTCGCAACAATCCCGGATTTCTTAACCTCGCCTTGTGCTTGCCGCTTTATTGCCCGGATTGCAGGGCATCATGTCATCAATAAGTTTGGAGTGGGCAGAATGACAGATATGAACATCACCGCAGGCGGCTTTGTGAAACACGTTGCACGGGCGGCCCCTTTTGCGACCGAAGATCAGTTTTGGGGCTATAAGGTCCGCTCATCCGAATCTGCACCTGTTTCAGTGATGCTGGGGCAGGCAATCAGCTTCTTTTTTGGCGTCTGTCTGGTGACGGCGACTTTCGGTGTTCTGGTCCTGCCGACCCTTTTTTTTGATGGTAATTTCGGCTTTATGCGGATCGGTGCTGCGGTATTGATGGGGGCAGTCGGGTTCTATCTTTTGTGGTTTGCCAGCCGTGGCACGATTGCAGATGTCCATATCGACACCAAAGCGCGCGAAATCCGTGAGGTTGTGGCCAACCGTTTCGGCAGCCCGACAACAGTGGGGTTTTATACCTTCGACGAAATCAGTGGCATCTATCTTGATCTGGATGAGAGCACTGGTCAGTCACAGCTTTTGTTGGGCTATAACGATTCCGCCCATGCGATCAGCGTTGCCAAGGGGACCGAGGCGCAACTCTTGCCGTTGCGGGACCGGTTGGCGAAAGATCTTTTGTAAGACGACGATTCTACACACACGCGGGCCGCCCAAACAGGGCGGCTTTTTTTCGTTTTGGGACACGGTATGTATCCGTGAACAGCCTCTGTTCGTTTTTGAAGCTAGGAACCTGACGCAAAATGGCTATCTCTCTCCCACGCAATACTTTTTTAGCTTGGAGAAGCCCCATGAAAACCTTTTTGACTTCTGCGGCACTTGCCGCCGCGACCCTGACGACACCCGCATTTGCATCAACACAAAACTACGTTCTGGATGCAAGCCACAGCCAGATCGTTTTCAGCTACGATCACCTTGGATATTCGACAACCTACGGCATGTTCTCCGGATTTGAAGGCGAGATCGCATTCAACCAGGAAGATCCTGCTGCCTCTTCCGTCAATGTATCGTTTCCTGTGCGCACCATGCTGACTGGCTGGGAGGCGCGCTTTGACCACTTCATGAGCGGTGATTTCTTTGACGCCGCCGCAGATGAGATGGTGACATTCACATCCACATCGATCGAAGTGACAGGCGAAGACACTGCGCTGATCACGGGCGACCTCACGCTGAACGGGGTCACGAAAGCTGTGGTTTTGGACGCCAAACTGAATCAGGTTGGAACGCATCCGATGGAAGGCAAGGAATGGGCCGGTTTTGACGCGACAACAACATTGCTGCGGTCCGATTTCGAAGTTGGCGCATTTGCACCGTTCGTCAGCGATGAAGTGGAAGTCATGATTTCCATCGAGGCGATGCAAGCGGCTGAATAAGCGCACTTTCTCACGGAACAATCAGGCCGCGCTCCATATCGGAGCGCGGCCTTTTTCGTTTAGCGGGTTGCGGTGAGGGCGATATCAACCTGCACAGGGAAGGCGAGGTTGGTTTCGTCGCTCATGCTCTGGCCGATTTCAAAGGTCCGCCGGTCTATGGTAATTGACCCGTTCATCGTGGCGGTGTCGCCTTCAAGTGTCAGCGTGAACGGCAAGGCAAGCGGGGCTGAGATATCTTTGATCGTCAGCGTGCCATCAGCCACATAGGCGGCACCATCGGCCAGAATGTCGGCGGTAAAGACCGCGGTGGGGAATGTGGCCGCGTTGAAGAAATCCGCGTCCAGCGCCTGGCCGGTCACAGAACCCAGCGACAGTGACCCAATGGAAATGGTTGTTTCAACCGATCCCATGACATCGCTTGCGGTCTCATCAAAGCTGATGGCAGAGGTCCAATCCGCGAAACCGCCGCTGACCGCGCTGCCGAATTGCGTGATTGTAAGGTTGATGGAGCCTTCTGTGACGGTCCAGTCCGAGGATACTTCGGCAAGTTCAATCCGTTCGGCAGTTGAAGGTGCAGCGTAGAGGCCAGCTGCCGCGCCTGCCCCTGTCAGGGCAACATAAAGTGCGACCGCTGCAACAGGTGCGGTCCATGTGCCAACATGGCGGCCAAGGCCGAGAGCGTCGCTTTTGCCGAACCACATGCGGCGCAGGGTGGCGTCTTTGTCGATGAACACGTGTTTGAGCGCGCCTGCAATATGCAGCAGAATTGAACCAACCATGATCTTGCTCCACAGCCAGTGCAGACCACCAAAGAGTTTTGCAACGGCTTCGTCATTGGGCACAAAGGGCAAATCCTGGCTGATGGGAAGCAGGATCGGAGCAAAGCCTTCGGTCGCGGCGTGGTGGATCCAACCGGTCAGCGGCACAGCCACCAGCGAGATATAAAGCAACCAGTGCACCGTCTCGGCAAGCCATGTTTCGGATTTGCGTTCGGGGTGCAGCGGGGCCGGTTTGGTTTGGGTTAAAGCCCAGAGAATGCGCGCCAGGGCCACGGCAAAGACAATCACACCCAGTGTTTTGTGGTATGAAAACAGTTGCGCTTTCAGGGCCAGTTGTTCGTTTGTGTCGTAGGGCAGATTATAGGCGACCACCCCAAGCGGCACGATGGTGATGATCAAAAGTGCCGTGAGCCAATGAAATATTTTCGTAACGGTGCCGTAGGTTTGCGTGCCTGACATAACAATCTCCAGAAGTTTTAGGATAGGTAACATGCCGGGCCATGATGCAAAGGCCGTGTTCTGTGCGCCTGTGCTCTTGGTCCTGTGCAGTTTCGTGTTTGCTTGTGCAGACGGGCGCGGCGCGATAAGCGTCTTGGCAATAAAAGGCAATGAATGGGGGACGCTTCATGCGCGCATTTGTATTTCCGGGGCAGGGTGCACAGACAATCGGGATGGGTAAGGCCCTTGCTGATGCTTATCCGGCGGCCAAAGCCGTCTTTGATGAGGTGAATGAGGCGCTCGGGGAGGATCTTTCTGGTTTGATCTGGGGGGGTGAACTGGACGCGCTGACACTGACAGCGAATGCTCAGCCCGCGTTGATGGCAACTTCGATAGCCGTGATGCGTGCGCTTGAGGCAGAAGGTGTCACGGTGGATGCCGCATCATTTGTGGCGGGGCATTCGCTTGGGGAATACTCAGCGCTCGCGGCGGCAGGTGCGTTCACTGTCGCAGATGCGGCCCGTTTGCTGCGCGCACGCGGCATCGCGATGCAAGAGGCGGTGCCTGTGGGCGTCGGGGCGATGGCCGCGATTTTAGGGCTGGATTTTGCGGCGGTCAAAGCGGTCGCCGAAGAGGCCGCGCAGGGCGAGGTGTGTCAGGCCGCCAATGACAATGATCCTGCACAGGTGGTTGTGTCGGGTCATAAGGCGGCTGTTGAACGGGCCGTCGAGATTGCCAAGGCAAAAGGGGCCAAGCGCGCGTTACTTTTGCCGGTGAGCGCCCCTTTCCATTGCAGCCTGATGCAACCCGCCGCCGATGCGATGGCGCTTGCGCTGGATGCGGTCGAGATCGCGCAGCCCAAGGTGCCTGTGGTGTCCAATGTGCTGGCCGAAGCGGTCAGTGACCCGGCAATGATCCGCCGTTTGCTGGTAGAGCAGGTGACAGGCTCGGTGCGCTGGCGTGAAAGCGTGATGTATATGGCCGCCCAAGGCGTGACCGAGGTCTGTGAGATCGGTGCAGGCAAAGCCCTGTCAGGCATGGTCAAGCGGATTGATCGGGGGATCAACGCGGTGGCGGTGAGCACACCTGAAGATGTGGTTGCAGCGGTTGCTGCCATCAAAGCATAAGTTGAAGAAGGACGTATAAATGTTTGATCTGAATGGAAAGAATGCACTTGTGACCGGTGCATCTGGTGGGATCGGTGGCGCGATTGCCAAGGCGCTTTATGACGCGGGTGCGACCGTTGCGCTGTCGGGCACCCGTGTGGCCTCGCTGGAAGAGCTGGCCGCGTCCCTGGGCGTGCGCGCGCATGTGTTGCCGTGTAACCTGAGCGATGCCGAAGCGGTGACAGCGCTGCCGAAACAGGCCGCTGAACTGATGGGATCGGTGGATATTCTGGTCAACAATGCGGGTATCACGCGCGACAACATCTTTATGCGGATGTCGGATGAGGAGTGGTCGTCTGTGCTGGAGGTCAACCTGACCTCGACGATGCGTCTGTGTAAGGGCGTGATCCGTGGGATGATGAAAGCGCGTTGGGGACGGATCGTGAATATCTCGTCCGTTGTGGGGGCAACAGGCAATCCGGGGCAGGCCAACTATGCGGCCTCGAAAGCGGGTATGGTCGGGATGTCGAAATCCATCGCTTACGAAGTGGCAAGCCGTGGCATTACGGTGAACTGCGTCGCCCCTGGTTTCATTACGACGGCGATGACTGACAAGCTGACTGATGATCAGAAATCCGGCATTCTGGCGCAGGTTCCTGCAGGGCGGATGGGCGAGGCCGAGGAAATCGCGGCGGCGGTGCTTTACCTTGCCAGTCCCGAGGCTGCTTATACGACCGGGACCACCTTGCATGTGAATGGCGGGATGGCCATGATCTAGAAGATCATCACTTTCGGTGATTGAAAGCGTTTGCCAAGCGGGTATTCTCTGCTATAGGCCACGCAGATTTGCTGAACGGTGCATGTGACGCCACGTCAATTGTTGTGCAGGGCAGATAAGGCTGCGACCCGTCACGGGCGCATAAATTTAGGCAGATGCCTAGGGAACAACGGGCAAGAGCCCACAGAAACGTAAGGATTTAATATGAGCGACGTTGCAGACCGCGTACGCAAGATTGTTGTAGAGCATCTTGGTGTTGAAGAAGACAAAGTGACGGAAGCTGCGTCCTTTATTGATGATCTGGGTGCAGACAGCCTCGACACTGTTGAGCTGGTTATGGCGTTTGAAGAAGAGTTCGGGATCGAGATTCCTGACGATGCTGCAGAAACCATCCAGACATTCGGTGATGCGGTTAAGTTCATCGACGGCGCAAGCTAAGCGTTAGGTCCGGTTTTGTGAAACGGCGTCCCTCGGGGCGCCGTTTTGCGTTTGAAGGGCAGTGCGCTGCAGGGTCACAGCCGGCTGGGCGGCAGTGGAATCAGTCTCTGGCGCTTTTTTCATCAAAGAGCCAACAGGACGCTTTCTGCTATTGGTGCAATCCTTGCCGATCAAGATTGCTGCACTTGCCCCTTGGCCCCTGGCTGGGCTATCAGTGTCGGCAAATACGCCAAGAGGTGAGGGCATAATATGCGTCGTGTTGTTGTGACAGGTTTGGGGTTGGTCACACCCCTTGCAGATGGTGTGGAAAAGTCATGGGAGCGCATTCTTGCTGGCCAGTCCGGTGCCGGCAAGATTACCGGCTTTGACCCAAGTCGGCTGACCACGCAATATGCCTGCGAAGTGCCTTTGGGTGACGGGACCGACGGGACATTCAACGCTGACAAATACCTTGATCCCAAAGAGCAGCGCAAAGTTGATACATTCATCATCTTCGGTATGGCGGCTGCCCAGCAGGCGATTGAGGATTCCGGATGGGCCCCTGAGGATCGCGAGGATCTGGAACGCACCGGTGTCATGATCGGCTCGGGGATTGGTGGCCTGAATTCGATTGCCAATACTGCCGTGATGATGGCCGAGAAAGGCCCGCGTCGTGTGTCGCCGTTCTTTGTGCCGGGTGCGCTGATCAACCTGATTTCCGGTCAGGTGTCGATCAAATACGGGTTCCGTGGCCCGAACCATGCGGTGGTGACGGCCTGTTCGACGGGCGCCCATGCGATTGGCGATGCGTCGCGTCTGATCCAGCATGGTGATGCGGATGTCATGATTGCCGGTGGCGCCGAGGCGGCGATTTGCGAATTGGGGATTGCCGGATTTAACGCCTGTAAGGCTTTGAGCACAAAGCACAATGATGATCCGACCAAAGCCAGCCGCCCGTGGGACGCTGACCGCGACGGATTTGTCATGGGCGAAGGTGCCGGCATTGTCGTGCTGGAAGAATATGAGCACGCCAAAGCGCGTGGTGCCAAGATTTACGCCGAGGTGCTGGGCTATGGCCTGAGCGGTGACGCCTACCACATCACCGCGCCGCCACCTGACCATGAAGGCGCGGAACGTGCGATGCGCGCGGCCTGCCGCAACGCGGGGATTGATCCAAGCCAGATCAACTACGTGAACGCGCATGGCACGTCGACGATGGCAGACACGATTGAACTGGGTGCTGTCGAGCGCCTGGTGGGCGATGCCGCATCATCGTTGAAGATGTCCTCGACCAAATCCGCCACCGGCCACCTTTTGGGGGCTGCGGGGGCGATTGAGGCGATTTTCTCGATCCTGGCGATCCGCGATCAGGTCGCGCCGCCGACCATCAACCTTGATAACGTGGATTGCGAGACGGTTGTCGATCTTTGCGCCAACGAAAAGAAGCCCGCCAAGATTGATATCGCTCTGTCAAACTCGTTTGGCTTTGGCGGCACGAATGCCAGCGTTGTTTTCGGGAAAGTGGATTAATGTGGCGTCATATCGCGTCGAATGCGCTGACGTTCCTGATTGTCGGGCTGTTCCTGCTGGCAGGCCTTGTTGCTTGGGGCAGCCGCGAATATCGCACAGCGGGTCCGTTGGACGCAGCTATCTGTCTTGAGGTGCCGCGCGGGGGCAGCATGAAGGCGCTGAGTGCTGATCTGGTGGATCAGGGCGCGATTTCGTCGGCCTTTATCTTTGAAGTTGGCGCGGATTACACCGAAAAATCGGGTGATCTGAAATTTGGCCGCTTCCGTGTGCCAGCGGCGGCGTCGATGGAAGAGATCGTTGATATCGTCACCCGTGGTGGCCGGAATACCTGTGGTGCCGAGGTGATATATCGCGTCGGGATCAACCAGACGCTTGTCGATGTGCGCGAACTTGATCCTGCGACCAATGAATTCATCGAGGTGGCAGATTTTGTGGTGGGCGAGACCGAACCGCCAGCGAGCTATGAGGCCACCAAGGCGGATGGCAGTGCCACGTTCCGGCTCGTTATTGCCGAGGGCGCGACAAGCTGGCAGATCGCGAACGCGCTTGGGCAGATTGACAGTCTGGTCGCGGATGTGACCGACGCACCAGCCGAAGGCAGCCTTGCGCCGCGCGATTACGAATTCACACCCGGCGATACGGTATCGTCGATCCTGAACCGGATGCAGGAAACGCAGGCGGCGATTTTGGCCGAGGCTTGGGAGAACCGTGTGGACGGGTTGCCATTGGAGACCCCGGAAGAGGCGCTGATCCTTGCCAGTATCATCGAAAAAGAGACCAGTGTGCCTGATGAGCGCCGTCAGGTGTCGAGCGTCTTTGTCAACCGTTTGAACCTTGGCATGCGCCTGCAAACGGACCCCACGGTCATTTACGGCATCACCCGCGGTGAGGGTGTCTTGGGCCGTGGTTTGCGCCAGAGTGAATTGCGGGGCGAGACGCCGTGGAATACCTATGTGATCAGCGGTTTGCCACCGACGCCCATTGCAAACCCCGGGCAGGCGGCGATTGAAGCGGCGCTTGATCCTGATACCACAGAGTATATTTTCTTTGTGGCCGATGGTACCGGCGGTCATGCTTTTGCGACCAATCTGGACGATCATAACCGCAATGTGGCCCGCTGGCGCGAGATCGAGGCGCAGCGCGCGAACGACGGTTAACCTTCTATAATTATTAACAAATTCCTAATGGCGCGTCCTCTGGATGCGCCATTTTTGTTGACTTATAGCGGTGTCAGGCGTAGTTTACACAAGCTAGGAGACGGGGATCAATAAACGCGATCCCTGTCGCTCGACCGTAACGGAAGTTTCCTTCCCAAGGTCAGTTCAAAATGAATACACCAGATAAAACAGGGCCGGATGGCCTTGAGGCGGCATCCGACAGGGTCGTCGAGATTGACGCCGTGTCGCGCTACGTCCGCGAGAGGCTGCGCGAGATGGCTGATGACCTGAAAAAGGTCACTTACGGCAATCTGAACGAAATCAACAAACAGCTTGATCTTTTACATGCGTCGCACCTGCGGGTGGTGATCGCTGAGGATAAATTCCATGACAAAATCGGAACCGACCCTGATGCAGACGCCATCGACTATGACGCGATCAGGGATGACATCGGGCGCCAACTTGATCGCCTCCGCGACGCCCTCATCGCAGAGGGCGTTCTTGGGGATGCTGACGGATGAGCAGCTGCGCGCATTGCCCTATCTGTTTGATTTCTGGGCCATGCCGCATCAGATCGCACCAAAAGGTGATTGGCGCACATGGGTGATTTTGGGCGGGCGCGGTGCGGGGAAAACCCGCGCCGGTGCCGAATGGGTGCGCAGAATGGTCGAAGGGCCGACGCCCCATGCGCGAGGCACGGCGCGCCGTGTGGCTTTGGTGGGCGAAACGATGGATCAGGCCCGCGAGGTGATGGTGTTTGGTGATAGCGGGATTCTTTCGGTTTGCCCTGATGACCGCCGCCCGCTGTGGATTGCAGGGCGGCGGCTGTTGGTCTGGCCGAACGGGGCCGAGGCGCAGGTCTTTTCCGCGCACGACCCCGATAGCCTGCGCGGGCCGCAGTTTGATGCGGTCTGGGCGGATGAACTGGCCAAATGGCGCAAGGGGGACGCGGCGTGGGATATGTTGCAGTTTGCGCTGCGCTTGGGGGACAGCCCGCGGGCATGCGTGACCACAACACCGCGCAAATCGCAGATGCTGCGTGATTTGCTGGAGATGGACACGACAGTCGTGACCCACGCCCCGACCCAAGCCAACCGCGCCAATCTGGCGGCAAGTTTCCTGCGCGAGATCGAGGGGCGCTATGGCGGCACCTCGCTGGGGCGGCAGGAGATGGAAGGCGTGATGCTGACCGAAGTGGAGGGTGCTTTGTGGTCTTCGGATGATCTGGCACGTTGTCAGGTGGCCGAGGTGCCAAGGCCTGACCGCATTGTCGTGGCAATCGACCCGCCTGGCACATCGCATGCGGGATCGGACGCCTGCGGGGTTGTGGTGGCGGGGGTCTATATGAAAGGGCCGCCGCATCAATGGACCGCCGTGGTGTTGGAGGATGCCAGCGTGAAAGCGGCACGCCCCACGGTCTGGGCCGAGGCTGCAATTGCGGCGATGCGCAGGCACGGGGCCGACCGTCTGGTGGCCGAGGTCAATCAGGGCGGCGATATGGTTGAGGCGGTCTTGCGCGGTGTGGACGGCATGGTGCCCTACCGCTCGGTGCATGCCAGCAAAGGCAAAGTTGCGCGCGCGGAACCTGTTGCGGCACTCTATGAGCAGGGCCGCGTGGCGCATGTGCTGGGCCTCTCTGCGCTGGAAGACCAGATGGGGCAGATGACCAGCGCGGGATATGAGGGCAAAGGATCGCCCGACCGTGTCGATGCGCTTGTCTGGGCGCTTTATGATCTGATGATCGAACCTGCCGCAAAGTGGCGCAACCCCAGTATTCGTACGCTTTGAAGGCGTTGCGCGCCGGTGCGTGCGCTGCTGTGTCAATTTACTCATCCCTCTGCGGCAAATTGTTTTTCGTGAACTGCAGATGGTCACCACCGACCGGCACCAGGAGTTTTGAATGTTTGATTTTTTAAACCGTACCAAGCCAGACACGGCCCCTGTCGAGGTGAAAGCCTCGGCCACAGGGCGTGTGATGGCGATGTCCGGTGCCGGTCGCGTTGCTTGGTCGCCGCGTGATGTGGTGTCGCTGACGCGGGCGGGTTTCACGGGCAATCCCATCGGCTTTCGGGCAGTGAAGATGATTGCAGAGGCGGCGGCGGCCTTGCCTGTTGTCGTGCAGGACGCGGCGCGGCGCTATGATACCCACCCTGTCCAGTCGCTTTTGGCGCGGCCCAATGCAGGGCAGGGGCGGGCGGAGTTGCTGGAAGCGCTCTTCGGGCAGGTCTTGCTGACAGGCAATGGCTATCTTGAGGCTGTGGCCGATGAGGGGCTGCCTGTCGAGATGCATGTGCTGCGCTCGGATCGTATGTCTGTGGTACCGGGTGCGGATGGCTGGCCTGTGGGCTATGAATATATGGTCAACGGGCGCAAACACCGTTTTGCCGTGGCCGAAGGGCTGAGCCCGATTTGCCATATCAAGAGTTTCCATCCGCAGGATGACCACTACGGGTTTTCACCGCTACAGGCGGCGGCCTCGGCGATTGATGTGCATAATGCAGCGTCGCGGTGGTCAAAGGCCCTGCTGGACAATGCCGCGCGTCCTTCCGGTGCGCTGGTCTATCGCGGGGCGGACGGGCAGTCATCGCTGACGGCGGATCAATATGACCGGTTGCTGGGCGAAATGGAGACCCAGCATCAGGGCGCGCGCAATGCGGGGCGACCGATGTTGCTCGAAGGCGGGCTGGATTGGAAACCGATGGGCTTTTCGCCCTCGGATATGGAGTTCCAGAAAACCAAAGAGGCCGCCGCGCGCGAAATCGCGATTGCCTATGGTGTGCCGCCGATGCTCTTGGGCATTCCCGGTGATGCGACCTATGCCAATTATCAAGAGGCCAACCGTGCCTTTTACCGTTTGACGGTGCTGCCACTGGCCACCCGCGTGCTCAGTGCGATTGCGGTCTGGCTGTCTGATCATGGCGGCGAAGAGGTGGCGTTGCGCCCTGATTTGGACCAGATTTCGGCGCTCTCAGCCGAGCGTGATGCGCAGTGGCGGCGCGTCAGTGAGGCCGATTTTCTGACAGCGGCCGAAAAGCGCAATCTGTTGGGTTTGCCTGCCTTGGAGGTGGGTGATGGATCGTAAGGTTGTTGAACTTGACGGCACGCCGCGCCGCGACGCACCGCCGCCCGTGACAGATTTCTGGTTTGCGCAGGTTGATATGCGTCTGAGCCAGATTGAATTCATCATTGCACGTCTGGAATGGCAAATCTGGCTGATCGTCTGCGGCTGTGCGGGATTGTTGATTTTCGAAATTGTCAAAGCACTGAGCGGGGTTCGGACATGAATTTGGAACATAAGTTTAGCGCCTTGGGCACCGAAGTGACCGTCACTGATGGCACGACCATCAGCGGCTATGCGTCTTTGTTCGGCAAGTCCGATCAAGGCGGCGACACCGTCGAGAAAGGCGCTTACGGGGCCTCGCTGGCCAAAGGGCGTGGCGTGAAAATGCTGTGGCAACATGATCCCGCCCAGCCGATTGGGGTGTGGGACGAGGTGCGTGAGGATGCCAGGGGGCTTTGGGTCAAGGGACGCTTGCTGACGGATGTGGCCAAGGGCCGCGAGGCCGTGTCGCTGATCGCGGCAGGCGCGATTGATGGCTTGTCCATCGGGTATCGCACCGTCAAGGCCCGTAAGGACGACAAGGGCGGACGCCTGTTGTCTGAGTTGGAACTTTGGGAGGTGTCTTTGGTCACCTTTCCGATGCTTCCGGATGCGCGTGTGGGTGCCAAGGGGGAGGACCCCGCGGAGACCGCACTGCGTGAGATGGCTGCGGCATTCGAGAGTGCGCGCCGCATGATGGCGCGGGACTAACCCCGCCCGAGCGACAGATCAAAGGACTGATTATGACAGCAACTGAGAGCAATTCTCGGGGCGGGGAAGATGTGTCTCCTGCCCAGGCTCTGAACACGGCGATTGCCGGATTTATGAGCGACTTCAAGGACTTTTCCCACGGCGTGAATGCCAAACTTCAAAAACAGGATGACCGGATGAACAAGCTGGACCGAAAGACAATGATGACGACCCGCACGGCACTGGCCCATGCGGCATCACAGGATGCGCCGCACCAGAAGGCCTTTGCC